>CAXTOX010000008.1:14329-58507 GCA_964245885.1 uncultured Chthoniobacterales bacterium | reverse complement strand
AGCCTGGACGATGCGACGGGGGCCATGCTGGCGTTGTACGATTCCTCCCGCGGCACGTTGAAAGGCGCGCTGTTGGCCTCTGAAAACGGTCGTCGGCTCGTCCGCCTCGGCCTGCACGACGACGTGACGTGGTGCGCCCGGGAGTCGGTGCTGCACGAGGTGGCCGTGCTGCACGAGGGCGCGATGTGGCCGGCCCGGGACCTGTTCCGCTTGTGACGCAACGGCACAAACAGGAACCTTCCATCAAAGACGAAGATGGAGTAGTTTGCGCGCGATGCATCCCAAGCGTCAAAGAGTTGCGTTGGCGTTCCTCGGTTCGGTGCTCCTGCACGGGATCGCGCTGCTGATTTTTGCCGTGATCGTGGCCTTGCAACCGCCGGCACCACCCGCGCCCCCGCCCGACGACCCGATCAAGCTGGAGGTGGCGCAGGAAGACCCGCCCGCCACGCCGCCGCCCATCCTCGAACCGGAAGCCACGCCGATCCCGACGACACTGAAGCTCGTGGAAGCCACCGGTCCAGACACGGATTCCCACCCGTCCGCCGACGCGGTGCGTGCCGACCGCACCACCAAGGCCTCCTCGCCCGAGCAAAGCGACGGCAAGCCTCCCGGCGCTACGCAGGCGGGTAAGCGAATGGCTTCGTTCCAATTCGATCCCCGGCCGCCCGCGCTCGGCATCGTGTCCCGGGCGGAACCACCTGCACCCACGCTGCCGCCGTTGACCGCCCCCGCCCTGCCACAGCCCGACCGGTTCGTGCATCGTCCGGACGCCACGCCCCGTCCTGACGCCACGGTGCCGCCGCCAGCGGCCACCCCGGCCCCGACGGCGGCCCCGGACGAGTTCGCGATGGCGATGGCCACTCCTTCCCCCCCGCCGGAAGACCCGTTCGATCCGTCGATCCGCTCGACCTCTCCCCCGCTGCCGAAGCCGCTGGACCGGCCGTCGGGCAAAACCAGCCCCACGCCGCCCGTGGGTTCCCTGCGCAGCGCGGAGAACGGCTCCAGCAACGTGCGCGGCCCGGGCGGGGTGGACACGTTGGCGACCCCGGCCAGCCGCTACACCTATCAGGTGACGCAGATGATCAAATCCATCTGGAGCCGCGCCGTCGAACGCCGCCGGGACAGGACGTTTGGCGCCGCCATCATCCATTGCACCATCGACAAGGACGGGCTGGTGATCAGCCCGCGCATCGTCTCGAACACGGCGGACGTTTTGTTCGGCTCCATCGCCTTGCAGGCCGTCGTCGTCGCGCGCCTGCCGCCCATGCCGGAGGATGTCGCGCAGGAACTTCACGGCAAGCTGGGCCTGGACATCACCTTCGACCTCACGCCGCTCCCGCAGGAGGCCGCGCTGCATTGACGCCGTCGCACGGCGGGCCTTTCGCAAGGGCTTTTCACCTGCTATCCTCCGACCGCCGATGATTTCTCACGCCTTCCCGCTCCTGTGGCGGCCGACGTTCCTGGCGTCGCCGCTCGACACGATCACGACGTTTTTCACCAAGGGCGGATGGTTCATGATCCCCCTCGCGGCCTGCTCTTTGGTGGCCATGACCATCGTGCTGCTGCGGATCTTCGCGCTCAAACGCGAGAACGTCCTGCCGGGGATCGTGGAAAACGAGATCGAGCGTTTCCAGCCCGGCGGCAGCGCCGAACAACTCTCGCGCCTGGTCGGCGACGACCCGACCGCCCTGTCCACCCTCACCCGCGTGGCGCTCAACCACCTGCGCGTCTCGCGGATGGAGAACACCGAGGCCGTGCAGACGGCCGCGCGGCGCGAGATCATGCGGCTCGAAGGCGGACTCTCCGTCCTCGAACTGATCGTCGGCATCTCGCCTCTACTCGGGCTGCTGGGAGCCATCTCAGGGTTGGTCAACGTGTTCTCCGGTCTCGGCAGCGGCAAGCAGGCCGCCGACACGGGCGGCGTGGCCTTGGGCATCGCGGAGGCGCTCAACACGACGATCTTCGGCCTCGCCATCGCGATCCCGACGCTGATCGCCTACACGTATTTCACCAAGCGGGTCGAGGTCATGGCGGTGGAGATGGAGTCGCTGATGGCCGAATTGCTCTCCAAGTGCTACCACCAGAAGGCGTCGCGGCCGGCGGGTTCGCCGTCGGTGATGATCCCGGACACGGAGCCTGCCTCGCTCTCCGGCAAAGCGAGCTACCGCGAACAGGTCCGCCGTTTCTCGGGCGCTGCCGTGACGCAGTCCGAGGGCGACGCCGATCCCGACCCGGACCCTTCCTGATCGGACCCATCGCTAGAGACCGCCACGCCGTTCCGCCATGCATTTTTACCGACGCCGCAGGGTTTCTCCCGTCATCACGATTGTCTCGCTGGTGGACATCCTGACGATGGTGCTGATATTTTTCGTGTACACGACGACCTTCAAGACCGCCACGCCGCAGGTGCAGATCGTGTTGCCCGAGGTGAAGGACAAATCGCAGGCGACCAGCGAGGCGAAGCCCGCGTTTCTCGCCATCAGCAAGACGGGTGAGATCTTCCTCGATGACAAGCCGATCACGGTCGACGAACTCGGTGCCGCGATGAAAAAGCTCCAGGGCGAGAACCGGAACGTGGCGATGCGGGCCGACGAGGAGGCCCCCTTCGGCAAGATCATGTCCGTGCTGGACGCGTTGAAGGGTGCGGGCGTCGAGCACATCCCCGCCTTGACCCGGCAGGCAGGCAAATAACGGTCCCCGCGGTCATGGTTTACGAGATCGTGAAATACGGTGACCCCGTGCTCCGCGCGAAGGGGAAGCCCATCGAAGTGATCGACGACGGCGTCAAGCAACTGGCCGCCGACATGCTGGAGACGATGTACGCCGCCCGCGGGTTAGGCTTGGCGGCGCAGCAGATCGGCCTCGCGTTGCAGATCACGGTGGTGGACGTGGCACCCGTGCAAGGCAACCATCCGAGCGCGATGGCGATGGACGGGAAAGCCGTGAACATCAAGGAATGGATGCCGATGGTGCTCATCAACCCGAAGCTCGAACTCGCCGCCGAGCGCGAAATGGCCAGCGAGGGCTGCCTGAGTTTCCCGGACATTCACGGCGACGTGCCGCGCGCGGCGACCATCAAGGTGCGGACGCGGTTGCTGGACGGACGGGAGATCGAGTTCGAGGCGGCGGGAATGCTCTCGCGCGCGATCCAGCACGAGGTTGATCACCTCGGAGGGATCTTGTACATCGACCGGATGAACTCCGCCGCCAAGGTCAGCCTCGGCAGCCGCCTGAAGCGTTTGCAGAAGGAGGGATTGGCAAACCCGACGCACGGCAAACCGCGTCCCGCCAAGCATCAACCTGCGAAGAAGCCGGAACCGGAACCAGAAGAAACGGACGAGATGTGAATGAAGTTCCCCAGTACTCTTCACGCTTCTGGAAAAATATGCACGACCCACGATCCTACCAGCGGGTGCTTCGCGTTCTGCTGGCTGCCGTCCTTGCTTTCTTACTTCGGCCCGCTGTATCGGGCGCCACTCCGGTGGACGGTGCCATGAAGGTAGATCAAGTGGCCGGGATGCCGGCTACCGCAGCACACGCACGGCGGATCGCCACGTTGATCAAAGCAACTTGGGCGCACCTGATCGAGCAGAGCACCCAAACTCCTTATGGAACTGTGGTGGTTCATCTGAGCGCTGATCACCAAGGTAAAGTGTTCAATCCACACATTGTTTCCGGTGCTCCCAAGGAAATCTTGCACCGGTTAGCTTTGGACGCCGTCAACGGTACGCAGCTGCCTGCAATGTCGGACGATGTGATCAAAGAGCTGCAAAGCAGGCGCCTTTATCTCGATGTCACGTTTGAGTGTGTCCCCCCACCCGACCCGGTCCGAAAGCCCTCGCACCGTTAGCCTGTCGTCCGCAGCCCGCTGGCAATGGCGTTGATCGACAGCAGGAGTTCCGGCAGCATCCGCTTGGCCGCGTCGTCGTCGCCCACACGCTGCAAACCGCGCCAACGCTCCAGCAGGCTGATTTGCTGGTGGTGCAGCACCCGCAACGCGTCGGCGCGCAACGCCAAGGTCTTCGCCGCGCGCGGTCGCAGGGCCATCGATTGCCGCTCGAAACACGCCGCCAGCATCTCGCAGGTCCGGTTGAACTCCTCCATGATCCGGTGGAGGAACGAAGCGCGCACGGCCTCGTTCCCGACCAGGCCCGCGTAACGCGACATGATGTCGCGGTCCGCGCTGGCGAGGTTGGTTTCCACGTTCATCAGGACGTACCGGAAGAACGGCCAGCCGCCGTTGAGCGTGGACCGCAACTCCGCGAACCCGGCGGCGTCTTCGTCCCGCAACCGCTCCAGCGCGCTGCCGACCCCGTACCAGCCGGGCAGGTAAAACCGCGCCTGGTTCCAACTGAACACCCAAGGGATCGCGCGCAGGTCGGCCAGCGTCCGCTGCCCCGTGCGGCGCGAAGGCCGCGAGCCGATGGAGCTTTGCTCCAGGGCGTCGATGGGCGTCGCCTGGCTGTAGAATTCCATGAACTCCCCTTCCCTCAGGAGCCCTTCGTAGACCTCGCGGCTCGTTGCCACCAGCCGGTTGACCGATGCCTCCAGAGAAGCCGAGAGCGGCGGCCCGGCCGGGCGCAACGTCGTCGCCGCCGTGCCGGCGAGGAGCAGCTCGAGGTTGAAGTCGGCGGTGGTTCCGTTCGCGTACTTTTGCGCGATGGTTTCGCCCTGTTCGGTCAAGCGCAGGTCGCCGTTGACCGTGCCGCTGGGCAGCGCGTCGAGGAAACGGTGTGTCGGCCCCGCGCCGCGGCTGATCGTGCCGCCGCGCCCGTGAAAAAACCGGACCCGCACTCCGGCCTCTCGACCGGCCGTCACCAGCGCCCCCTGCGCGCGGTGGAGCGCCCACTGGCTGGCGAGGATGCCGCTTTCCTTGTTGCTGTCGCTGTAGCCGATCATGATCTGCTGCACCGGCACCGCTCCCTCGCCCGCCATGGCGCGCAGGCTACGCTGCGTCACCGGATGCGCGAGGAACGACCGCATGATCCCCGGCGCGCGTTCGAGGTCCTCGGCCGTCTCGAACAACGGCGTGACCGGCAGCGCGCAGACTAACCCCTCCGGCGTGCTGTGCGCCAAACCCGCCTCGCGGGCGAGCAGGTACACCACCAGCAGATCGCTCAACTGCCGCGTCATGCTCACGATGAGCGCCCCCAGCCCGCCGGGGCCGTGCGCCCGCGCTTGTTCGACGAGCAGGCGGTGACACGACAGCACCGCGTCCGCCTCCGGTCCGGCGGACGCCCCCGCGTGTACGAAGGGCCGCGACGATTGCAGCTCACGCTCGACCCACGCCAGCCGCTGTTCCTCGGGCCAGTCTGGGAACTCGTCGCCCGGCTCGCCCGCCAGCCGCATCAATTGCCCCAACGCCTTGTCGTGAAAACGAGAGTTCTGGCGGATGTCGAGCGTGGCGAGATGAAACCCGAACGCGTCTACCGCGCGCAGCACCGGCAGCACGTCGCGCGCGGCGATGCGGCCCGCGCCGACCTCCACCAGCGAGGCGTGCAAACGCTCAAGGTCGGCCGTCAACTCGGATGCGCGGGCGTAAGTTGCCGGCGAGCGTGACGCGGAGGGTGCGTTCGCCGCCGGCAGCTTGAGCAACAGCAACCGCACGTACTGCTTCCACGGTTCCTCCGGAGCCTCGTGCAGGATGGCCTGACCGCGTTCCCCGGCTTCTTCCATGAACCGCGTCAACCGCGTGGAAAACGACGCGGGCGGACTCTGGACGTGATGCGAAAGGCACAAGCGGCTGGCGAGATGGCCCAACTGCCGGGCGAGCACGTGCAGGCCGCCGGCGCGCAACTCCGCGAAGGTTTCGCGCGTGGTGTCGGCCGTGACGAGCGGATGCCCGTCGCGGTCGCCGCCGACCCACGTGCCGAACCGCAGCCGCGGCAGCGAACGGCCATCGCCGAGCAGTGCTGGGTCGAAGCCGGCGTCCTGCCACGCGAGCGTCAGGCGGCGGTCCAAGCCGGGAATCGCGCGGGGGAAAACCTCCCGGAAATAATACATCAAATTGCGCCGCTCGGCCGCGACCTCGGGCTTGCGCAGAAGGATTTCCCCGGTGCGCCAGAGACGTTCGAGGGTCACCTTGATCTCCTCGCGTCCGTCGGCCAGTTCCAGCGGCGTCTGCCGGGGGTCTTCGCGCGCGTGCAGCAGCGAGAAAAGCCGCCGGTGCTGTTCGAGCGCGGTGGGGCGTTTGGCCTCGGTGGGATGGGCGGTCAGGACCGGCTCGACGACGACCTGCGCCAGACCGGCGGCGATTTCCCGCGGGCTTAGCCCCGCCGCCCGCAGACGCACGAGGCTCGCGCCCCACAAGCCCGGCTCCGACGCGGGTCCGGCGGTCTTTTCTCGCGCGCGGCGCACCTGGGCCGAGACGTTTTCCTCGATCAGGTTGAGCAACTGGAACGCGGTGGCGTACACCTGGCCGAGCCGCGCGGGGTAGTTCGCCGGCTCCGGTTCGCGCGCGTCCGCCTCCGTCCACGGCACGAACCGCGCCAGATGCCCCTCGCCGAGTTCCACGAGCACCTCGCGGAGGCAGCCCATCAGAAAGGCGAGGTCGGCGTCGATCTTGGCAAGCCCCGCTTCGACCAGGCCCGTCGGTGCCGCGCTCATCGTGAACTCCTCCCCAGTGCCGCGCGCGACGAAACCATGGCGCGAGTTATACGGGAGAATCTTCCGCCCGCGCAAACCCTTTCTCCGCCGACGCCGGCCGCGCCGCCCGCGCCGCGCCGAGCGCGGCCAGGATGCCGTTGGCAAAGTCGCCGTTTTTCTTGTTCGCTTCGCTCCGATCCGCGTAGGGAACGGGTGGCCGGTCGAGCGAACGCACGTCGAACGCCGCCGGCACCTCGCCCAGCAGCGTTTCGAAGAACGCCGCGGCCGACGGCGCGAACGGAAAGCAGCGCCAGAGCGTGTATCCGTTCAGCCCGTAGTTGAGCGCCACCCGCGAGACGGTCGAGGCCACCGAGAACACCGCTTCCACGTGGCGAAAACGTTCCATCAGGTACAGCTCGGCGACTTCCAGATCGTCCTGCGGCACGAACTCCCGCAGCCGCAGCAGCCGCCGCTCGCTCGTCTCCGCCGGATGCGGACGGTAGATCAGCCGGCACGTCCCGCCGTAGCAGCGCCGCAGGTAGTCGAGGCAGCCGTTCAAAGTCGCGGCGTACAGGCGCGGGTCGATGTTGCGCACGAGCAGGAACGGCGTGCCGAAAAAGATCACGTCGCGCGTGCCCTCCGATCCGTCTTCACGCGTTGGCCGCGGCCGGAGCGCGTCGAGTTCCGCTGGACCGGGGAACGGAGCCTCGAACACCCTCGCGCCGCAGGCGACCGACGCTTCCCTGCCGCCGGCGTTGCGAAAGAGGACCAGTGCCTGGAACACGTCGACAAGGTCTTTTTCGAGGCGTTCGAGCCGCGCACCGTCCCCGCCGGTGCGCCGATGCTTGAGGCGGACGGTCCGGCCGACGCCGGCCAGGCGTTCGAGGAAATGGTTCTGGAGCCAGCCGCAGGTGGTGGGCCGGAACCCGGGGGTGTCCGCCGGCCGGCTGGCGTCGGCGTAGAATTTTTCCGGCAGGCAGAGCACCTTTGGCACCTGCGGGTAGGCCGAGGCGAGCGCGTTGGCGAGGTTGAGAGTGCCGCCGAGCGCCAGGATCGTGTCTTCCGAGTCGATGCCGAGCGCGGCCAGCACCACTTGGCGTCGGCGGAGTTCGCGCACGTAGCGGGCCGCGTCGAAGAGGCCGCGGACGGGTTTTACCTTCGCCGTCGGGTGCAAGCTGGCAAACAGGGCGCGGTGCTCGCCCCACCCGGCGTGGTCCCACCAGGCCGATTGCTCATAAACGAGGTGACAGGAAGCGAAGCGTCCTCGCGCCACCACTGCAATCGCCAGCGCGGCCACGAGATTATCGGGCCGGGTCAAGGCGATCCACAGGCGGGGGGGCGGCATCGGACGAAACTTCCTTTCCGCACGTTAAACGCGATGAAAGCGCGTTTCCAGCGTCCCCCGGCTTCGGGGGCCGCTTTACAAAGCTCGTCGCGTCCACTAAAACTGACCGCATGTCCGCCAACAACGAGCCGCCAACCGATGCGGAAGACCCGTCCGCGGACGGCAAAAACCCGTCGCAGCGCCGGATTTTCGGGACCAAACGTCACGCTTCCCCCGCCCCGGCGGAACCGCGGCCGGAGTTGGAGCAAAAGCTGGCCAGCCTCGTGGACAGCGTCAAGAACCTCCAGACCCAGATCACCGGGGAAAAGACGCCCGGAGAAACTCCGGCGGAAGCCGAGCCGAAGCAGCGCAGGCTGAAACGTTTCCAGCGAGCAGGCGGCGAGGAGTTGGCCGACCTCGACGGCGGAGCCGCCCCCGGACACGAAGCGCGCGGCGACCAGACGGCGCTGAACAAGAACATCGCGTGGCCGCGGCTGGCGCGCACGGACGCCGCGCCACCGGACATCCGCAGCCCGGTGGCCGCGTCGGGCCGCAAGCATCCGACCATCCTGTACGTGCTGGCGCAGATCGCCGGACTTGCCCTGCTGCTGCTCGGATACTGGTTCGGACAATCGTCCGCCGGTGAGGAAGACCTCCGGCCGAACCAGTCGGAAGAAACGTCGAACTCGAAAGTGCCGGTGGCCGACCCGCTCGCCCGCGCGGGCGTGAACGACCGCGCCCTGGAAGCGGCGGACCAGGGGCTGCGAGCCGAGAAAACCGGCAACCTGGACGCCGCCCGCCAGACCTGGGAGAGCGCCGCGGCCGGCCGCGTGCGCCTGCCCGGCTCGGCCTACCGGCTCGCGATGATCGACGTTCAGCGCGGCGACCTCGCGGACGCCGACATCCACCTCTCCGACTCGCTCGCCGCCGGCGAGATGATGGCGAGTTGCTACTTCGTCAACGCCTGTTTCGCCGGCAAGAAGAGCAACTACGTCGAGGCGGCCAAACAAATTTCCCAGGCCGTCCGGGTCGAGCCGTTCAGCGCCAAGTACCTGTTCTGCTGGGGCGAGGCGTTGCGCCGCGCCGGCAAGCCCCAGGCGGCGGTGGAAGCCATCACGCAGGCCCTCGACCGGCCGGCCTCGCCGTCCGACATCGAGCTTTTCATCTTCAAGCGGCGGCTGACCAGGATGCAAGCCGGGCACGACGATGCTCTGGAAGCGGAACTCGCCGCCAGCCTCGCCAAAACGCCGGTCCCAGGGGACTGGCTGCTGCTCGCGGCGGCACGCGATCTGAACCGCGCGGCATTTCCCGCGGCGGCGGGGCACCTGAAGGACGCTCGCAGCGCCTTGACGCCGGACGTGTTCAACCTGCTCGTGCGAGATTACGCGTATCAGGGCTACGCGGCGCAGCCGGAAGTCGCCGCGTTGTTGAAGGTCCCGCTGCCGCCCGCCTCGCCCGCGCCGTTGGACCCCGGTGCCTGGCCGGCGGAAGAAGCTGACCCGGCCGTCTGGCCGCCGTTCTCGCCCGCGCTCTGACGCCGCTACGACACCGCCGCTGGCTCCTTGCCGGGAATGACGAGCTTCGTGGTTCCGCAAAGCCGTTTGGAGAGATCGACCGGCACGTCGAGGGAGGCGTTGCCGCCGGCGGGGTCGATCTGGTAGCTCCACACGTCGAAGCGCTCCCAGCGGGCCGCGCCGTAGATCGTGGAAAACGCTCCGTCCACGGCGTCGAGGCCGTGCGCAATCTTGATCCGACCAATGCGCGGGACGTTGAAGCGCGCGTCGAACACGTGCCAGCCGCTGCTCAGGTACACCTCGAAGTACGCGTGAAAATCCATCGGCGTGCCGATGTCGTTGAACGCGATGTCCGACACGTAGCCCGACACGTAGCGCGCGGGCAGGTTGAACGTGCGGCACAGCGCAATCGCCGTGTGTGCGAAGTCGCGGCAAACGCCGTAGCGTTGCGCGACGATTTCCGAAGCCGCCGTGGTCGGCGAGCCGCTGAACTGCCGGTACTCGATGCTTCGGTGTACCCAGTCGCAAATGGCTTGCACACGCACCGCGCCATGCTCGATCTGGCCGAATTGCTCGAAGGCAAAATCGAGGAGCTTGTCCGAATCGCAGTAGCGGCTCGGCAGCGTGTAACGCAGCACGCTGTCGGGCAACTCTCCGATGGGCACCGGCGGCCCGAACCCCTCCGAATTCTCCACGGTCGACGGCACCCAGACCAGCGAATCGTAGCGGACGGTGTTCAGCCCCGCGTGCAGCCTGGAACGGTGGACGATGTTGCCGTGCGAGTCCTCGTACTCCAGCATCCCCTGGCGCGGCTCCAGGGTGAGCCGCTCGCTCTCGATGAGCTGGCTCAGACCCTGGCGCGGCTTGAGGGTGAAGATGATCGGCGCGGGGAAGTTCGCGCGGTAGGTGATCTGGCAGCCCGACCGCACGAGCAGGTCGAGCGGCGGCGCGTCGAGCTTCGGAAGGCGGGCGGGATCGGCGTTCAACGTGGTACTCATGTTGGCAAAGGGAAGGAAACGCGCGCGGTTCAGCCCTTGGCGGTCAGCCGGTCGAAAAACTCCTTGAACAAAGGGGCGTACTGTTCGTGTCGTTCGGGGTGGTACTGCACGCCGAAGCAATGGGGATGGCCGCGCCGCCGCACCTGCTCGATGATGCCGTCGCCCGGCGACCACGCTTCGACCTCCAGACCGTCGCCGAGCCGGTCGAGCGCCTGGTGGTGGGAGCTGTTGATCCGTTCGTAGCGGGTGTGCGCCGGGGCCGCCTGGCCATACGTGACCGGTTGGAGGTTGCCGAGGCGCAGTTCGGGGGCGTTATGGCCGGGAATATCGAGGTGGAGCGTGCCGCCGAGCGCCACGTTGAGCACCTGCACCCCCTTGCAAATCGCGAAGATGGGTAAGCCTTGTTCGATGGCCTCGCGTGCCGCCGCGAATTCCCAGGCGTCGCGCTCCGGCTGCGCGTCTTTCTCGATCACGGAAGGGTCGGGAACGGGCTGACGGAGGAACTCCTCGCCGATGTCCGGCCCCCCGGTGAGCAGCAGCCCGGCGGTGCCGGCGGGCAACGCGGGTTTGCCTCCGGTCGGCGTGCCCACGCGGCAGACGTTGACGACGGATACGTCCGGCCGGTCCAGGAACCAGCGGGCGAAAAACGGCTCGTCCTTCTCACGCACCCAGGTGGCAAGCGTCGGCGTCGGTTTTTGCATGGCGATCCGCCGAGGAGCGAATGCGCGGGAGATCGCCGGACAACTTTCCCGCACCATCCCCCTTCGAAACCCTCAGCGCCCCACCCTCTCGTCGGACAGAAATCTTCGCCGCAAAACGCGTGAAGTCCAACTAGAAACAGCACTCGCCACCGCTTTCGTTCTCAGGATTTCCCCCCAATAACCCCTGGGGAATGTTCCCCAATGATTACGGCTACATGATGGCATGAGCCGTGGTAGTACAGTTTGGCAGAAGTAAACATCATGCAAACACGTCACCGGCTTGTTTTGGTGGATGATCACAGTGTCATCCGTGATCTCTGCAAATTTCAACTCTGCCGCTGCGAACCGCTGCGGTACGAGGTCGTCGGCGAGGGTTCCACGGGGCAGGAAGCGGTGGACATCTGCCTGCAAACGCGGCCCGATCTCCTGCTGCTCGACCTGATTCTGCCGGGCCTCAACGGCGTGGAGGTGCTCCGCCGTCTCCAGCCCAAGCTGCCGCGGATGCGCACGCTGTTTTTCTCCGCGTCCATGCGCGCCCCTTTGATCTCGGAGGCGTTCGAACTCGGTGCCTCCGGGTTCGTCGGCAAGCCGCGGCCCTGGAACACGGTGCTGGAAGCGGTCAACCTCGTCGCCGAGGGCGGCAAGTACTTCGACCCGGCCGTGGCGCACCTGGCCGGCCGCGCCGCGCGCCAGCCCACCCCGGAGGATCTGACCGGCCGCGAACGAGAAGTCGCCCAGTTGATCGCCGAGGGCCACAGCACGAAGGAAATCGCCGGACTGCTCGGAGTCAGCCCCAAGACCATCGACAAACACCGCACGCGCATGATGGAAAAGCTCCACGTGCACGATGCCGTAGCGGTCACCCGCTACGCGCTCCAGGCAGGCTTGACCACGCTGGAGTGAGGTGGCCCCGTCGCGGCCGGTCAACCGCCGGGCAGCTTCAAGCGGTCGCGTGCTTCCACGAGCTTGGCGTAGAGCGGTTGCAAGCCTTCCGGGATCACCCGCGTTGCGCCCAGCACCGGCATGAAGTTGTGGTCGCCCGGCCAGCGGGGAACGATGTGGAGGTGGAGGTGATCCGCCACGCCGGCACCCGCGCACGCGCCGAGGTTCAGGCCGACGTTGAACCCCTGGGCGTGGACGACCGCGCGCAGAAGGGCCTGCGCGTCTTCCGCCAGTGTGAGCAGTTCCAGCTTCTCGTCGGCGGTGAGTTCGCCGAGGTCGGCGGTTTTGCGATACGGCACCGCCATCAGGTGGCCGGCGGCGTACGGGAAGCGGTTCATGATGAGGTATCCGCTCCGCCGCCGCAGCACGACCAGATGAGCGGCGTCGTCGGAGGTCTGCGCCGCCGCGGTGAAGAAGTCCGGCAGCGGCCGTTCCAGGGCGAAGTATTCGACCCGCCACGGTGCCCACAACGCTTGCAGCTCCTCGGGCGTGCTCAAGCTCCCTCTCCTTCCCGGTTGGTGAAGGAACGGGGAGGACGCACGGCCAACCAGAGCCAGCCCGCCAGCAGGCACAAGCCGCCGAACGGCGTCACGTGTACCAGCCAGTGGGGTCCGCCCACCGCCGCGAGGTAGAGGCTGCCGCTGAAAAGACAGATGCCAGTCCCGAACAAAGCCCAGACCACCCCCGAAAAAGGTTGCAGGCAGGCGACCAGCAGCATCACCGTGGCGTGGACCGCCTGGTAAAACACCGCCTTCTCCCACCATTCACGCGCCTTTGGCTGGGCGGCGAACACGTCGTCCAACCCATGTGCGCCCGAAGCCCCGAGCGCCACGGCCAGGAACCCCAGCGCCGCCGCACAGCGGAAGGCCCGGAGGGAAGAAATTTGCATCGTTGAGGGAAGTGCTATGACACCATCAATGCGGCAGCGAGGCACCCGGCGACGCGGGCGGCGGCAGCGGGGGCATCTCCAGGCCGATGGCCGGGGGAGCGGCGGCATCCGGCGCGGGTGACTCGCCGGTTCCCGGAGGTTTGGATGAACCATTGGGCTTGGCACCGGCGGTTTTGGGATAAAACCTCGCGAGTTCCTTTTCGTACTGGAACTGGCTGAGATAGAAGTCCCGCAAACGCAGCTTGAAAGCTTCGGGGTCGCCGCGCTGCGCCGCCTTGTCGAGGTAGTCGGCCGCCGCCGTGAAGTTGCCGCGGTGCATTTCCACCGCCGCCGCGGTGATGAGCCAATCCATGGTGGGATTCGGCAACGCCAGTTGCCTGGCCAGTTCGTCGGCGAAATCCTTCTCCTGCCCGGCTTCGATCTTCGTCAGACGGAGCGAGAGCCGGTAGGAGCTTTCCAGTTCCGGCTCGCGCAACCGGTCAATTGCCTGCTGCAAGCGAACGATAGCCGCCTGGACTTTCCCCGTACGGCGCAGGGCCGCCCCCCAGTAATAATAGTTGCGGGCGTCGAAAGGCGCCACCTTTGTGGCGACTTCGTAGTCACTCAGCCCGCCGTTCCGGATCATGGGGGTCCGACTGCCGAGCGTGGCGCGCATGTTGTACGCATCGGCGATGTTCTCGCCCTTGGCGATGGCTTCATTCAGCAGGGGGAGCGCTTTGTGGTAGTCTCCCTCGAACACCGCCAGTTGGCCGAGTTGGAAACTCAGCCCGGGCACGTGCGCCCCGCTCGCCTTGACCTTGCCGAACAGTTCGCCCGCCTTCTTGAAGTTGGAGTCCTGCTCGGCGGCCATCGCCTGGTCGATGAGGCTGGCGTTCTCGTCGGACAGCAGGTTGGTCGTGGCTTTGCCGTCGCTGTTAACGGTTTCCGGAGCAGCCGGGGCGCTCGGAGGAAGCGGCGCGACCTTCGGAACGCTGAAGCGTCCGACGAGGAAGCTGCCGGCCAGCAGGACGAGCACCCCGAGCTGGGTCAACACCCCGAGCCAGGATTTGCGCTGGGCGTTCCCCTGCTGCCGGCGCACGCGCGGCGACAGCGGCTCCGCAGGAGCGAGCGGCGGCTTGGCGGAAACCGCGGCGTCGGGGTCGGCCGTTGGGCCTGCCGCGACGGAAGTGGGCGGTTGGGCCTCCGGCTCGGGCGCTGGTCTTGCCGGCGGCTCGGGGATCGTCGCAGCCGGGAGGGACGGCGCGTCGCCCTTCGCCTCCAGGTCGCGCCGCTGGAACTTCTTTCTCTCCTTTGGAACGGGTCCGCGCTGGCCGGTTCGCGCCGGGGCGGCTTCGCTCCCGACCTGGCTGCGCATCCATTCGAGGAAGTCGTTGAACCCCGGCGGACCGCCGGCCGGGGGAGCTTCCTTGGAGGTGTTGATGTTCGGCGGATTGACGCGCGGGGCAGGTGCCACCGGCCTCGCTGCCGGGGGGAGACTCTGAGCGGGGTCGTCGGTGTCGTGGAAGGGTCCGTCGGAATCAGCCATAAAAAGAAAACGCCCTGCCTACCTACCGGAGAACATTTGGGATGTAAAGCAGCGTGCTGGCCAAGTGGTGGTACAGTTTGATGTCTTGGCAGCCCCGGCAGGGGCGGAAGAGTGAAGCCCACGGCGTGAGCCGTGGGAAAAGAACAAAAAAGCGTCAGCCCCGGTAGGGGCGGCAGAAAACCGGCCGGGTGGTCCTGGAACGAGGGCGTCCTTTCTGCCGCCCCTGCCGGGGCTAGGCTCACGGATGATCGTTTTCCCACGGTTCACGCCGTGGGCTTCACTCTTCCGCCCCTGCCGGGACTGGGAACTTGCCATACTGTACCGCTACCGACGGCCAGACGGATTTTTTCGCGGACCGGCCTAAACCCCCAGGTGCCCACGTTCCCGAAGGTTGCCTGCAAGGCGGTTCCTGCCTTAGCCTGTGCGCATGAGCGAACACGGGACGGCGGAGGCTCTCGGGGAGCGCGGCGTCGTCGTGCAGAAGTACGGCGGCAGTTCGGTGGCGGGACCGGAAAAAATTCGAGCCGTGGCTAGGCGGATCATGCAGACGCACGCCGCCGGACACGCCGTCTGCGTGGTGGTCTCGGCCATGGGCGACACCACCGACGAACTTCTCGCCCACGCCAAGTGCCTGTCGCCGAACCCTCCCCGCCGGGAACTGGACATGCTGCTCTCCGCCGGGGAACGCATCTCCATGGCGCTCCTGTGCATCGCCATCCGCGAACTCGGCGGCGACGCCATCTCCTTCACCGGCAGTCAGAGCGGCATCATCACCAACGACCGCCACTCCGACGCGCGGATCATCGAGGTCCGGCCGTTCCGCGTGCAGGACGAGCTGTCCCGGGGGAAAATCGTGGTCGTGGCCGGTTACCAGGGCGTCTCCTACAAAAAGGAAGTTACCACCCTCGGGCGCGGCGGCAGCGACACGACCGCCGTCGCGATGGCGGCGGCCCTCGGCGCGGAGTGGTGCGAGATTTGCAGCGACGTGGACGGGGTGTATTCCGCCGACCCGCGCGTGGCGCCAACGGCCCGCCGGTTGGGCGAGCTGAACTACGAGGAGACCCAGGAGATGGCCGAGGCCGGCGCGCGCGTGCTCAACGCGCAGGCCGTCGAGTTCGCCAAGGAACGCGGCATCGCCATCTACGCGCGGGCGACCGCGCAGCCGCCGCCGGAGGGTGCGGCCGGCCTCGTGGACGGCACGGTGGTGCGGCGGTTCGCCCCGCGCCAGCCCGGCGGCGTCGTGGCGGTCGTCAGCGAACGCGACGTGCTGTACCTGAGCGCCGTGGGGTCGGTGGGACTGGCCGAACGGGTGCTGGAACTACTCGACCGCAGCCAAGCCGTCGGCAAGCAGTTCCAGATGCACAGCCCGGACAGCACGCGGCCGTCCGCCAAAGACAACCTCACGCTCGTGCTGTCCCGCGAGAACCTGCACGGCGAGGCGGCGTTGCGGCAGGCGGTGGGCGAGTACAACGCGCGCGGCCGTTCCTTCCTGGAACGCATCTCGATCCACGATGGACTCGGAGCCGTCAGCGCCATCGGCGCGGGCATCAACGCGAGCTACCGCAACCTGCGGATCGGGAGCACGCACCTGATCGAGGCGGGCATCTCCCCACGCGCCCTGTCGACCTCTTCCTTCCGCATCACCTGGCTCGTGGACCGCGCGCGGCTCGACGACGCCGTTCGTTGCCTGCACGCCCTGTACCTGGAAACTCCCCCTCTTCCCGTCCCCTGATCGTCTATGAAAACCCTCGCCTGTTTGCTCACGAGTCTTTGCCTGCCGCTGCTCGCCCTCGCGCAGGTGCCCGCCGCCATCGACGCACCGCCGTCGTTGCCGGGCAGCCGCGACCGGCCGGTCACGCTCTCGAACAACCCCGTCGGCCACCTCTACGCGGACATCGAAACGTCCAAGGGAATGATCGAGGTGGAACTGGACTTCCAGGCCGCCCCGCTGACCACCATGCACTTCGTGGGCTTGGCCGAGGGGACGCTGCCCGTCTGGAACCGGCCGTTGGGCCAGCCGTTCTACGACGGGTTGACGTTTCATCGCGTGGTCAAAAACTTCGTGATCCAGGGAGGGGACCCATCGTCGGCCGATCCGGCCACGCCGAAGGACAAACTCGGGGAAGGCGGCTCGGACGACCCGTTTCCCGATGAGTTCAGCCCGGCGCTCCGGCACGACATGGCGGGCGTCCTGTCCATGGCCAACGACGGCCCGGACACCAACGACAGCCAGTTTTTCATCACCCTGGCCGAGACCAACCGGCTGAACTATCTCCACAGCGTCTTCGGACAAGTGGTGCGCGGCATGGACGTGGTCAACCGGATCGCGGAAGGCGACCAGATCGAGCACGTCACGATCAAACGGAGCGGTCCGGCGGCGGCGGCGTTCCAGACGGACGCGGCGGGTCTCGACGCATTGAAGCAGGCGGCGCTGGCCAAGCGCCACCCGGCAGCCCCGGCAGGATTCGTGTACCTGGTGGACGGCACGAAGACGCTGCCGGAGTTCCGCGTGAGGAACTTTAACTACAAACTCGCCAACTACGAGCGCACGACCGGCCACCGCGTCGTCGTGCGGCTGCTGCCGAAATTCGAGCCGGAGTCAGATGGTCAGGCCCGCGGCAACGCCGTCAAAAAGATCGCCGCCACGCTCGGGGTCAGCGACACCGGTGACAACGTCCTGGCGTGCTGCTTCGTCGCGGAACACGAATGGACCACGCGGTTGGGAGAGGCAACGTATCCTGCATTGCTCGGCGAGGCCGGACCCACCGACAAGCTGATGGCCAGCGGGGTCATGCACGACCGCAAAGCCGCGCTCGTCGCCCGCGCCGACGCTCTGGCGCGCGAGGACAAACTCAAGGAAAGCGTCGATGCCCTGATCGACACGGTCATCCTGACGTTCGACAACCACGCTCTTCAAGCCGCGACAGCGGCATCCAAACCGACGGGTAGGGATGGCTCTCCGAGCCGTCCGTAGAATCTCCGAAAGGGAATGCCGGGTTACGGGCACGGGGCGTCCAAGCCAATCTACGGACGGCTCGGAGAGCCATCCCTACCCGTCGGTTTGGATCGCCTGCGGCGAAAGCTTTCATCCCGCCGAAGCCTCCTCGTCCGCCGTCACCTGGTCGCCCGTCGGGCCGGTCGGTTCGCTCATCCGGTAAGTGCGTCCCTTCCACGTGACGCCGCGCAGCGCGCTCAGCCGCCAACTGTTCAGCCCGATGAGCAGCGACAACGCCTGGCCGACCGGATGCAGCCAGACTCCCAGCCACGAAGTGCGGAACCGCACCGCCAACACCGCGCGCAACGCGTACAACCACGCCGCCTGTAAGACCGGCAGCCACCACCAGCGCCCGTTCACCCACGGCAAGCACGCCCACACGAAGGGCAGCACCAAGCCGACCAGTTGCAGCACGCCGAACACCCAGAACGTCGCGGCCGACTCGGAGAACGCCGCGCGCAAATTCTTGGTGAACCCTTCCCAGACTTCCGCAAACGACGTGTACATCCGGCAGCTCACCAGCCGCGAGCCGTCGCAGTTCACCAGCCGCAATCCTTCCGCCGTCCGCGCGGCGACGCGACGGCCCAGCGCCACGTCTTCCACCAGATGGTCGCGGACCGCCGCGTGACCACCGATCTGCTCGTAGGCATCGCGCCGAAAAAGGACGTACTGGCCGTTCGCCGCGCCGAGGGTGGCCAGACCTTCCGGGGACATGAGGCGTGCATACTGCGGCCGGTGCTGGAGACGGCGCAGCATCCGGTGGGGCAACGCTCCCAATAGCAACACGTACACCAGCGGGATCACCGCCCGCTCGCTCCAGGTGCCGGTTTCCTGGCGCGGCCAGGCGGAGAGCAGCGACGCGTGCGTGTCGAGCGCGTGTCCCACGCAGGCCCCTAGCGCCCCCGGTGCATGCACGGTGTCCGCATCGGTGAACAGCAGGTATTTTCCCCGCGCCACGGCGGCGAGTTGGTGGCAGGCCCAACTCTTGCCCGTCCACCCGGCGGGCAGCGGCCGGCCTTCGATCAGACGCCGCCCGGACGTTTTTTCCCGCGACAGGCCGAGCGCGAGGACGACCCGGGCCGTGTCGTCCTCCGAATGATCGTCCAGCACGACGATTTCGTAGTTTGGATAGTCCTGAGCGAGCAGCGAACGCAGGCAAGGCGTGATCCGGCGGGCCTCGTTGCGCGCGGGCACCAGCACCGACACCAACGGCGCGTCCGCCTCGCGGAAGCGGCGTGGGCGCGGCACGGCGAACACGCCCCAGTTCAAGGCGATGTTCAACGTGACCAGCAGCAAGAACGCGCTGACGGCGAGGTGATAAACCAGCATCCAATTCATCGGGGGCGCGGCCACCGTAGTCGCCGACTTCGTCTGCGCGAAGGAAATATTTGGAGGGCGGTGGCACGACACCGCTTTCTCTTGCGCGACACGTCGCGCCTGCTCCGGCCTTTGGCCGGCTGACTTTCAAAAACAAACCGCCGTCCGGCGCAGAAGACCGGACGGCGGTGTGAAAGGCTTCACTTGGTCTGGCGCGATCAGCTCGCCGCCGCAGCCTCGGCAGTACCACTGCCCTGTGGCTCGACCACGTGGAAGGCGAGCTTCTGGCCGGCAGCCGTCACCTGGAGGGTGTCGCCTGCCTTGATGCCGCCGCGGAGGAGCTCTTCCGCGAGAGGATCTTCGAGGAACTTCTCCACCGCCCGGCGCATCGGACGCGCGCCGTAGGTGGGGTCGTAGCCCTTTTCGATCAGGAACTCGTGCGCCGCACCGTCGAGGACCACGTGGATATCCTTCTGGCGCACGCGCTTGGTGACCTTGGAGACTTCGAGGTCCACAATCCGCATGAGGTCCGTCCTGGTCAACGTGTGGAAGACGATCTGGTCGTCCAAACGGTTGAGGAACTCGGGCTTGAAAACGCGCTTGGCCTCTTCGAGGATCTTGCCTTTCATCGAGTCGTAGTCCTGCTCGTCCTTCGGGACGCCGAACCCGAGCGACATCTGCCGCTTGATGAGTTCCGCGCCGACGTTGGAGGTCATGATGATGATGGTATTACGGAAGTCGATCTTGCGACCGAGCGAGTCCGTGATCTTGCCCTCTTCCAGGATTTGCAGGAGGAGGTTCATCACGTCCGGGTGGGCCTTCTCGATTTCGTCGAACAGGACCACCGAGTACGGCCGGCGACGAACGGCTTCCGACAACTGGCCGCCTTCCTCGTAACCGACGTAGCCGGGAGGCGAGCCGATCAGGCGGGAAGCCGTGAACTTCTCCATGTACTCGCTCATGTCGATCTGGATGAGCGCCTCCTGATCGCCAAACATGAACTCCGCCAGCGTGCGGGCCAGGAACGTCTTGCCGACGCCCGTCGGCCCGAGGAACACGAACGAACCGATGGGCCGTTTCGGGTCCTTGAGGTCCGCCCGGCTGCGGCGCAACGCCTTGCTGATCGCGATGACCGCTTCGTCCTGCCCGATGACCTGCTGACGCAACTCGCTTTCCATGGCGAGGAGCTTGGCGGTCTCCTTCTGCTCCATGCGCTGGAGCGGGACACCGGTGAACTTGCTGACGATGTGCATGATGTCGTCCTCGGTGACGATCACCTCGCGCTCCTCGCGCTGGTCGCGCCAGTCGGAGAGGATTTTCTCTAGCTTGTCCTTGGCCTGCTTCTCGGTGTCACGGAGCGACGCCGCCTTCTCGAAGTCCTGCGCCTTGATGGCCGCTTCCTTCTCGACGCGGATGTCGTCGATGTCCTTCTCGATCTCCTTCACGTCCGGGGGGCGGGTCATCGCACCGATGCGGGCGCGCGCGCCGGCCTCGTCCATCACGTCGATGGCCTTGTCCGGCAGGAAGCGGCTCGGGATGTAGCGGTCGGACAGCTTGACGGCCTGTTCCAACGCTTCGTCGGTGAGCTTCGCCTTGTGGTGCGCCTCGTACTTCGGGCGCAGCCCCTTGAGGATCTGGATGGCCTCGTCGACGTTCGGCGCATCCACCTTCACGGTCTGGAAGCGGCGTTCGAGCGCGGCGTCCTTCTCGATGTACTTGCGGTACTCGTTGAGCGTGGTCGCGCCGACGCACTGCAACTCGCCGCGGCTCAACGCCGGCTTGATGATGTTGCTCGCGTCCATCGCCCCCTCGGCCGAGCCCGCACCGACGATGGTGTGCAACTCGTCGATGAACAGGATGACGTTGCGCGAGCGGCGGATTTCGTCCATGACCGCCTTGATGCGCTCTTCAAACTGGCCGCGGTACTTCGTGCCGGCGACCATCAACGCGAGGTCGAGGGTAACGACCTTCTTGTCGCGGAGAAGTTCGGGGACGTTGCCGCCCGCAATCTCCTGCGCCAGACCCTCGGCGATGGCGGTCTTGCCGACCCCGGCCTCGCCGAGGAGAACAGGGTTGTTCTTCGTGCGGCGGCAGAGCACCTGAATGACGCGTTCGATCTCGTTTTTACGGCCGATGACAGGGTCGAGGTCGCCTTTCTTGGCCAACTCGGTGAGGTCCCTGCCGAACGCGCGCAGGGCCGGGGTTTTCACGTCTTTCTTGTTACCGTTTTCGGTGGGCATTTCTTGTTCTGCCTCGGGTGGGGTGAAATTCGGGTCGAGTTCTTTGAGGATTTCGTTGCGGGTGCGCTCGATGTCGACTTCGAGACTCTTGAGCACGCGCGCGGCGACGCCTTCACCCTCTCGCAGGAGGCCGAGGAGGATATGTTCGGTGCCGACGTAGGAATGGTTGAGGCTCTTGGCCTCTTTGCCGGCCAGCGCGAGCACTTTTTTGACTCGCGGCGTGTATGGGATGTTGCCGACCATCTTGGTCTCAGGTCCGCTGCCGACCTGTTTCTCGATCTCCATGCGCACGGTCTCCATGTCGAGACCCATCTTTTGCAGCACGTTCACGGCAACCCCCTGGCCGAGCTTGATCAGGCCGAGGAGCAGATGCTCGGTCCCGACATAATTGTGGTTAAAGCGGTCGGCCTCTTTTCTGGCCAGTGCCAACACCTGCTGTGCTCGGGGAGTAAAGTTGTTCATCATTTTAGACAGTGCGTGGTCCGGAAGTGACCACCTTGGACAAAAATATAGCGGGTTTCGACACGATTTTCAACCTTTTGGATACTGCCGCAAACTGCGAGCACGCGCCGTGCCGGAGTAGATCCCGTTGGAACCGCACACCGACACGCCGCGCCACGGGTGGCTTCCTACTCGGCGTGCGTATTTTTGTGACTGCCTGTCGGGGGTTCGTCGGTTTCCTGCACGCGCGAGTTACCGGCACGGAGTTCCTCGATGGTCTTGGAAGCTTCCGTCTTGGTGTATTCCTTCGACTCGTCGAATTCCTGCTTCGCCTCGGTCATGAGGGTCTTGAGGTAGGACAGTTGCGCACCGGTCGCCGGCTCGCCGCCGGTCGTCCAGGTGTCCGGGTCTTTGATCGTGTTGGAGGCGTCGTCGGGAGTGGATTGAGTGCTCATGCAAGTAGATACGTTTTGGTGGATGCGCGTGGTTTGGCACGGGCAAACATTCACGCGCGCACCTTGACGGATGGCCCCCGGCGGTTCATCCTCGCCGAGGCGAGATTTATGAGTTCCCACGGATCGTTTTTCCGATGAACGACGGCCCGCATCCCACGTCGGGACGGCTCGGCTGGCTATTCGCGGCGCTGCTGGGCGGAGTTCTCGCCGGCGGCGGCATCGCGTGGGCGCTGATCAGCCGCCGCGCCGAAACCCCTTCGGTGGTGATCTACCAGATGCCCACTCCAGCAGCCTCCGTCTCCCCGGACGATTCCGCGGATCGCGCCGGCGGCGCACAACGCCGACGCCGTCACACCATCCACCCGGCGGAGGATCTGCCGAGTTTCCTGGAAAGTGCGCAGGTCACCCCCGCCGTGTCGCCGACACCCACCCCGGACCTCGCCGCCGGGATCGACGGTTCGGCGGTCGCCGAGCCGCCGGCCGCCACCATCAGCCCGGAGCAAACCCCGGCGGCGCGCCAGACCCTGCTCGTGGACGGCATCGCCATCACGCAGCCGTCCACCCCAGCCGCCCCCACGCCGCGACCGGCGAACCGCGTGGTCTACGATCTCAATTCCACCGGGGTGGACGACAGCGTTGCCCTCGCCGTCGACGGCATCCAAAACTACTTGAAGGGCAAGGGATTCACCCTGCGTGAGGACACCTGGGGCGGCGAGTTGTCCGCCGCCAAGGCAGTTTCCCACCAACTTTTCAAGGGCAACGACTACTGGTTTTGCATGGGCTCGGCCGCGGCCGGGTCTACCGTGCGCGTCCGGCTCTACGACAGCGACGGCAACGCGGTCGACACCAACTACTGGCAGCACGAGCAGAGCGATGGGTCTTACGCCGCCGCCGAACTCCTCTGCCAGCACACCGGCACGTACTTCGTGGTGATGTTTGCGGAGAAGACGCCCGAGGAGCGCATCCCCTGGGGCGTCGTGTTTGCCTACCGCTGATCCGGCGTGCTCGGCGGCTCTTCGCTGGCGTCGTCGGGGCGGCGGGTCTGGCCCACGCCCTTGCGCGCCTCGTACTCGCTCTTGTCCATGGACGGCCCGGCCATGTCGTCCACATATTCTTCTTGTGATTTGCGGATCGGGAACTTCTCGCTGGAGTCGGATTCGGGCTCCGGGAGGGTGTCGTGTTTGGGTGCGATTTCGTTCATGGTGATGAGGAGGATTCGTTTGCCGAAGGGATTCGGAGGCCGATCTTCACCGACAAATGAGTTGGAGATTGGATTCCTCGCGGGCGGCGCTGCTGGTCATCGACGTGCAAGAGCGGCTCGCGCCGGTGATGAAGAACGCGGACGCCGTTACCAGGCGCGCGACCGACGCGGTCAGGGTGGCGCGGCTCTTCGGACTGCCGGTTTTTCACACGGAGCAAGCACCGGAAAAACTCGGCGCGACGGTTGCCCCGATCCGCGCGGCGCTCGGGGAAAGCGCGCCCCCGCCCCGACTGCGCTTGGAGTTCTCGAAGGCGGGTTGTTTTGCCGCCGGCGAACTCCCGCCGAACCTGCTCGTCGCGGGCATCGAGACGCACGTGTGCGTCCGCCAGACGGTGTTCGACCTGCGGGAACGCGGCCACGCGGTTTATCTGCTGGCGGACGCGGTGAGTTCGCGTTCGGAGACCGACCACCGGTTGGCTTTGCACGAACTACGCGAGATCGCGGGCGCGAGAATCACCACGCTGGAGGCTGTTTCCTGGGAGATGCTCGGCCGCGCGGAGGGCGACACCTTCCGGGCGTTGTTGAAAATCCTGAAGTGAAGCGCCGCCTCACGCCGCCACCGCACGCGGTTTGAAGCCCGCCTTCTTGACCGCCACCTTCAGCGCCTCGCCGAAACGGTCCAGCATCTCGTGCGTGTGCAGCGCGCTGACGGCCGTGCGGATGAGATCCTTGCCGACCGGCACCCCCGGCGAAACCGACATCACGGTAAAGAAACCCTGGTCCAGCAGCGACTTCCAGACGAAGTACAACTTCTCCTTGTCGCCGATGACGATCGGCACGGCCGGCGTCGGGCTTTCCCAGAAATCCAGTTCCAACGCGCGCAAGATCCCCTGGAGGTAGCGGGTGTTGTCCCAGAGCTTTTCGCGGTGCTCGGGCTCCCGCTGCATCACGCGCAGGCTGGCGAGCGCCGCCGCCGAGGCAGAGGGCGTGATGGCCGCGCTAAAAATGATCTGCTGACTGGCGCTGCGCAGGTATTCCACCGTCGAGCGGGTCCCGGCGATGAACCCGCCCGTGCTGGCGAGCGACTTTGAAAAACTGCCACAGATCAGGTCCACCTTGTCGGTGAGGTCGAAGTGATCGGCCACGCCGCGCCCGTCGCGGCCCAGGACGCCGAAGCCGTGGCAATCGTCCACCACGAGGAAGGCCTGGTGTTCGTCCGCCAGCGCCACGATCTCCGGCAGGGAAGCCACGTGGCCTTCCATCGAATACACGCCGTCAACGACGATGATCTTCGCCTGGTCGGGATCGAGCCGGGTGAGCAGCGCCTCCAACGACCGCATGTCCTCGTGCGTGAACCGCTCCACTTCCGCGCCGCTCAGGCGCACGCCGTCCCACAGCGAGGCGTGGATGCTCTTGTCCGCGATGAGCACGTCCTTGCGTTGCGCCAGCGACGACAGGCTCGCCACGCACGCCATGTACCCGGCCACCGAGACGTGGCACGCCTCCTTGCCCAGGAACGCGGCGAGTTCGTCCTCCAGCTCGACGTGGTAAGCCCGCGTGCCGTTGGCCAGCCGCGACCCGCAGGGGCTCGTGCCCCATTGGTCGATGGCCGCCTTCGCTGCCCGGCGCACCTCGGGATGGTTCGACAGCCCGAGGTACTCGTTGCTGGACATCATCACCATCTTCCTGCCGTCGACGACGATGTGCACGCCGTCGGCTTGCTCGACCACCTTGTAATAGGGAGCGTATTTGAGGCGCAGGCGCGTGCTGGCATCGGTGCGGCAGCGTTCCGCCACGGGCTTGGCACGGTCGGCGAACAGGGAAACTTTGAACATGGCTGGGCGCTCGTGCATCTAATCGTCCACCCCCGGCGGCGTCAACCGACAACTCACCGCCGGAGGCACCGCGAGACTAAATTTTTTTCCTTGGCCGTTGACCGCGCCCCCCCTACAAGCGATGGCGCTCCCGATGAACTTTTTCCTCTGTCCGCCCTGCGGGTTGGCTTCCCACCGGTCGGGCAGCGCGGCGGTCCTGAGGGTTTTCCTGATTCTGACGACGGCGTGTCTCCTGCTGCCGCCTGTGGCCGGCCGCGCGGCCCCCCCCCAGGCGGTGCCGGTGTACACTTTGGAAGATTGCCTCGCGCTCGCCCGCAAGCAGAACCCCGACGTGCTCGCCGCCGCCAAGCGCGTCGACTCGGCGCGGGCGAACATCACGATCGCCAAAGCGCCCGTTTACCCGCAGTTGACCACCACCGGCTATTATCAATACCGCGAACAAAGCCTGACCTCGGCCGGCGGCGCGAACACCAACACCCGCAAGGAGGATTATTACGGGACCGCCCGGGTCTCGCAAAACGTGTTTTCCTCCGGCCAAGTGCGCAACCGCATCGCCGCCGCCAAGCTCCTGGCGGACGCCGAGAACAACAACTACCTCGCGCAGGTGGACGCCTCGGTGCTTGCCACCCGCCTCGCCTTTTATCAGACGCTCTACGCCGAGGCGAGCATCGACATTCGCCAGCAGGCGGTTGATCTGCTCGCCGCGCAGTTGAAGAACCAGACCGACCGCTTCGCCGCAGGGTCCGTCGGGCAGCTCAACGTCAACCGCGCCCAGGTCAGCCTCGCCAACGAGCAGCCGGCACTGCTGGACGCGCAGTCCAGCGTGCAGACTTCCTATGTCGCGCTCGCGCAGTTGCTCGGCGTCGCGTACCCTGAGGATGCCCGCCTGCGGCCGTTCCGGGTGCGCGGCGAATTATCGTGCCCGCCACTGCGCCTGACTCTGGCGGAATGCGTCGCCCGTGCGCAGGCGTTGCGCCCCGAGATCCTCGCGCGCAAGCTGGCGGTCGACGCCCTCAAGCGCCAGATCGTCGTCGAGAAGTCCGGCACCCGCCCACAGGTCAGCGCGTTTGCCTCATATGACATCTACAGCGAACCGAGCCTGCTCTCGGTGAAGGATAACTTCTCGGGCTACACCATCGGCTTGCAGGCGACGTGGAGCATTTTCGACGGGCTCGCCACGCGAGGCCGGGTGCGCAGCGCGCAGGCGCAGCAGGGCCAGGCCGAGGCTCAGCTCGAAGCGATCCGCCAGCAGGTGGAAGCCGAAGTGCGCACGGCGTTCTACGACCTCCAGAACGCCGCTAACAGCCTCGGGCCTCTCGGGGAGAACATCGGGCGCGCCACCGAGGGGATCGGTCTGAGCGTCAACAACTTCGACGCGGGTTCGGCCAGCCAGCTCGACGTGCTGCAATCCCGGATCCTGCTCACCAACTCCCGCGTCACCGAGTTGGCCGTGCGCCTGCGCTACCACCAGGCCCTCGCGCGCCTCGAACGCGCCATGGGCCTGGGACGCCCCACCCAGGGCAACGCAACCGCTCGGCCGGCGTTCAACAAGTGAATCGTACCGTGACCACCGGCCCGACCTTCCTCCGCCCTGCCAAACTGCTGTGCGCAGCCGTCCTGGCGCTGGCACCCGCCGCCCGCGCGGAGGTGTTGACGCTGGAAGACTGCCTGCGCGAGACCGCCGCGCACAACCCCACGCTGATCGTCGAGCAACTCGACGTGCAGCGCGCCACCGGCACGCGGCTGACCCTGCGCTCCCGCGCCCTCCCGACCCTCGTGATCGGTGGAACCCTCGGTTACCAGAGTGCGGAAACCACGGAGCAGCAGCGCATCACGACCAAACAGGCCAACGGCGCCACGACGGCGACGATTGTGACTTCCAAGCGTCCGGCGCAGGAAATTGCGCTCGGCACGGAAACCCTCAACCAGACGATCTTCGACGCCGCGATCCCCGCGTCCTGGCGGCGCGGGGACATCGGCGTCCTGGCGGCGCGCGAGGCCTACTACACGGTTGCCGTCGCCGAGCTTTCCTTGGCGCGCGCGCAGTTCAACGTGGCGCTGTACGACCAACAGCGTGGCGCCCTGCTGCACGAGCTGGACGAAGGCTTCGCCGCCAACGTGCGTTCGGTCGAGGCGCTCGTCGCCGCCGGACTCAAAGGCCGGCAGGATCTCCTGCTGGCGCAGGTGTCCCGGGCGAACGTCAGTCCCGCCGTCACCGATGCCGCCGGAGAATACCGATCTGCCTTGGCGCTCCTGCTCCAAACCATGGGCCGGCAGCCCGGCACCGGCCCGCACGGCGAAGATCCCCTCACCCGCATCACCCTGGGCGGTGCGCTCGACGGCGCGGCCATCACGTTCGACGCTGAAGCGGTCGGCCGGGATGCCCTCGCTCACCGGCCCGACCTGGCTTCCCTACGCGAGCAGGTCCGTGGAACGAAGGAGGACGCGAACATCGTGCGCGGCGGGTACTATCCACGGGTCCAGCTGTACCTCGCGGGTGAACTGCTGCCCGACAGCTTCGTGCGCTCCTCCCGTCCCAACGCCATCCGCAGCACCGACCAGGTGCAGACCACCGAACTCCGGCCTGGCGTCCGCGGAGATTGGACGGTGATTGACACCGGCACCGTGCGCGGCCAGGTGAACCAACTCGACGCCACGCGCACACAGATCGCGGTCGGCCTGCAACGGCTCGAACGCAACATCCCCGGCGAACTCGCCGCGGTGCGCGCGGTTGTTAACGCCAACGCGGCTACCTTGCACACTCTACAGGGGAACGTGGCCACGGCGCAGAATACTTTGAACATTATCAACTCCGGCGTTGCCCAAGGGATCAACTCGCAACTCGAATTCCTCGATGCACAAATCGGCCTTCTCTCCACCCGGCTGGGCCTGTTGTCCGCCGCGTATAATCTGACCCAGGCACGCGCGGAGTTTGACCGCATCACTGGCCGCTACCTGAAGTTTGTCTCTGAAGATGCCTCCGCACCCATCAATCCCACTCGATCCCGCCGCAGTGAATCCCGATAACATCCGCGCGACGCCCGCTCGGACCCGGCGACAAGCCGCTCTCCTGAGTTTCGTCCGCTGGGCCGCCGTCCTCATCCTGTTGTTTATCCTGCTGATGTCGGGGTACTACCTCTACGTCAACGTCATCAACCGCCCGCCGGCCGAGGTGTACGTGGTCTCGCGCGGAACGGCCGTGTCGGCCGTCTACGGCACGGTGACGATCACGTCCAACTTCCAGTTGGCGATGTTCGCGCAGAACAGCGGCTACCTGCACTACGGCCCGGACCTGCTCGGCACGCCCGCTACGTTGAACGGATTTCCCGTCAAGAAGGACCAACTGCTCGGCACGGTCGTGGACGAGATCGGCCTGCGCACGCTCGAAGGCGCGCGGCGCGACTCCGAGGCTGCCACGAACCGCCAGAAGGTCGGCCCCGCCAGCGCCGGCCCACTCCAGTCGGCGGTCAGCAAGGTGGAGGCCATGGACAGGCTGCCCAAGGGCGTCACGCCCAAGGTCGAGTACGACGCGGCGGTGAACGAACGGGAACGGCTCAAGAGCGTGGTCGACACGGAAAAGCTGAACCTCCAGCACGACGTGGATACGACCGGTTCGATCCTGAAGTCCGCCGAGGATCAACTCCGGCGGACCGAGGTCCACGCGCCGTTCGACGGCACCCTGACGATCATCAACTTCGCCAACAATGCCTACGTGCTCGTCAACCAAGCGCTTTTCACCATCGCCAGCCCTGGCACCTACGTTTTGGGCGAGGTCAACGAGGAGGACGTGGGTGCCTTGCGCCACGGGATGAAGGCCGAGATCCGGCTCTACGCCTACACCAACCAGACCTTCGACGCCACGCTCGACGCCGTGCTGCCTGCTCCGCTCCCCAACACCTCGCGGTACAACGTCAACCTGCACTTGGACAAACCCCCGGACAACCTCCTCTTCGGCCTGACCGGCGAAATGAACGTCATCCTCGGACGCAAGCCGAACGCCACCCTCGTGCCAGCCCGCGCGGTGAACATCGATCAGGTGCTCATCGTGGAGGATGGCGTCGTCGAACAGCGCACGGTGAAGATCGGGTTCAAGGGGCTGGAGTTCATGGAGATCACCGATGGGGTGAGCGAGGGCGACCAGGTGATCGTCTCCGACCAGGATGCGTTCAAGCCGGGCGAGCGCGTGCGCGCGGTCAAGACCAACCAGGGCAAGACGAAGAAATAGTTCGGGAGACTTTCGCTCGTGCGCCCCTCGCTCTACATCGGCCTGCGGTTCACCGTTAGCCGCAAACGGTCCCTGCTTTTCAGCCTGCTCGGCGTGATCTTCGGCGTCGCGTTCTACATCGTGCTCCAGGCGCAGACCCAGGGCTTCGAGCAATATTTCATCAAGAACATCCTGGGAACGAGCGGCGCGATCATCCTCAGCGACCGCTTCCAGACGCGCTACACGTCGTTCAACAACACGGAGGGCAGCACCGTGATGGGCAACCAGCAGCGGCGCAAATATTACGAGGGCATCACCGACGCCAACGAGATCATGCGCGTGGCGCGGCAGTTCCCCAACGTCATCGCCTGCGCGCCGCTCCTGCAAGGCAACGTGACGGCGCGGGGGGATTTCCAGACGGAGGTGGTGACGCTCCAGGGCATCGACCTCGACCTGCATCTGCGCGCCACGGCGTTACGCGAGCAGATCATCGCCGGCAGCATCAACGACTACCGCATCAACCCCGCCGGGCTGATGCTCGGATCGCTGCTGGCGGATAAGCTCCAGGTCAAGGTCGGCGACAACGTCACGATCCTCGGCAACAACGATGAGCGCAAGATGATGACGGTCGCGGCGATCTTCCGCAGCGGCGTCAACGCCATCGACGAGCGGCGAGGCTACATGGCGATCCGGGTGGCGCAGGGATTGTTGGAGAAACCGTCGGTGGTGTCGCAGATCGTCGTGACCCTGCGCGACCCGGAACGCGCCCCGGCGCTGTCGGAGCATTTCGAGCAACTGTTCGGCCACCGGGCGCGTTCGTGGCAGGAGCGCGAGCAGGGCAACTTGCAGGTGTTCTCCACGCTGCGCATCTCGGCGGCGATCACCGTGAGCCTGATCATCATGCTGGCGGGGGCGTTGATCTTCAACACCCTGACGATGACCGTGCTCGACAAGGTGCGCGAAATCGCCATCCTGCGCTCGATGGGCTACCGGCGGTGGGACATCACGATCATTTTCCTGTTCCAGGGCTTCATCGTGGCGACTTTCGGCTCGCTGCTGGGCGCGGCGGCGGGCGGCGCGTTGACGTACGGAATTTCGCAGATCCCGATCAAGGTCCGCGGCGTCCTCTACGCCGACCATTTCATCGTCGCATGGGATTATCACCACTACCTCCACGCGGCGGTGATCGCCTTCGTCGCCGTGCTGACTGCCAGCTATTTCCCGGCCCGCCGCGCCGCCAACCTCGCCCCCGTGGACATCCTGCGCGGCTCGGGCCAATAACCCCCTTTCCCATGAACGGACCCGGCGACCATCCCGCAGACCGCGCCACCGCCCTCGCCGGTGCCCGGCCGCTGCCGCTGCAATGCGACAACCTCGAACGGTTCCTCGGCTCGGAGGAAGCGCGCGTGCACGTCCTGCGCGGGGTGTCGCTCGCGCTGGAACGCGGCTACACGCACGCCGTCGTCGGGCCGTCCGGCTGCGGCAAAAGCTCGCTCCTGTACATCCTCGGCCTGCTCGACCAGCCTGACGCCGGGCATCTCTCCATCGGCGGGCAACCCGTGGCAGGGTTGCCGGACGACGAACTCTCGCAGCAGCGCAACTCCTTGCTCGGGTTCATCTTCCAGTTCCACTTTTTGCTCCAGGATTTCACGGCGCAGGAAAACGTCATGATCCCCATGCGTCAGCTTGGCCGCTGGAACGAAGCGACCATGCGCGACCGGGCGTCGCACCTGCTCGATTCGGTCGGGCTCGGCGACAAAATCCATCGTCCGAGCCGGCATCTAAGCGGCGGTGAACAGCAGCGCGTGGCCATCGCGCGCGCCTTGGCGAACGACCCGGAAGTCATCCTCGCCGACGAACCGACCGGCAACCTTGACACGGCGAACTCGACGCGGGTTTTCTCGCTGCTCACCGACCTCGTGCGCAGCGAGAACAAGGCGTTGCTGCTCGTGACGCACAACCCCTCCATCGCCGACGCGTGCGACTGGGTGTTGACGATGAAGGACGGCCAGATCGTCGAGCAGCGGTACAACCCGCGGCAGTAGACCAGGTTTCCGGCAGGCCGGCCGCTCACACCACGTCCGCGAACGCGGGCTTGGCGCGCATGAACACGCCGTAGCCGATCAGCGCGAAGACCGCCCCCGTCCCGGACATCCCGGCGTACCAATGCCAACCGAGCGGGAAGCCCCGGACGGAAAGGTCGCGGCTCTGCTGGCAGAAATACGCGATGGGGTTATACCGGATGTAGACCTGGTACTGCGCCGGGACCTGCTCGATGCGGTAGAAAACAGCGCTGGCGTACATGAGCACCGTGGTCAGCGCCAGCATGGCCTGGATCAGGTCGCGCACGAACACCCCGACCGCCGAGAGCAGGTACGTCAGCCCCAGCGCCCAGCAAAAAATCAGCGGCAGCAGCAGCGGCCAACAGAGGATTGTCACCGGCAGCCCGTGCGGCACGTTGGCCGGCTGGCCCCAAGCGCGCAGGAAAGCCACTCCTAAGCACAGCGGCACGAAACTGATGAGCAGGTGGATCACGGCCGAGAGCACGACGGTCACCGGCAGGATTTCGAGCGGGAACACCGTCTTGGTGACGTAGTTGGCGTTCATCAGGATCAGGTTCGGCGCCCGGTTGAGGCACTCCGCGAACAAGTTGTAGATGATCAGCCCCGCGAACAGCATGAGCGCGAAGTCGAACGATCCCTCGTTGGGAATGTTGGCCAGCCGGGTGGTGTAGATGAGCCGGAAGACTGCCGTGAAGATCGCCAGCAGCAGCAGCGGGTTGAGGAACGACCACAGGATGCCCATGTACGAACCGCGGTAGCGTCCGAGCACCTCGCGCCGGGTGAATTGGCGGACGATGTGGCGGTAGCGAAAGAGGTTGCCGAGGGGGCCAGCCGGGGTTTTCAGCGGCGACGGCTTGCGGTGGACCGCGGCGGGAGGTTCGACGGCGGACGGGGGCATGGGGGTCAAAGTCCGTCGTCCGTTCGCGCGGTCAACCCGTTTTCCCGGCGGCCCGGTCAGGTTGGACGTTGACAGACACGCCCGCCGCTCCTTACCGTCCGGCAGCGTCGGCCCCCCTGTCGGCAACGCGGGCATGGAACACTATAAATACGTCATCCTGGGAGCCGGACCGTCCGGCCTGGCCTGCGCCCACACCCTGCGGCAGATGGGGCAGGATTCGATCCTCGTGCTCGAAAAGGAGACCGAAGCGGGCGGCCTCTGCCGCAGCACGGAGGTGGACGGCAAGCCCCTCGACATCGGCGGCGGGCATTTCCTCGACCTCAAGCGCAAGGAAGTGCTCGAATTGCTGTTCCAGTTCATGCCGCGCGAGGAGTGGCAGGAGCACCACCGCGTTTCCAAAATCCGCATCCGCGGCGTGGAGATCGACCACCCGCTCGAAGGCAACCTCTGGCAACTGCCAATCTCCGACCAGATGGATTTCCTCGAATCCATCGCCAAGGCCGGCTGCCTGCGCGGCGTGCCGCAGCCGGAGGCGTTCGCGGACTGGATCACCTGGAAGCTAGGCGAATGCATCGCGCGCGAGTACATGCTGCCGTACAACCGCAAGATCTGGTCGATGGACCCCAACGCGCTTGGCACCTACTGGCTCTACAAGCTGCCGGACGTGTCGTTCCGCGAAACGCTCCAGAGCTGCCTGGAACGGCGGATGTTCGGCGCGCTGCCCGCGCACGGCACTTTCCTCTACCCGAAGGAACACGGCTACGGTGAGGTGTGGCGGCGGATGGGCGACGCGCTCGGCGACCAACTCCACCTCGGCGAAGGACTCCAGAGCATCGACCCCGAACGCCGGATCGTGAACGGCAAGTACCAGGCAGACCTCATCGTCAACTCGATCCCGTGGTCGGCATGGCTGCCCGTCGGGCCGGTCCCGGACGAGGTCCGGACAGCCATCGACAAGCTCGTGCAGGTGCCCATCGACGTGGATTATTGTCCGGACACGCTGCCGAGCGACTCGCACTGGACCTACGACCCAGTCGAGTCCAAGAGCTTTCACCGTATCCTGCTCCGGGCGAACTTCTGCTCCGGCTCGCGCGGCTATTGGACCGAGACCAACGCCGCCCGCTCGCCCGCGCTCCAACCCGGCGGCTTCCGTCACCACAACGAGTTCGCGTACCCCGTCAACACCTTGGACAAACCCGCGCAGGTCGCCACGGTCCTGGGTTGGGCGAAGTCGCACGGCATCCAGCCGCTCGGCCGCTGGGGCCACTGGGAGCACATGAACTCCGACGTGGCGGTCTCGCTGGCGATCGGGGCCGGCCGCGAACTGGCTGGCGTGAACTGATCTTTCTATGAAGTATTTCATCACCGGCGTGGCCGGGTTCATCGGCAGCAGCCTGGCCGACCGGCTGATCGCGGAAGGCCACGAGGTCGTCGGCTGGGACGATTTTTCGACGGGGCAGGAACCGTTTTTGGAGGATGCGCTCCGCCATCCCCTCTTCCGTCTCGTGCGCGGCGACAACCTCGACCTGCCCGCGCTGACGGCGGGCATGGCGGGGTGCGAGTTCGTGTTCCACTTCGGCGCGAACGCCGACGTGCGCTTCGGCCTGGAGCATCCCGGCAAGGACTTGCAGCAGAACACGATTGCCACCTTCCACGTGCTCGAAGCGATGCGCGCCAACGGCATCCGGGGCATCGGGTTCTCCTCCACCGGCAGCGTCTACGGCGAGTCGGCGACGATTCCCACCCCGGAGGACGCGCCGTTCCCGATCCAGACCTCGCTCTACGCGGCGTCAAAGGTCGCGGGCGAGAACATGATCCAGGCATACTGCGAGGGATACCACTTCGAAGGCTACATCTTCCGGTTCGTGTCGATCCTCGGCGAGCGATACACGCACGGGCACGTTTTCGACTTCTACAAGCAACTTCTCGAACACCCCGACCATCTGCGCGTGCTCGGCGACGGCACCCAGCGCAAGAGCTACCTCTACGTGCAGGATTGCCTCGATGCGATGCTGCACGTCACCCGTACCGGCACCGCGCGGGGTACGCGGCACCGGGTGCAGGTCTACAACCTCGGCACGGAGGAATATTGCCGGGTTAAAGACTCCATCGGCTGGATCAGCGCGCACCTCGGTATACAGCCGGAACTGCGTTTCACCGGCGGCGAACGCGGTTGGGTGGGCGACAACCCGTTCATCTTCCTGGACACGGCGAAAGTCCGCAAAACCGGCTGGGCTTCCAAACTCACGATCCAACAGGGTATCATCCGCACGGTGGCTTGGTTGGAGAAGAACCAGTGGGTGCTCGAAGCCCGCAGCTAGCGACCCATGAACGTCGTCGTCCTCGGCTTGTGGCACCTCGGGTGCGTGACGGCAGCCTGTTGCGCGGAATTCAATGGTTCCGTGGTCGGCCTGGATTTCGAGGCCGACTGGCCGGCACTCCGTTCCGGAGAAGCGCCGCTGTTTGAGCCCGGTCTGGACGAAGCACTGTGGCGTGGCATCGGATCAGGGCGACTGCGATTTGCCGAAGGCGCGGACCCGGCGGCACTCGGCGCGGCCGATGTGCTCTGGGTCTGCTACGACACGCCGGTCGACGACAACGACGTAGCCGACGTGGCATACGTCACAGACCGGCTGGCCCGCTGTCTGCCCGCTTTGAAGCCGGGGGCCGTGGTACTCATCTCGTCCCAGATTCCCGCCGGCACCTGCGCCGAACTAGAGTGGCGGCATCCCGGCATCGCGTTCGCGTACAGCCCCGAGAACCTGCGGCTGGGCAAGGCCCTGGAAGTTTTCCGGCATCCGGAGCGGATCATCGTTGGCGTGCGCACGCAGGAGGTAAGGACCATTTTGGAGCCGCTCTTTGCGCCGTTTTGCCAGGAAGTGCTCTGGATGCGCACCGAATCCGCCGAGATGACCAAGCACGGCATCAACGCTTGGCTGGCGCTCTCCGTGACGTTCGCCAACGAACTCGCCCGCCTGTGCGAAGCCGTGGGCGCGGACGCGCGCGAGGTTGAGCGTGGCTTGCGTTCCGAGCCGCGCATCGGGCAACGCGCCTACATCCGGCCCGGCGCGGCGTTCGCGGGCGGGACCTTGGCGCGGGACGTGGTCGCGCTCACCGCCCTGGCGAAAACCCACGGCGACCCGGCGGCGTTGTTCCCGGCGATCCTGGCGGGCAACAACGCGCACAAGGATTGGGCGCTCGGTCGGCTGCGCGATCTTCTCGGGCCGTTGGAAGGTGCCGTCGTGGCTGTCCTCGGCCTGACCTACAAACCGGGCACGGACACCCTGCGCCGCAGCGGCGCGGTCGAGTTGGCGGCGAAGTTGTTGCAGACCAAGGCCCATGTGCGTTGCTACGATCCCGTCGTGCGTCACCTCCCCGACGAACTCGTCGGCGCACGGTGGTGTCCAACGCTGGCGGATGCCGTGCGCGACGCGGACGCCGTCGTGGTGGCCACCGAATGGCCGGAGATCAGGGCCGCTGATTGGCCCACGCTGATCCCCACGATGCGCCGGTGCGTCGTGGTGGACGCCAACGGCTTCCTCGCACTCCGCCCGGAACAAATCCCGTGCGTGGAGTATTTTTCCGTCGGCACTCCCTCCGTTCCATGAAACTCGCTAACCGCAACGCCATCGTCACCGGCGGCAGCCAGGGACTCGGACGCGCCATCGTCGAGGCCTTCGTCCGCGAGGGAGCCAGCGTGCTGTTCTGCGCGCGTGATCCGCAGGTCGCCAACGAAACCGCCGCCGCCATCCGCACGCACGCGCAACGTACGGGTCAACTTGTCATCGCCCAAGGCTGCGACGTGTCCTCGCCGGAGCAGGTGGAAGGACTGTTCGCGCTGGCCGACGAGGCGTTCGGCACGCTGCACGTCCTCGTCAACAACGCCGGCGTCTACGGCCCCAAGGGTCCGTCGGACGAGGTGGACTTCGAGGAGTGGCGGCGCTGCGTGGATATCAACCTGCATGGCACCCTCCTGCCCTGCCGCGCGGCGATGCGCCGTTTCAAGGCGAGCCGGTACGGCAAGATCGTCAATCTCTCGGGCGGCGGCGCGACCAATCCGATGCCCAACGTCAGCGCCTACGCGGCTTCCAAGGCGGCCGTCGTCCGGCTTACGGAAACACTCGCTCTGGAACTCCAGCCCTTCGCGGTGGACGTGAACGCCGTTGCGCCCGGCGCGCTCAACACCCGTCTGCTCGACGAGGTGCTCGCGGCCGGGCCGGAGGCGGTGGGCGCGGATTTTTACGGGCGTTCGCTCAAGCAAGCACGCGAGGGCGGTGTGCCGCTGTCGTTCGGGGCGGATCTGTGCGTCTACCTCGCCAGCGCGGAGAGCGACGGGGTGACCGGCAAGCTCATCAGCGCAAAGTGGGACCCGTGGAAACGTCTGCACGAGTACCGGGCCGAACTCGGCTCCAGCGACATCTACGCCCTGCGCCGCATCACCCCCGAGGACCGCGGCAAGAACTGGCCCCTGGACTGAACCGACGATGGCTGCTCCAAATTCCAGACCATTGCGTTTCGCGATTATCGGCTGCGGCCTGATCGGGCGCAAACGTCTCGCCAGCCTCGCGCCGGGTCAGTTCCACGTCGCCTTCGACCTGGACCGCTCGCGCGCGGAGGCGTTGGTGAAGACGGCCGGCTGCGGCTCGGTGGGTGCCAGCCTGCACGACACGATCTCCTCGCCCGAGGTGGACGCGGTCATTGTCTCCACCCTCAACGGTTCGCTGGCCGAGATCGCCACAACCGCCGTTGCGTGCGACAAGCACGTCCTCATCGAGAAACCCGCCGCGACCTCGCTCGGCCAAATCAACCGGCTCATCGGTCTGGCGGAGAAATCCCCCTCCCTCGTGCGGGTCGGCTACAACCACCGCTACCATCCCGCGTTGCAAAAGGCGCGCGAACTCGTGGACACCGGGGCGGTCGGCCCGTTGATGTTCATCCGCGCGCGCTACGGCCACGGCGGGCGCATCGGCTACGACCGCGAATGGCGCGCCGATCCGAAGCTTTCCGGCGGCGGCGAACTCATCGACCAGGGCGTCCATCTCATCGACCTCGCGGGTTGGTTCCTGGGCGATTTCCCGACGGTCGAAGGGCACGCCGCGACGTACTACTGGGATATGCCCGTGGACGACAATGCGTTCATGAACCTGCGCACGGCCGCCGGCCAGACCGCGTGGCTCCAGGTCTCGTGCTCGGAGTGGAAGAACCTGTTTTCGTTCGAGATCTACGGCCGCACGGGGAAGCTCGCCATCGACGGACTCGGCGGCAGCTACGGCGTCGAACGGCTGAGTTACTACCGGATGCTGCCGGAGATGGGGCCACCCGAGACCACGATCTGGGAATACCCGCGCGGCGACGATTCCTGGCGGCTGGAGATGCACGATTTTATCGAGGACATCCAGCTTGGCCGCACGCCCTCGCCGGGGTTGAAGGAAGCGCGCGCCGCGCTGGAAATCGTCGAGAAAATCTACCGCGCCAGCGGCTACGGCGTTCCCGGCCTGCACCCCTGAGCGACCCTCACCTGCCTCCGTTTTATGATCATCGCACGTTCCCCACTCCGGATTTCTCTCGGCGGCGGCGGCACCGACCTGCCGAGCTATTACCAGGAACACACCGGGTTTCTCATCGCCGCCGCCATCGACAAATACGTCTACATCACGCTGCACCAGACGTTCGTGCCTGAGGGGATTTTGAAGTATTCGCGCCTGGAACGGGTGGCCTCCAACGACGAGGTCGAGCATCCCATCATGCGCGAGGCGCTGCGCCTGACCGACGTGGACATCCGCGCGCTCGAAATCTCCTCCATGGCCGACATCCCGGCCGGCACTGGCCTCGGGTCGTCGGGCAGCTTCACCACGGCGCTCCTCCAGGCCCTCCACGCCCACAAAAAGAGCCTCATCCACCCGGCCGAACTCGCCGAGCAGGCGTGCCACATCGAACTGGATCGCCTCAAGGAACCCATCGGCAAACAGGACCAGTACATCGCGGCGTACGGCGGGATCACCTGCTTCCGCTTTTTACCGGACGGCAAGGTGGAAGCCTGGCCGCTGAAGATCAGCGAGGAGACGCTCTTCAACCTGGAGGACAACCTCCTGCTCTTCTTCACCGGCTACTCGCGCTCGGCTTCCAAAATCCTCAAGGAACAGGACGACAAGAGCAAGGCGGCGGACAAGGGCATGGTGGACAACCTCCACTTCGTCAAGGACCTCGGCTACCAGAGTCAGGCGGCGCTCGAAGGCGGCAACCTGGAGGAGTTCGCGCGGCTGATGGACGTGCATTGGCAGCGCAAGAAGGAACGCTCCGGCGGCATGAGCAACCCGCAGATTAACGAGTGGTACGACCTCGCGATGGCGCACGGCGCGCTGGGCGGCAAATTGATCGGCGCGGGCGGCGGCGGCTTCCTGATGTTCTACGCGCAGGACAAGGCACAGTTGCGCCATGCGATGCGCGGCACCGGCATGAAGGAGGTCCGTTTCCGCTTTGACTTCGAAGGCACGCGAACCGTGATCTGACGCCGCATGGAAAACCCGAACTCCACGCCGAATCTCGCCGACTGGACGGTGGCGCTGCTCGCGGGTGGGTTGGCGACGCGGCTGCGGCCGATCACCGAGACCATTCCCAAGAGTCTCGTCACCGTCGCGGGCGAGCCGTTCCTCGCGCACCAACTCCGCCTGCTGTACTCGCACGGCTTCCGCCGGGTGATGCTCTGCGTGGGACATCTGGGCGCGATGATCGAGCGGGAAGTCGGTGACGGGAGCGCGTTCGGGATGCGGCTGGAATATTCGTTCGACGGCCCCAAGCTGCTGGGCACGGGCGGCGCGATCCAGCGGGCTTTGCCGTTGTTGGGCGAGGCGTTCGTCGTGCTGTACGGCGACAGTTACCTGCCGATGGACTACGCGGCGGCGGTCGGGGCATTCGTCGACGGTGGCAAGCCCGGATTGATGACGGTTTTCCACAACGAGGGACATTGGGACACGAGCAACGTGGTCTTCGCCGACGGCGCGATCCGGCGCTACGACAAGAAGGAACTGACGCCCGAGATGCGGCACATCGACTACGGCCTGGGCATCCTGCGTGCCGATGCCATGGCGACTTATCCGCGGGACGAGGCGTTTGACCTGGCGGAGGTCTACCGCGACCTGTCGCGTGCGGACCAGTTGGCGGGCTACGAGGTGCGGCACCGCTTCTACGAGATCGGCTCGCCCAAAGGACTGGCCGAACTTGATACCTTGCTCTCTGCGAACGAGTTTCCTTTCACCACTCCCCCTGCCATCCATCCATGAGCACCAACTACTCCGTCCAACACCTCCGCGAGACTGCTGAAGTCGTCTCCAAGCTCGACCCCGAACTCTGCGAGCGCGCCGTTGATCTGCTCGCGCAAGTGCGCGAACGCGGCGGGCGGCTTTTCATCCTCGGCGTCGGCGGGAGCGCGGCCAACGCCTCTCACGCCGTCAACGATTTCCGTAAAATCGCCGGCCTGGAATGTTACGCCCCCACCGACAACGTCTCCGAGTTAACGGCCCGCACCAACGACGAGGGTTGGGAAGGCGTGTTCGCCGAGTGGCTCAAGGGCAGCCGGCTCAACGCGAAAGACGCGCTCCTCGTGCTCTCCGTCGGCGGCGGCAACCTCGAAAAAAACGTCAGCCCCAACCTCGTGCGCGCCGTGCAACTCGCCAAGGAACGCGGGGCCAGCATCGTCGGCATCGTCGGGCGCGACGGCGGGTACACCGCGCAGGTCGCCGACGTGGCCATCGTCATCGCCACGGTCAATCCCGAGAACACCACCCCGCACGCTGAGGCGTTCCAGGCGGTGGTGTGGCACCTGTTCGTCTCGCATCCCAAGCTGAAGGTCGCGCAGACCAAGTGGGAGAGCACCAAGTGAACCGCCGCGCCGTCTTCCTGGACCGCGACGGCGTCATCAACCGGCCCGTCGTGCGCGACGACCTCCCCTACCCGCCGGACACGGTCGAGCAGTTCGACATCTACGAGGACGTGCCCGCAGGATGCCGCCAGCTCCAGGCCGCCGGGTTCCTGTTGGTGGTCGCCACCAACCAACCCGACGTTGGCCGCGGCACGCAGAGCCGGGAACAGGTCGAAGCCATCCACGCGACGATGCAAGCCGCGCTGCCCGAGATCGACCGCGTCGAGGTTTCGTACGATGCCGGCGGCAGCGATGCCCCCGCCCCGCGCCGCAAACCCGCGCCGGGCATGTTGCTCGACGCCGCCGACGCACTCGGGATCGCGCTGACGGAGTCGTTCATGGTTGGGGACCGCTGGCGCGACGTGGACTGCGGCCACGCGGCGGGCTGCCGCACCGTTTTCCTAGACCGCGGCTACGCCGAAACGCTTCGCCAGACGCCGGACTGGACGGTCGGCAGCTTCGCCGAGGCCGTGGAGATCATCCTGCAAGCCGTTCCGAAAGCGTCACCCGCCGACCGCTAATACTCCTTGTCCGCGCGGATGGCGCGCCCTATGCTCCCCGCCTAACCATGAGCACCCAACTGCTGACAAACCTCCCGGTCAAAATCTTCGCGGACGGTGCCGACCGCGAAGGCATTTTCGAGTTGTACCACAAGCCCTTCATCCAGGGGCTGACGACCAATCCCACGCTCATGAAAAAGGTGGGCATCGTCGACTACGAGGCGTTCGCCAAAGCGCTCCTGGAAGTCGTCAAGGACAAGCCGATTTCCTTCGAGGTGTTTTCCGACGAGTTCGACGACATGCGCCGGCAAGCGGTGAAGATCCGCGACTGGCAGGAGAACGTGTACGTCAAAATCCCGATCACCAACACCCGCCGCGAGTCGGCCTTGCCGCTCATCAAGGAACTCGCCAGCGAGGGGGTCAAGCTCAACGTCACCGCCCTGCTGACGCTCGACCAGGTCGAGGGCGTGGCCGACGCACTCAACCCGGACGTGGCTTCGGTGGTGTCCGTGTTCGCCGGACGCATCGCGGACACCGGCGTGGACCCGCTCCCGCTCATGAAGGAATCGCTCAAGCTCCTGGGCGACCAACCCAAGGCCGAACTCCTCTGGGCCAGCGTACGCGAGGTGCTCAACATCTTCCAGGCGGCGGCGTGCGGCTGCCACATCGTGACCGTCCCGCACGATATTTTGTCCAAGGCGATCAAGATGGGCGGGATGGACCTGTCCGACCTCTCGCTGGACACCGTGCAGATGTTCTATCAGGATGCGGTGGCAGCCGGTTTCAAACTCTGATTTTGGCTGGCCGCACGGCACGATCAGCCGCGCCGGCCGGACGTTTTACCCATGATTATTCTGCTCGGCGGCTCCGGGTACGTCGGTCTCGCGTACCAGAAGCTCTTCACAAAACTGGACGTTCCGTTCCGCAACCTGGCGCGCAAACAGGTCGATTACACCGACACGCACCAGCTTGCCGACCTGCTGGCGGAAAGCGGCGCGGAGTTTCTCATCAACGCCGCCGGCTACACGGGTAAACCGAACGTCGACGCCTGCGAGGACGACAAGGCCGCCTGCCTCTTCGGCAACGCCGTGCTGCCCGGGCGCATCCGCGAGGCGTGCGAACGCGCCGGGGTGCCGTGGGGCCACGTTTCCAGCGGGTGCATCTTCACCGGGGAACGTCCCGGCGGGGGCGGTTTCCGCGAGGAGGACGCGCCGAACTTCTCGTTCCGCACGAACCATTGCAGCTTTTACAGCGGCACCAAGGCGTTGGGCGAGGAGGTGCTCGCGGGCGCGCAGGACTGCTTCGTCTGGCGGCTGCGCATCCCCTTCAACGAGGTCGACAGCCCGCGCAACTACCTGACGAAGGTCATGCGCTACGCACGGCTGCTCGAAGCGGCCAACTCGCTCTCGCAACTCGACGAATTCGTGCGTGCGACCTACGAGTGCTGGCAAAAGCGGGTGCCTTTCGGGACCTACAACGTCACCAACCCGGGTCAGGTCACGACGCGCGAGGTGGTGGACCTCATCCGGCAGAGCGGCGTGAGCGACAAGGACTTCCAGTTCTTCGACGACGAGGACGAGTTCATGCGTCTCGCGGCGAAGACGCCCCGCTCGAACTGCGTGCTCGACACCGGCAAACTCCGATCGGCCGGGATCGAGATAACCGGGGTTCACGAGGCGGTGGCCAAGGCCCTGCGCAACTGGGTGGCCGAGTAGCTGTTTTCTTGCCGTGGAACGCACTCTTCTCGTCACCGGCGGCGCCGGGTTCATCGGCTCAAATTTCGTCCGGCACGTGCTCACCACCGACGGTGCGGCGCGCATCGTCAATCTCGACAAACTGACCTACGCCGGCAACCGCGCGACGCTCGCCGACCTGGAGGATCACGGGCGCTACGCCTTCGTCGAAGGCGACATCTGCCAAGCCGACCAGCTCGCGGCACTCTTCGCGGAACACCGCCCCGCCGCCGTGGTCCACTTCGCGGCCGAGAGCCACGTCGACCGCTCCATCGACGGGCCGGAGGAGTTCGTGCTGACGAACGTCCTGGGCACCTTCCGGCTGCTCGAAGCGGCGCGGAGCCATTGGAAAACCTTGTCTACCGGGAACGCGACGGCTTTCCGGTTCCTCCACGTTTCGACCGACGAGGTTTACGGCTCGCTCGGCCCTGACGATCCGGCCTTCAGCGAGACGACGCCCTTCGCGCCGAACAGCCCGTACGCCGCCAGCAAGGCGGGCAGCGACCACTTCGCCCGCGCGTACTTCCACACCTACGGCCTGCCGGTGGTAACGACGAACTGCTCGAACAACTACGGTCCGTACCAGTTCCCGGAAAAACTCATCCCGCTGATGATCCTCAACGCCCTCGACGGCAAGGGGCTGCCGATCTACGGCGACGGTGGGAACGTGCGCGATTGGCTCTACGTCGGCGATCATTGCGCGGCCATCACGAGGGTCCTCGCCGACGGCCGCCCCGGGGAGACGTACAACGTCGGCGGCAACCACGAGCGCACCAACCTCCAGATCGTGGACACGCTCTGCGCGGCCCTGGACCGCCTCCGCCCGCGCGCCGATGGCCGGTCCTACACGGAACAAAAGACGTTCGTCGCCGACCGGCCCGGCCACGACCGCCGCTACGCGATCAACAGCGCCAAGCTCCAGGCGGAACTCGGTTGGTCGCCGGCCGAAACCTTCGAGAGCGGCCTCGAAAAGACGATCCGGTGGTATCTGGACAACCGCGCCTGGTGCGACCGGGTGACCGCCGACAAATACGCCCGCGAACGCCTCGGCCAGGGTTAACGCCATGCATCATCCGACGCAGTCTCCCTTCAAAGGCATCATCCTCGCCGGTGGTTCCGGCACGCGGCTGTATCCGCTCACCCGCACCGTGAGTAAGCAGCTCATGCCGGTGTACGACAAGCCGATGATCTATTATCCCCTGAGCGTGCTCATGCTCTCGGGCATTCGGGAAATTCTCATCATCAGCACGCCCGACGACCTGCCGCAGTTCGAGCGGCTCTTCGGCGACGGCAGCCAGTTGGGACTGAAGCTCAGCTACCGCGTGCAGCCTTCGCCGGACGGTCTGGCGCAGGCCTTCATCATCGGCGCGGATTTTCTCAACGGTTCGCCGGCGTGTTTGATCCTGGGCGACAACCTGTTTTACGGACACGACCTCTCCGAAGCTTTGGATCGTTCGGTGTGCCGCACGGGAGGCGCGACGATTTTCGGTTACCGGGTGGCAGACCCGACCGCGTACGGCGTGGTGGAATTCGACGAGGGCGGACGCGTACTTTCGCTGGAGGAAAAACCCGCCGCGCCGCGCTCCGACTACGCGGTGCCGGGGTTGTACTTTTACGATGGGCAAGTGACGGAGTTCGCGCGGCAGTTGCGGCCGAGCGCCCGGGGCGAACTCGAAATCACCGACCTGAACCGCGTCTACCTCGAACGCGGCTGCCTCCACGTCGAACGCCTCGGGCGGGGCACGGCGTGGATGGACACCGGCACGCACGATTCGCTGCTCCAAGCGGCCAACTTCGTTCAGGCGATCCAGGCCCGGCAGGGATTGAAAATCGCGTGCATTGAGGAGATTGCCTATGAACACGGCTGGATCGACGCCGCCGGTCTGGCGGGCCTGATCCA
>CAXTOX010000008.1:1444-14319 GCA_964245885.1 uncultured Chthoniobacterales bacterium | reverse complement strand
CGACCTACGCCGACTACCTGCGGCGTCTGGGGGATGGCCGGTTGTAAGTCCCCGGCATGAGCGCCGTTTTCCTCGTCGTGGGCGACACGGCGCGTAATCCCGCTCGCTCGGGCATCCAGACCGTCGTGCGCTCGCTGGCGGCAGCGTTCGCCGGCCTGAGGTCCGAGGTCCGGTTGGTCGCCTGGAATAACCGCCTCGGCACGATGCGACCGCTTGCCCCCGAGTTGTCCGTTGGTGCGGGCGCGGAGTCCTTGCGCGACCCTTCCGACCGCTGGCCGCACGCGTTGTGGTCGCAGCCGCTCGCCTGGCCGTCGTGGCTGCTCGCTGGCGGACGTGGAAAGTTCGTGCCGCTGCACCGCCATCAGCTATACCGGCTGGCACCGGCGGGCACCTGGGTCGTGATGCCCGAGTTGATGTACAAGGAACGCGCCGCCCAACTCGTCGATTACGTACACCGCCACGCCTGGCGGCTGGCGGTGATCCTTCACGACACGATCCCGGTCGACCATCCCGGGTACGTGCCTCCCACGTTGCCGGAGCAGCACGCCGGCTACCTGCGCGCCTTCTCGAAGGCTGATCTCATCCTGCCGGTGTCGGAGGCGTCGGCACAAGGCTGGCGGAACTTCCTCGCCGTGGAAGGTTTCGATAGTCCTCCGGTTCAGGTGTGCACGCTGGCGTGCGATTTCGTCGGTATTTCCCGGGTCTGCGATGCCCCTGCGATTTCCACCGCGGCACCGCCACGCACCGTCCAGTTGCTGTGCGTGTCCACGCTGGAACCCCGCAAGAACCACCGGACCCTCCTCGCCGCCTACGAACGCGCCGTCGCCGCAAGGCCGGATTTGCACCTTGCACTCGATCTCGTCGGCGGTGCCCACGGCGGGTCCGAGAACATCGAGGAACTCGTCCGCGCGACCGCGCAACGTCTGCCGGGCCTACGCTGGCACGGTCAGATCGAATACGATGAACTGCGGGCGCTGTACGCCGGGTGCGATTTCACCGTTTATCCTTCGGTGGTCGAGGGGTTCGGGCTGCCGGTGATCGAGAGTCTCTGGTTTGGCCGCCCGTGCGTGTGCGCCAACTTCGGCGTCATGGCGGAAAACGCGGCGGGCGGCGGTTGTCTCACCACCGACGTGCTCGACCCGCAGGCGCTTGCCGACACGATCCTGACCCTCGCCACTGACCAGAATCTGCGCCGCCGCCTGACCGGAGAGGCCACGGCGCGCCCGCTCAAAACCTGGAGCGAATACGCCCGGGAAATCCTGGCCTGTCTGGCCGCGCGTTAGCATCGTTGCCTCCGGCGGCATGTGGTCACGGCGCTGCGTCGCCGTGTCTGCGCCATCGGGGCCTTCCTTCCAGAACCAGACACGGCGGCGCAGCGCCGTGACCACATCTCCTGCGGATCGAGCCACCGCACAAAAGCAGCCTCTCCCTCCTCAGGAAATGCGGTACAATGCCGTCCCGTGGAAGACGAACGTCCGCTCATCCTCTGCCGGCCGGACCGCGTGGGCGACGTGATCATCGCCACGTCCTGTCTGGAGCCGATCCGCGCGCAGCGGCCGGGACAGCGCCTCGTGTTCGCGGCGCGGGAGGTGATGCGCCCCCTGCTGGAAAAGCATCCGCTCCTCGACGGGTTCGTCGCGCTGCCCAACACCCCGCCAACGCAGCCGCGCAACGCCCGGCGGCAGCTTGCCGAGGAGTTCCGCCGCTGGAACGCTGCCGCTTACGTCGGGCTGCATCCGGACGCGCTTTGCCAGTCCGCGGCCAGGCTCGCCGCCATTCCCCGGCGAATCGGCTACCGTCACGGCTTCTGGCTGGACCGCACTCTGACCGACCGCCTCGTTGACCGGCGAGACCGGGGCGAAAAGCACGAGGCGCAGTTCAACTTCGACCTCCTCGCCCCGCTCGGCATCCGGGAAACGTCGCCCTTGCGCCCGCGCGTCCACCTGCCGGAATCCTGGCGGCGTTCATTGCGGGTGCGTCTGACCGCCGCCGGCTGGGAGGAGTTCGATGCGGATGGCGGCAGCCCTTACGCGGTGGTGAACCCGGCGGCGTTCGCGCACGACCTCCGCTGGCCGCCGGAAAACTTCGCCTGGATCGTCCGGGAGTTTCTGGATGCCGGCCTCTTCGAGCGCGTGGTGCTCGTCGCAGATCATGTCAACGACCCATCGGCTCACCAGATCCGGCGTCTGCTCGGACCGACCCCGGGTTTGGTCGACCTCAGCGGCGCGACCAACTTGGCGGAACTCGGCTGGCTGCTGCGTTTCGGCCGGGTGCTCGTCAGCCGCAACACCGGCACGACCCACCTGGCGGCGGCGGTCGGCTGCCCGACGGTGGAACTGTTCGGCCGGCTGGAACCTCGCTACGGCCCGGCGCGCTGGCGTTCGCTGGGTGAACGCGTCGAGGTCGTCACCTGCCCGCCGACGGTGCGGCGTTGGAACGAACCCCGGCGCAAATTCTGGCAACGCGGCCACGCGGCCATCAGGCGCGAGGATGTGCTTGCCGCCGCCCTGCGGCTCGCCGACACTCGGCCGACCTCCGCGCCCGACGTGGGTTAGCGGAGCCCGCCTGCCGATGAAACTTGCCGCCCTCCTGTTTTCCCTGCTGCTCGTCACCGCGGCGTCCGCTGCCGCGCAGGTGACGCCCGCGTCCAGCGCCACTCCGCCCGCGGCAAGTCCGGCCGCTTCGCCGCCGTCGGCCCTGATTCCCGCCGCCGTCCTGCCGAATTTGCACCGGGTCACCCGTGACCTGAAGGCCAACACGGACAACGTCAAATCGCAGGGGAACTTCGGCGCGCAACTCTGGTTGATCGCCGACGCGCGCTTTTTCCAGGATTGGCGCAAGCCCGATTCCCCTTCCCTCGACCCCGTAGACACCGCCGTGCGCAGCCAGCCGATTTTCACTGCCATCGTTTTCTACGGGCCAGCCCGCGAAGCGAAAGGTCAGGCCAGCGTGACGTACGACCTCGTGGTGCGCCGGCCCGACGGCACCGTCTACAGCGAGCGCAAGGATCTCGTCGGCTGCCAAGCCACCGTTCCCGCGGACGAACGCATGCTCTGCCTCGGACGCGATTACCTGAACATCAACCTCGCCCCGGACGATCCAGCCGGGAAGTACACCGTCGAAGCAACGGTGCGCGACAACGTGGGCAAGGCCGCGGTCACGCTGAAGAAGGAATTTACGGTGCAGTAGCTGAATGAGCGACGACTTCTATTGCGAAGCGGTCCTGAACGGACGCCTTCTCGTGCGGGTGGTTGCCGAGAGCAAGGCGGTCTTGGCGTTCGAGCACACGCAGCCCACTTGGCAAACCCACATCGTAGTCATTCCAAAACAGCATGTCCGTCAACTCATTGAGGTTCAGGACCAATCGCTTTTTGGTGAATTGTTCCAAGTCATGTCTGGCATCATCAGGGAGCGTGGCTTTGCGGACAGCAACTACAAAATCATTACCAACGGCGGTTCCTACCAGACTACCCAACATCTGCACTTCCACTTGGTTTCCGGCTTGCCGCTCGACCCTACAAACCCGGCCCAAGCCGGCGAACTCCTCGTTTGATCGTCGTGAAGCCAGTGACCTGGCGCATCAAGCCGCCCTCACCTCTTCCTTCAACCGCGCGCGCAACAATCCGACCACCGCCGCTTCCTCCGGTTTGAGTTCGGCGAGATGGCTGCCGGTGAGTTCATCCTCGGTTCGCTTACGAAGGGAATCGAGCATCGAACCGTCCACGTAGGATTCCAGGATCGCCGGGTGGACGTAACACTTCCGGCACACGGTCGGCGTGTTGCCCAAGCGTTCGGCGACCTTCTCGATGGCGTTGGTGATGTTCTTCTTCGCCGCCGCCTCCGAGTCGAACGTCTCGAACTCCTGCAGCGCCATCGCCGCCAACACCGTGCCGGCCCAGGTGCGGAAATCCTTCGCCGTGAACGGCTGTCCGCTGATCTCTTGCAGGTAGGCGTTCACGTCGGCCGAGTCGATGGTGTGCGGCTTGTCGTCTTCGTCGAGGTACTCGAACAATTCGTGCCCCGGCAGTTCCTGGCAGCGGTTCACGACCCGTGCGAGCCGGGGGTTCTGTAGTTCGACCGTGTGGTCGACGCCGCTCTTACCCCGGAACGAAAACTGGATGGTCGATCCCTTCACCTTGACGTGGCGGTTGCGCATCGTCGTCAGGCCGTAGTGCTTGTTCGTCTTGGCGTATTCCTCGTTGCCGACCCGGATGAGAGTCGTCTCCAGCAGCTTGACCACGGTGGCGAGGACCTTCTCGCGCGGCAGTCCCGGTCGGGAGAGGTCGGCGTCGATCCGCTTGCGAATCCCCGGCAGCGCCGCGGCGAACGCCATCACGCGGCTGTATTTGTTGGCGTCCGCCGTGGCCCGCCACTTCGGATGATAGCGGTACTGTTTGCGTCCCTTGTCGTCGCGCCCGGTCGCCTGGAGGTGGCCGTTTTTGTGGGGGCAGATCCACACGTCCTTGTACGCGGGCGGAATGGCGAGGGCGTTGATGCGCTTGTTTTCCTCCTCGTCGGTGACGTGGCTGCCGTCCTGGTCGAAGTAGTCGAACCCATTGCCGTCCGCCGCCGGCTTGCGTGTGAAGCCGGGCTTGTTGTCGTTGGAATAACGGAGATGCGCCAGCCTGGCGAGTTCCTCGGGTTCGAGCTTGATGGCGTGGTCGGACGGGGAGGTTACGGCGGGCATGATGGCGTTAGATACGCGCCCGCCGTCTCCGGAGGATGCGGGTCAACGCCGGTGCAGGCCGAGCGCGGCCTTCAACTCGTGCGCGTACGCGCTGTTGACCTCGTACTCCGTCGTGGGCAGCGCCTCCGGGCTGGCGCGCTCGGTGAAAGGCGTGCTCTCGACGTAGCCGACTTCCATGAGACCGCTGAGCACGTCGGCGAGGTCTTCGGCGGCGAGGCGGGTGTTTTCCTGGAGTTCCGCGCCGTTGACGGCGAGGCCGAAGCCGAGGGAGCGGATGACGGCACCCTCCCGGCCGCTAAGTCGAATCTGTTTCATGGCGATGCTCTTCCTGAGCAATCCCCACGCCACTCCTCAGGGCAGCCGGATCGCGGCAATCGCGGACATCACCCGCTCGCTCAAGCCCTGGTAAACGTCGCGGTTGTCGCCCGACGACTTCTTGAGGTCGTCCGCCGTGAACGTCAACGGTTCGCCGATCTTGACCGTGATCGGGTGCATCCGCACGCGCGACGAGCCGCGCGGCATCGCTTCGTAAGCCCCGAACACCCGCATCGGCACCACCGGCACCAGGGTCTTGGCGATGATGAGCCCGATGCCCGGCTGCGCGGGTTGCAACTCCCCGTCGAGCGTGCGCGCTCCCTCAGGGAACACGATGGTCGTCTCGCCCGCGCGCAGCAGCCGGATGACGTTTTTGAGCGCGCTCATGTCCGGACGCTCCTGGTCGACCGGCACGACGTTGAGCCGCGGGAAGATCGGCCCGAGGATCGGCCACCGGAGGAGGGTCTTGCGCGCGAGAAAGTGGATCGGCCGCGGATCGGCGGCCAGCGCGACGACCGGCGGATCGAGGTAGCTCTGATGGTTCATCGCCAGCAGGTACCCGCCGGAACGCGGCAGGTTTTCGCGTCCGGTCACTTGCAGCGAGAAGCACAGGCGCGCCACCAACTCCGCGAACCGCAAGAAGAACCAATACGTCGGACTCATGGCGGGAAAGGTTCAGCCGACGGCCAAGCCCTTGAGCTTGAGCCGGCCGATGATCTCGCCCACCACGCCGTCGATCGTCAGCCGGGAACTGTCGATCACGTGCGCGTCCTCCGCGATGGTGAGCGGCGAGGTGCGCCGGGTGGAGTCCGTCCGGTCGCGGGCAAGGAGGTCATCACTGCCGGCGCCCGACTGCACTGCCCGGCGTTGCGCCCGCACTTCAAGGGAAGCGTCGATGTAAAACTTGTACGGCGTGTGCGGGAACACGGCCGAGCCGATGTCGCGGCCTTCCATCACGACGCCGGCGGCAGAGTCGGCAAACGAACGCAGCCGCCCGGTGAGGATTGCGCGCACCTCCGGCACGCTCGACACCGCGGAAACGTGGGCGTTGATCCGTCCCTCGAACAACGCAGCGTCCGGCTCGGCCTCCGCCGCAAACCCCCGCGCCGCCGCCGCCGCCGCCGCGCGCGCTTCCAATCCGCCTTCCAGCACGAACCAGGTTGCCGCACGGTACAACGCACCGGAGTTGATGTAAGCGTAGCCGAGCCGCCGGGCGAGGGTGCGCGCGACGCTGCTCTTTCCCGACGCGGCAGGGCCGTCGATGGCAATGACCACCGTGGCCGGGGACGAGGAAGGCGGCTGATCCAAGGCAGGAAGGGGAGGGTTACTCGTCGGTGGAAGCGCGCGGGGCACGCGCGCGGCGCTTGCGCTTGCCGGTGTCGGCTTCGGGCAAAAACTGGCTCGCGTCCGAGAGGACCACCGTGGAGGGCTGACCGCTGGTCGAAGACGCGACGATCTGGCCCAGCGTATCCGCAAACCCGGGGTACGACGTGTCGATGCACTCACAGTCCTCGATGACCGTTTCCCCTTCGGCAAACAACCCCGCGATGGCGAACGCCATGGCGATGCGGTGATCCCCGAAACTTTGTAGACGCGCACCGTGCAGCGGACGACCGCCGGTGATGGTCAGGCCGTCGGGCGTCTCGTAAACCTCTGCGCCCATCGCCTTGAGGTTCGTGGCGAGGGCCTTGAGTCGGTCGGTTTCCTTGACGCGTAGTTCGGCGGCGTTGCGGATGACGGTCTGGCCGGCGGCGAGGGTGCCGAGTACCGCCAGAATCGGGATTTCGTCGATGACGTTGGGGATTTCCTTGCCTTCGATGACGGTCCCGTGCAGCCGTGCCCCCTGCACCTCGACGGTGCCGGTGGGTTCGATCTGCGTGATGTCCTCGATGACCTCGTGGACGTGCGCGCCCATCCGCAGCAACACGGAAAGCACCCCGGTGCGCGTGTCGTTGAGGCCCACGTTTTTGACGAGCAGGCGCGCACCCGGCTGCGCGGCGGCGGCGGCCAGCCAGAAGGCCGCGCTGGAGATGTCGCCCGGCACGGTGAAGTTGCGCGATTCGGGCATCTGGCCGCCGCGGATCGTGAGTTTGTTAGGCTCGCCCTCGGCCGGCCGTTCCTCGGAACCGTGCACGTCCACGAGGAAGTACCGCAGCAGCCGCTCGGTGTGGTCGCGGCTCTGGCCGGGGTCCGTCACGCTGGTTTCCCCGCTGGCGTAGAGGCCGGCGAGGAGCACCGCGCTCTTCACCTGCGCACTGGCCATCGGCAGGTGGTAGTCGATGCCGTGGAGCGGCCCGCCCTCAATGACGAGCGGCGCGCAGTTCTCCGAAGCCCCTTCGGAAGTGATCCGCGCGCCCATCTCCGTCAGCGGGCGGATGACGCGGCCCATCGGCCGGCCGGAGAGCGAGGCGTCGCCCGTCAACCGCGAGCGGAAGGGCTGCCCGGCAAGCATCCCGGCGAGGAGCCGCATCGTCGTGCCGGAGTTGCCGCAGTCGATGTCGCCCTGCGGCGCGCTGAGCTGCCGGTAACGGCCGTGTACGATCAGCGTGGTTGGCTCCGCCTCGGGTTGGTCGATCTGCACCCCCAAAGTCCGCATCGCCGCAACCGTCCGCTGACAATCCTCTCCCGGTCCGAAATCGTGGAGCACGCACACCCCGTTGCTCAGACTCGCAAACATCGCCGCCCGATGAGAAATGCTCTTGTCACCCGGCACCTTGATTTCGGCACGGATGAGCGGGACGTGCCTGACCCGCAGTTCGGAGGTTTTATCTTTTCTCACGCACGGTCCTGTTGAAAATGTTGGTCGGCTCTTCGGCCGACGATTAAATTGCTTCGAGGCTAGCCAAGCCGCAGATTTCCCAAAAGTTCACTGCCACGCCCGCCGGGCAACGCGAACCGGCGGTGCAACTCCCCCGGCCGCACCGCTCCAAAACAGACGCTGGCTGCCTGCCTTGCATCCACCGGGATGCTCCCGATCCCCGGATACAAGCAGGTCAAGGAACGAGAAAAATCTTCTGCGTGTACGGGCAGCGCACTTCCTGGCCCGGCGCAAACCCATGCACGTCCACGTACCCGGCGTCCTGCGCGTAAGGACTCGTCACGTAGCCCGGCTTGCCCTGCACCGGAGAGCCATAGGGATAATCGCCGTGCGGGATCGGCGTGGGACCGCCGGTGCTCGCGGGCACCTCGACCTTCGGCTTGGGCGTGGGCGGCGGGGTGGCCTCGGCGACTTCCTGGTCGGTGGGCGGCGTCGGCGTGGCCTTGGGCTTGGGAATCGCGTGGGTGACGACGGGGGCCGGGGTTTCGTCGTCGTTGTGGAGGCAGGCGGTCAGGGCGAACAGGCCCAGGCAGGCGAGCACGACCGACAGGGAACGGGTCAGCATCATAACGGTGAAAGGTAGGTGGGAAAAACAGGCGGTCCCGACGGGTTCAGGTTGCGTTGGCGGGCGACGGCTTTATTATCGCATTGCCCTGCTGCTGGCAATCCTTTATTGCCTCGCCGGAGCGGGCAAGCGAAAACCACCCGCGTCCGCAGATCGGCCCCCCACCGTCCATGAACGCCGCCGAGCCATCCGCCGACATTCTCGTCGTGGATGACGAGCGCATCAGCCGCGCCATCCTCGCGCGGACGCTCGAGACCGCCGGCCACACCTGCCGCCAGGCCAGCGGCGGCTACGAGGCGCTCGCGGCCATCAGCCAAAGCTTGCCCGCGCTCGTGCTGCTCGACTACGCCATGCCCGGCGGCATCAACGGCGCGGAGGTCTGCGAACGCCTGCGCGCCCACGCGGACCCCGCCGTGGCGCAACTGCCCGTCATCATGCTCACCGGCATGGTCGGCGACGAACAGGAGGTGCGCTGCCTCGAAGCCGGCGCGAGCGATTTCGTGACCAAGCCGGTCAACGCCGCCGTCCTCCAGGCGCGCATCAACACGCAGCTCCGCCTCCACGCCCTGCGCCGCCAGCTCGAACGCCAGAACCAGGAACTCGCCGACTGGCGCGCCGACCTCGAACGCGACCTGGAAGCCGCGCGCGCCACCCAGCAGACCATCATCCCCCAGTCGCTCCCCGTCTTGCCCGGCTGGGATCTGGCGGCGCACTATCAGCCGGTGATCCAGGTGGGCGGCGACATCTACGACTGGCTGCGGCTGCCGGACGGGAGGCTTTTCTTCTGGATCGCCGATGCCACCGGCCACGGGGCGTCGGCGGCGCTTCTGACCGCGTTGGCCAAGCTGCTGTTCCGCCACGCGGCGGCGCTGAGCGCGTCGCCGGCCGAGATTTTGCGGCTGGTGAACACGGATTTCCGCGCCAGCTTCAAGGGCCGTTCGATGTTGACCGCCATGGGCATCGCGCTCGACCCTGGCACCGGCGCGTTGACGATGGCCGGTGCGGGTCATCCCCCGCTGCTCGTGGCACGCACGGGCAAGGGCAACGTGGAAGCCTTCCGGTCCCAATGCCCGCCCCTGGGTCTGCAAGCGGATCTCGCCGCCGAGGAGAGCAGCGTGCAACTCGCCCCCGGAGACGGGTTCTTCCTGTTCACGGATGGCTTCTACGACGTGGTGGCCGCGGAGGGTGCCCGGATGGAATTCGGCGCGTTCGAGCAGTGTGTCCGCGACACCCCGCTCCTTGCCAACGTCGCGGCGCGCGGCACCGGAGCGGCCAGCGGGCTACTGACCCACGTGCTCGGCTGCCTGCACGAATATTCCGGCGGCCAGCCTTTTGCCGACGATCTGGCGGCGGTGGCAGCCTTTCGGCGCACGGAGTGAGAATGTCGCTTGTCATCCGGCCGATTCGCGCCATAATAACGCCCAGCGGGCGTTTTGCTCGTTAGAGAAAGTTTCGGGCTGTGGCTCAGCTTGGTAGAGCGCTGCGTTCGGGTCGCAGAGGCCGTGGGTTCGAATCCCACCAGCCCGACCACTTTTCACGTTGACGGGGAACTGCACGGTATGGCGTGATCGGTCGGACCATCCGGGTTTGAGCATGGGTTCCTTTGTCGCCTCGATCATCATTTGCACGCACAACCGCGCGGATAGTTTGCGCGAGACGCTGCGGGCCATGGCGCGGTGCACGATCCCGGCGGATCATCCGACCGAACTTCTCGTCATCGACAAAGGGTCGACCGACCATGCCCGCCAGGTCGTCGAGGAAGCGGCGGTGCCGCAGATGACCGTGCGTTACCTGTTCGAGCCTACGGCCGGAAAGTGCCACGCGCTCAACCAAGGTCTGAGAGAAGCGCGCGGCGAGGTGATTCTCTTCACGGACGACGACGTGCGACCGCCTGTCGATTGGGTTACTGAAATGGGCAACCCGATCTTGCGCGATGAGGCCGACGCCGTGGCCGGTGGCGTTCGGATCGCGCCGAAACTGGAGCGGTCCTGGTTTAACCAGGGGTTCTTTATCACCCGCCTGGCCAGCACGGACCAACTCGATGCGCGGAACCCGGGGAAGCTGGTCGGCGCGAACATGGCGTTCGCGCGGCGCGTGCTCGAAAAGGTGGGATGCTTCGATGTCGCGCTCGGCCCCGGGGCGCTGGGGTTCGAAGATGACGCGCCGTTCGCCCACCAATTGCTCCAGGCCGGTTACTGGCTGCAGCCGAAGCTCAACGTCATGGTCGAGCACCATTTCGACGTTTCGCGGCTCAACCGAACGAGCATGCTGTTCATCGCGCAACGCGCCGGCCGGTCGCTTGCGTACGTGTGGCACCATTGGGAACATCGGCGGCTCCGCTGGCCTTTGTTGCGGTGGCTGAAGGCGCTACTTCGCCTCGCGTGGTGGCGGCTAACCCATTTGCGCACCTGGTGGGTGAAGCGTGAAATCAACTGGGCCGAGTGGGACCACGCGCGCTGGGTCGCTTTTTACCCGGAGTTCTGGAAAGCGTCGCGTCGGCCGCGGCACTACGAACGTTTTGGCCTGAGGCGGATCGTCGCACCTTGAACGCCGGGGAACGTTCAGAAATCTATCCACGGATTACGCAGATTTACGCAGATTGGAAGAAGCGGGGAAGGAAAGGACCTCTACCCATTCTATTCCTCTCTTCAATCTGCGTAATCTGTGGACCCTACTCCCTTTCAGGGTTCCTTCGCCGCCTTCAGCAACGCTTCACGGTCCACGGTTTCGCCACGGAAAACGACCGTGTTGACCCGCTCCAGGGCATGGATGTCCGCCGCCGGGTCGCCTTCCACAATGATGAAAGTCGCCTGATGGTCCGGGGCGATCAATCCGATGCGGTCCTCCGCGCGCAACGCCTTTGCCGCCTGCCCGGTGGCCGCTTGCAGGGCCACCGCCGGCGGAATCCCCGCTTCGACCCACAACGCGAGTTCACGCTGCACCGTCGGCCCGTGGATGATCGACGGGTTGCCAGCATCCGAACCGGCGATCAGGGTCACACCCGCCTGCCAAGCCGCGAGGAGGTTCGCCGTGGCGTTCGCCCCGTTGTCTGCGGCTTTCGGAAAAGGCTGTTGATCGCGGGCCTTGTCGGTGAGCGCCTTCAATTTGTCGGGCGGCGCGATCTCTTGCAGCAAGGAAGAGTCCGGCGCGACCTTCCCGCTGAACACCCCCACGACCGAGAGCGTCGGATCGTAGGCAAGCCCCTTGTCGCGCATCGCCGTCAGGTCCGCCGACGGGAGTCGGTCGGTCAACGCGCCATGCTCAATGGAGTCGCTGCCCGCCGCGATGGCGTCTTCCACGTCCTGCACGGAGTTTGTGTGCGTCGCCAGCGGCAAGCCGTTCGCGTGCGCCGCATGCGCGACCGCCTCATAGTTGGGTCGCTCCAGCCGGACGAAGTGCACGTGGCCGAAATCGCCTTGCAGGATGGCCTTGATGCCGTCGACGCCCGCGCGCTGGAGGTCGCCGACCATGGTCTCCGCATCGGCCGGGTCCTTGGGAATCCGCAAAAATTCCTCGCGGGCTTTCCCGCGCATCGTCTCGGGCATGTACTGGAGATATTCCGTCCCGTGCCCGCCTTCCGCGGTGAACAGCGGCCCGTCGACGAACAACTCCGCGCCCAGCAGCCGGCCGTCTGCCACGCGCCGCTTGGCCGCCAAGGAACGGTCGAGCCAGTCCCCCACGCTGCGCACGGCCGTCACCCCGCAATACAGATAATCCATCAGGCGGTGGTCCTCGGCTTTCGTCTCACCGGCGTCCTGGTCGATGAACCCGGAAGCCCCGAGGTGGACGTGCATGTCGATCAACCCCGGCAGCAGCGTTTTGCCCGCGCCGTTGATCATCTCGGCGTCGGGCGGCGCGGGCTGCGTGCCCTGCTCGCTGACCTCGACGATCCGGCCGCTTTTCACGAAGACGCGTCCGTGCTCGATCACACGGCCGTCGCCGATGAACACGCGCACGTTTTCCACGACGAACGTGTGGTTGCGCCGTTCCGCGCGGCGCTGCATCCGGGCCTCGTCGAGCCGCGCCTGGTTGTTGAGGCGCGTCAGGCCGAGCAGGAGAAACGGCGCGAGACCGGCGAGGAACCACCACTTCGCGCGACCGGAAATCACGTCGTCCCGGTCCCAACGAAACAGCTTGAGCGCGAGGAAACTCGTCGTCGCGGCGGTCAGCAGCAGCGCGAGCGTTTCCCAGACCGTTTGAGCCAGCCCTTGTCCGTTGAGGAGCATGGACTGCATCCCGCTGAACAGATAATAGGAGGGTAAAAAGCCGGTCAGTTTTTGGAGCGCGGGCGGCAGGAACTGGAGCGGCAGCATCGCCCCGCTGAGCATCAGCATGGGCAGGTAGATGACGTTGATGATGGTCGTGCATTCCTGCGTCGAACGGACCACGCAGGCGATGAGCACACCCATCCCGCGAAATGCCACCAAGCCGACGGCCGAGAAGATCACCACATCCACGAGGCGGGCGGGCACCGCGACGTGGAGCCACCC
>CAXTOX010000008.1:0-1434 GCA_964245885.1 uncultured Chthoniobacterales bacterium | reverse complement strand
CCACGGGCCAGTCCGACGATCACCGCGACCAGCGGCAGGTAGGCGACCAGGCCGGAAGTCAACACCGCCAAGATCATCGGCAGCGCGCCGGAAGGCGTGACCTTGAAGCGGCGCAGGATGTTGTCCTCGCGTTCCTGGACCAGCGTGATGCCCGCGCCGAAGAACCCGCTGCCGAGCACGCCGATGGTCAACACCGTCGAGATGACCTGGAGCATTGCGCCCGGGCTCGTCGCGCCGCCGAGCAGCGTGGCGAACATGAAGAAAAAGAACAGCGGGAAAAGGTACGTGAAAAACAGCGCGGTCTTGTTGCGGGACAGCAGCCGGAGCGCGTTCTCCGTGTGGGCGAGGTAAGCTTTCATCGTCAGGATTCCGGGATCGCGCGGCCGGTCAGCGCGATGAAAGCATCTTCGAGGCTCGCGCGGCGCACGGCGATATCGTCGAGAGCCAACCCGTGATTGTCGCACCAGCGCACGATCTGCGCGACGCACGCGCCCGGTTCGTTGGTGCGGAGGAGCAGTTCCCGGCCGCCGTCGCGCTGCTCGACGTTGAACGCCGCCGGGAAGGTCGTCTCCGCCCCGGGCGCAGGCGCGCTCAAGCGGACTTCTATCAATGCTTTACCAAGCGTGCTCTCCTGGATTTCCCGCGGGGTGCCCTGGGCGACCACGCGTCCGCGATCCATGATGGCCACCCGGCTGCACAGGCGTTCAGCCTCCTCAATGTAATGGGTCGTCAGCAGCACCGTGCAATTTTCCGTGCGCAGTTCGCCGATGAGTGTGTGGATCTCGCGCCGTACCTGCGGGTCCAGCCCGGTCGTGGGTTCGTCGAAGAAAACGAGGCGCGGCGCGTTGACCAGGGCGAGCGCGATGGCTAGGCGTTGTTTTTGTCCGCCCGAAAGCGTGCGGTAGAAAGCCTGCTTTTTGTCCGCGAGTCCCACCCGCGCCAACAGCTTGTCGGGGTCCGTGACCCGCGAATACAGCCGGGAGAAAAGCCGCATCGCCTCGCTGATCCGGATGTTGGCTGGCAGGTTGGTGTCTTGCAGGCAAACGCCGATCCGATCCTTCAACGCGGCGGATTGTGCGGTCGGATCGAGACCGAGCACGAGTGCCTCGCCGCCGGAGCGCGGGCGGATGCCTTCCAAGATTTCGATGGTGGAAGTTTTGCCCGCGCCGTTCGGCCCGAGCAGGCCGAAGACTTCCCCCTCGGTGACAGCGAGGTCGATCCCGCTGACGGCGACGTTCGCGCCGTACGACTTCCGCAGCCCACGCACTTCAATGGCTAGTTTCGACACCGTGCCGGGAGGTTAGGAACATTCCCCAAACCGGCGCAAGCCTAAAATGGCCGCACGGCGCGACCACCGTAGTTCTCGAAGAGGCAGGGAAAGCGGGTGAAGGGAATCGAACCCTCGTATGCAGCTTGGGAAGCTGCCGTTCTACC
>CAXTOX010000007.1:51093-61701 GCA_964245885.1 uncultured Chthoniobacterales bacterium | reverse complement strand
TTTCCCACGGCTCACGCCGTGGGCTGATTTCTTGCGCCCCTGCCGGGGCTGCCAAAACATCAAACTGTACCACCACCGCCTGCCGGGGTTGAGCGCCACGCAAATTTCGATCCACTCTACGGCGCGTGATAAAACGCGTCCAGCGCCCGGTCGTACACCAGCCACGCCTTCGCGGTCGGGTGCGTGGAATCCACGTACCAGTGCGGATCACCCTCCGCTTGCGGAAAGGTCAGCAGCGTGGCCGATTGATACGGAGCCACGGTGTCGCGCAGCCGGTGGTAAAAGAGTTCGCTGGAACGCGCGGTTAACCCCTGAAGCGCGCCAAAGTTCGCGTTGAGCGGCTGGCAGACCAGCAGCAGCCGCAAGTCGAGTTCCCGCGCCGTGCGCAGCAGCAGGTCGAGGTCGGTCCACTCCTGCGATGAGAGGCAGACGCGCTCGAAGTTGGCGTCGGGCGGAACCTCCGGGTGCGCCGGGTCGCGGAAGGCCGCCGTGCGCCGGTCGTCAAACCCCGTGTTTGCGGTCGTGCTGTAGGTGGAGAGCGCGGGCTGGCGGCTATAGCGTTCGTCCGCTTCGCGGATCAGCGTGTTCCAGTCGATGCTCGCCGGCCCCGCCGGGGGAGGGCCGTTGCCCGGCAGCGGGTGCGCCCGCAGCCAGAGCGCGACCTTGCTGTAGTCGCTTTCGCCCAGGAACCGATTTTGCAACGCGCCCAGCGGTCCCATCGCGGCCCGCAGCCAGCGGTCCGCCAAGCCGTCCCCGGCCTCGCAATCGAGCGACGCCTTCAGCAGCGGGTATTGCGCGACGAGATCGGGATAATCGAGCAGCCGCCGGGCGAAATCGCGCTTCAATCCCCGGCTGAACCCGCCGCCGAACGCGACCCGGCTGCCCTGCAACGGGGAAAAATTGACCCCGAATCCCCCCGGGTCCAGTCGCGGCACCTGGAACCACGTCGGCGACAGGAAGACGACCGCCTTGCGCCCGCGCGCCGCGTTCCCAAGCGCGGCGAGTTTCGTGGCGATGAGCAGGTCCGTCTCGCCCGGGTAGGCCACCGGGAAAACGTCGAAGCCGGTCGGGCGCGAACGGAAGAAATCGTCGGGCCGGTTCGGCTGCGGCTGCGTCAACTCGCTGCTGCCGTAGACCGGCAAAAACTCCGGGTGACGAAACGCCCCCGCCTGCACGGCGACCCCGGTGAGTTTTTGCAGGGCGACGCCCGTGAAGTTCCCCGCTTCCGGCGGGGCCTTGAACCAACCGGGGTCCCGCCGGATCGACCCGTCCACGTACCCGTGCACTGCCCCCACCAGCGCCACGGCGCAGCCCACCGCCGCCAGCGCGGCCCACAGGCGCGGCGTCGGCGCGGAGACCGGGAACGGGGCGGGCCGTGCAACCATCGCCGCCAACATGCCGCAAAATCCGACGATGGAAAATGAGGGTGGTACAGTTAGATGTCTTGGCAGCCCCGGCAGGGGCGCAAGAAATTAGCCCACGGCGTGAGCCGTGGGAAAAGAACAAAAAACGGGTCAGCCCCGGCAGGGGTGGCAGAAAACCGGCCGGGTGGTCCCGGAGTGATGGCGTCTTTTCTGCCGCCCCTGCCGGGGCTAGAGCAGTTTCAGTAAAGGTGTTGCTCTTTTCGATGTGGTCGCGGCGCTGTGTCGCCGTGTCTGCGCTGGTGGAGACGTTCCTTCCAGAACCAGACGCGGCGACACAGCGCCGCGACCACATCTCAAATGAAACCGCTCTAGGCTCACAAATGATCGTCTCCTCACGGCTCACGCCGTGGGCTGCACTCTGCCGCCCCTGCCGGGGATGGGAACTTGCCAAACTGTCCCACTACCAAAATGAGCGTTGCGGGTTGAGCGCGGCCGGAAGCCGTCCGATGGTGCGGGCGTGAAGCGTTTCGTGCGACGATCCATGGCCGTCCGCGTGGTGGTGGCGGGCTTCCTGCTGTGGACCGGGAACGCGCGACCGGCCAGAGCGCAGGATCAGCCCGAGGCCGACCCGTCGCAGGCGGACATCGACGCCTACGTGCGCACCCAGATGCGCGCGCAGCGCATTCCGGGCCTGTCGCTGGCGGTGACCATCGACAACGAACTCATCTTCACCAAGGGCTACGGCGTGGCCAACGTCGAGCTGCGCGCACCAGCCCTGGCCGAGAGCGTGTACGAGGTGGCGTCGTTGACCAAGCAGTTCGTCGCCGTCGCCATGCTGCTGCTCGTGCAGGACGGCAAGCTCTCGCTCGACGACCTCGCCAGCCGTTATCTGCCCGAAGCGCCGCCCGCGTGGGAAAAGATCACCCTGCGCCACCTCCTGACCCACACCTCCGGCATCCCCGACTTCGACGACGCCAGGCAACCGCTCGATCCGCGGCGCGAGTACACCGAGGACGAACTGGTCGGGCTGGCGGCCAGGCTGCCGGCCAAGTTCGCGCCCGGCGTGCGCTGGAGCTACAGCAACACCGCCTACGACCTGCTCGCGGTCATCGTCCACCGGGTCAGCGGGATAGCGTACGGGGATTTCCTGCGCACGCGGGTGTTCTCGCGCCTGCACATGGGCAACACGAACGTCAACCGGCCCGAGGACCTCTTGCCGTTCCGCGCGGCGGGCTACCGGTTGGACGCGGGGCTGCTCAAAAACCAGGAATACCTCGCGGAGACGCAGTGCGCGATGGGCGACGGCGGGTTGGTCTCCACGGTGGTCGACCTCGCCAAGTGGGACGCCGCCATCCATTCCGGCGCGCTCCTGCCGCCGGACGTGTGGGAGCAGGTGTTCAAGCCGGTGTCGCTCAACAGCGGCAAGACGTTCCCGTACGGCCTCGGCTGGTTCATCCGCGAGCAGAACGGGCACCCGTACTACGAGCACAGCGGACACCTGCAAGGGTTTGCCTCGCACATCCTGCGGTTCCCGCACGCGCGGATCTCGGTCGTGGTGCTCGCCAACCTCGCGCAGGCGGACCCCTGGGAGATCGCGCACGGCGTGGCCAGCCTGGTGCGGCCCGACCTGAAGCCGCCCGCCGACCATCCCATCGAAGACGGCGAGCCGGCGGTCACGGACATGCTCAAGAAGGTCCTGGGCGGGTTGCGCCGGGGTGAGTTGCGGCGCGAGGAGTTCACGGAGGAAGGGGTCAACGCGTACAACGACGAGGTGCTGGCGGACTTCAGGGAACGGCTGGGCAAGCTGGCGGCGTTCGGGGATTTCCAGTTGGTGGGCCGCGCCGAGGTGGGCGACCAGACGGAGTACCGCTACTGGGTCCACGTCGGCGACAAGAAGTGGCGGCTGGAGGTCGCGCTGGACGGCGACTCCGGCAAGGTGGAACGGCTCCAGTTCAACCCGCTCTGACCCGGCGGAGGGTCCACAGGGCGAACGCGCCCATGCCCAGCAATCCTGCCGCCGCCAACGCGCCGCCCAGCGCCACGGCGGGAGGACGGTAGCGCAGCGTCAGCCGCCCCTGACTGCCGGGCGGCAGTTCCACGGTGGGCAGCAAATCGCGGAACGAACCCACCGGAACCCGCGCACCGTTCAGGCGCGCTTCGTAGCCCGGGAAGTACGCTCGCCGGAACGCCAGGGTCGCGGTACGCCGGCCGGCGGCGGGAACGTTCACCTCGACGGTGATCCCCGCACGGGAATCCTCCACGGTCTTCGCCTGGACTTCGTCGGCCGTCGCGGCGTGCGGAGGCAACTCCCCGGGAACGACCCCGGGCGTTGTCCCAGTGACTTCTTGCCAGGCCCGCACTTCCGGCAACGGTCCTCCGCGCCGGTGGTAAACCGTTCCCTCCGCCGAGGCGAAAACCTGTTCCCAGGCGTCGGCGGGCGGCACGATCTCTTCCAACGGGAAATCATGGGCGATGAGCAGGCCGTCCACGCCGAGTTTTGTCAGCAACCCGTTGTCAGCCGCTTCCTCGCGTAGCAATCGGCGGCCGGTTTCTTCGGGCACGGAGCCGTGCGTTGCCATGTTCCAGAGCCGGCCGACGCCCGGGGGCATGATCGGGCTGTAGCCGTTGACCGTGTGAATCCCGGCGAACATTCCCGTGCTGCCCGGACGCACCACCGCACCGAAATTCGGCCCGGTGTCTTTCCCCCAATAGAAATGGTCCGGCAAGCGGTACAGGCTCAGGTAAAGCCGGTCGGGCGACAACGGGGCGGCCTGCTGGAGACCCGGGCCAAACCCGTAGGTGGGAAGACCCGGATTGGTGTACATGTGCCCGTAGGTCGCCCACAATGACACGAACGTCACGAGAGCCGGCACCCACAACGCCCACGCACGGCGGCGCGCGAGCAGGCAGGCGAGCGCGAGCCACCCCACGGCGACGGCCAGCGTCCAAACCGGTAAGCCGTGGGTGATTTCATCGTGGTTGGAGGTGTGCGCGGCGATCATCGCCAGCCAGGCCGCGCCCACCAGCGCCGTCGCCCACAGGCCGGCGTTGCGCGGCCAACGGAAGCCGTGACGCGAGATCACCGTGTGCAAGGCGCGGGCACCCACGAGCGCGAGCACGAGGTGGAACAACGGCAGCCAGCGAAAACTCCACCGGAACATCCCGGGACTGGGCAGCACGCACAGCAACGACACCGCTCCGAGCAAAAACAGGTCCCAGCGCAGCACGCGCCAGGTCTTCCCGCGTAGGCACGCAAACGCAGCCAACCCGGCAACGGGTACGAGTCCGCCGGCGAGTTCGAGGGCGGCGTGGGTGGACGGACGGTTAGAAAAATCCGGCCAGTTCGTCGTCCAGTTCGGCAGGAGCAAACCCGGCAGGGCGTGCCACGGCACGGTCCACGCCAGATTGCCGACGCCCGCTCCCTGCGAACGGCCGGAACCGCGGATGCCCGCCAGCAACGACAGCCACGCCGGCGCGGAGAGCAGCAATCCGAACGCCCAACCCGTGACGAGCGGCCAGAGCGCACGCCAGCGCCGCGCCGACAGCGCGCGGACCCCGAGCCACGCCGTTACCAGGGCCAGTCGGACCACCGTGTACGGGAAGCCGCCCGTCAGCACGAGGTACACGAACGGGGCGGGCAGCAGCCACCACAAGCGGTTGCCGCGTGGGTGGTTCTCCTCGCGCATCGCCCGCTCGCACGCCCACCAGGCCCAGGGCAGCCAGGCGTCGGCGGCCAGCGCGCCGAACCAATCCGTCGCCCCCCAGCCGATTTCCCAGCCGTTGAGCGCGGCGATCAACGCGACGACCACCGCCAGCGCCGCCGGCAGCCGTCTTCCGCGTGCGAGCAGGTACGCCCCCAGGCCCAAAGTCGCCAGGTGGATGATCGACAACGCCGCCGCCTGCGACGCGAGGTCCGACCACAGGGCGAACACGACGACCACCGCCGCGTTGACGAACAGTGAAAACGTCCCGTACTGATATTCGCCGGCGAGGTTGCCGCACGCCCAACTGTACGGGCTTAACAGCGGCCAGTGGCCTTCGTGCCACGCGCGCGCCACGTCGGCAAAAACGGGCAGGATCGAGATCTGGTAGTCGTCGTTCCAAAACACGCCCGGGTTCCGCCAGACCAACCCGAGGCAGAACGCGACGATCAGTCCCGCAGCGGCGAATCCGGCCAGCAGACGTTTGCCCAGGGAAAGGGGAGGGAAGCGCATCGGACCCGCCTCCGATACGCGAAAAAAACGTGGCGGTCTACTTCCCGCCGCGACGGCGTCGTCCCTCAAGGTAGGGATGCCTCTCCGAGGCATTCCCTATTTTGCTTGGATGAACGTGCCTGTCCTTCGACGTTCCCTTCCAGAAAAATTAGGGACTGCCTCGGAGAGGCATCCCTACCTTCCTTGGACGACCGGTCGTTTCACGACCGCTTTACGATTTCGTGCCTTCCTCGGGTGGCGCGGCATCGACCATCTTGCCCGGCGCGACCGCGCTCAGCTTCACGATCTGCTCGCGCGTCGGACGCTGCTTGCGCGGCGGACCCGGCGGCAGCGTCACGGGTTTTCCCGTCTTCAGCGATTCTTCGATGGCCTTGATGACCCGCACGTCCGCAAGTCCTTCCTCGCCGTCCGGCTCGGGATGCTGGTCGTCGAGCACGCAGTTGGAAAAATACTTCGTCTCCCCACCGAAATGATCCGACTTGCCGTAGCTTTTCGTGGTCTTTTTCTCGCCGACGGTCAGCGTGTGCGTCAGTCCCTGCTGCCACGTGAAACCCGGCGACACTTCCAGGTCGCCCTCCGTGCCGACGATCCGGTACGTGCTCATCGAGTTGGCGCCGTAGCTGATCGTGAACTGCGCCAGCCGCTGGCCGGGGAACTTCAGGTTCACCGAGATCATTTCCTCGATCTCCGCGAAACGCGGTTCCCCGAGGCTGGCCGTCTGCGCGAACACCTCGCTCGGCTCCGCCTCGAAAAGCTGCCGCACGGCGTTGAGCGGGTACGGCCCCATGTCAGGCAGCGGCCCGGCCCAGTTTTTGTCGTCGGTGCGGCTGTTCTCACGCGCGACCTGCTGCGCGAACACGCTGCTGAAAAACCGTGGTTCGCCGATCTTGCCCTCGCGCACCGTCTCGATGGCCTCGACGGTGGCTTCCTCGAAGTGCAGGCGGTAGGCGATCATGAGTTTCGTGCCTGACCGGCGGCTGGCGTCGATCATCTGCTGGCATTCTTCCACGGTCGGGGCCATCGGCTTTTCGCAGAGCACGTGGATGCCGGCCTCCAGCGCCTTGACCACGAACGTCGTGTGGTCCGAGTTGGGCGTGGCGAGGTAGATCGCGTCGATGTTCCCGGATTTCAGAAGCGCGTCGTAGCCGTCGTAGTCGGTCGTGTGCTCAATGCCGTACCTCTTCGCCAGTTCACGCTCCTTTTCGGGGTCGCCGGTGACGATGGCGGTCATCACGGAGTTGCCGGTGTGTTCGACCCCGGGCATGAAGTCCTCCTGGGCGATCCAACCCGCGCCGACCACGGCGTAGCGCACCGTCCGACCGTCCGACCGTTCTCTGAATGGATGAAGCAGGCTCATAAGTAAGGGCCTGAATCGGAGACCGTCCTGCCGCCGGCTTGGGCAGAGTCGAAAATTGATGGAACCGACCCTGCCGCGCTTTTACTTCGAGAGGATCGCGCCCGTCTTGAAATCGTATTGAACTTGTGAAAGCGTGATCCGGCAGCAGACCGTGTGGTCGTCATGCCCCGCCTCTCCGCCATCTACTGCTACCCGGTGAAATCCTGCCGGGGAATCGCGCTGTCCGAAGCGGCGTTGGACCAGCGCGGCATCGTCCACGACCGCGAAATGCTCATCGTCGATGCGCACGACCGCCAGAGGACCCAGCGGGCGACGCCGAAGATCGCGCTGATCGAAACGGCGCTCACCGACGACGCTCTCGTTCTCCGGGCACCCGGCGCGGGCGGCGAACTCCGCGTCCCGTGGACTGCTCCAAGCCGACCCGCGCGTGAGGTGGTCATCTGGCGCGACACGGTGATCGCCGATGACACCGGCGACGAAGCCGCCGCGTGGCTCTCCGATGCCCTCGGCGAAACGTGCCGGCTCGTGACCACCGGGACCCGTTCGCGCCGCGTGCGGCCGTTCGACCGGCTCCCCGCCGACGTGCATCCCGAGGCGCGGACGCGTCCGGTGGAAATCGCCTTCCCCGACGGTTACCCGCTCCTGGTCGTTTCCGAGGAATCGTTGGACGACCTCAACCGCCGCCTCGGCCTGCCCGAGCCGCTGCGCATGGACCGATTCCGACCTAATCTCGTCGTGGCCGGTTGCGAGGGGCCTTACGCGGAGGACACCTGGAAGGAATTCCGGGTCGGCGGGACGCGGCTTTTCGGCGGCGAGCCGTGCGGACGCTGCATCATGACGACAACCAATCAACAAACGCTCGCGCGGACGGCGGAACCGCTGCGGACCCTGGCGGGCTACCGGCGCACTCCCGAAGGCGAGGTGACGTTCGGGCAAAACGCCATCCTGGCGGAACCCGGCGGGCGTTTGCAGGTGGGCGATCCGGTGATGCCGACCGTCACCGGATGAGGCTGGACCTACCCGGCGACGAGGAACGCCGTCCACTTGCCGCGGCGGCGTTTGGTGACGAGTTGCAAGCAGTTCTCGCGGAAGGTTTTCTCCAGGTCCTCCGCCTGCGACGCCAGCACGCCCGACGCGATCAGGAACCCGCCGTCCGCCAGCGCCACGCGGAGGCGCGGCAGCAGCGCCGTCAGCAGCTCGCTGAACAGGTTCGCCGTGATGAGCGGCCAGCTTCCGCGTGTGGGCTGCCAGCCGTCCAGTAGGTCGGCGCGTGCGAACCGTACCCCGTGCACGCCGTTGAGCGTCGCGTTCTCCCGCGCGGTGCGGACGGCGTGGGGATCGTTGTCCAACCCGAGCGCGGCGTGGGCTCCAAACCCCTTTCCCGCCAAGGCGAGAATGCCGCTGCCGCTGCCGAGGTCGAGCAGTTCCCACGGGCTGCGCCCGGCGGCCTTCAGCGTGCGCGCGGTCTCCGCCAGCAGCCGCAGACACATCGCCGTCGTGGCGTGTTCACCGGTGCCGAAAGCCATCGCCGCCGGGATGCACAGGACCGGTAGGCCGGGATGGGCCGCGCGCAGGGCCGGCAGTTCTTCCTCGCGTGCCGTGACCCACAGCCGGCCGCCGATTCGCAGGGGCCGCCCCGGCGCGGTGGCCGGGGGCGGCTGCCAACTCTCCGCGTGCAGAACACGTGCCCGCCCGCCGAACCGCCGCGTCAGTTCCCGCGCCTCCGGTTCCGCGTCGCAATAAATTTCCAGCCGCACGTTGCGACCGCCGGCCGGGCTGACGACCGCCAGCCGGGCGGGCGAAACCGCCGTGCCGAGGCGCTCGGTCCAGAAATCGGTGCGGTCGACGGGGATGGACTTGGTCCAGAGGAACACGGCGGAAAAAGGTGGGTGGAAGGCGGGCGCAAGCGTCGGCGCGCCGGGTGCGAAAAGCAAACTGCCGGACCGCACAACCAGCTTGTCGGGGAAGGTCGATGACTTTCTAAACAAGTCACCCGGACCATGGCAACCACACCCGCTCTTGAAAATACCACCCGCACAGTGGGAAAAGTGTTCCTCGCGTTGACGCTTTTGCTCATCGCGGTCGTCGTCGGGTTCGGTGGCACCGCGCTGTTTGTCTACCACCAGTTTGGCGACGTTCGCCGTCCCGTCCAGCCGATGCACACCGTTGAACGCCGGCCGCTTGCCCCGCCCGCTCAGAGCACGGCCGACCAGGGTTCAGGGCTTCGCCGGGTGACGAACGTTCCGTCCGATCAGTCTGCGTACACCTACGCCGATAACAACGGCGGTCAGCCCACCGCTCCCGGGAAGCGCGCGCATCCGACTTCTGCGGTGCCTGCCCCGCTGGCAGCTCCTACTCAGGGGAGTGACGTTCCAAGTGCCCCCGCAAGTTTGAACGATCCTGAAAGCCACTACATCGTGGATTCCCGGACGGGCCGTGTTATCGGCATTGATGGCTCGGCTGGGGCGCGCCGCGAGGCGGAGGAGGAAAATATCCAGCAGCGACTGATGCCGCCCCGTGCGGTCGCAGTGCAGACACCGCCACCCGAGGTGCGGGTTGCGTCCCCGGTTTTGGCCGATGGTCAGCCAGTTTACCACGGGGCCGCGGTCGCGCCGACGAGCGCGGCGGGTTCGCAGTATCTGCCCGTTCGGAGGGCGTTGCCTGTGGCGCCTTCCGAGACCAACGTGCCAGAGCGCGTCTTTAACGCCGGCGAGTACATGGCGAATGATCAGGACCGTCCGGTGTTGCGTACTCAAGCGGTGGTGCCGGCTGGTGCGCGGGTGGTGAAAACGGTGCGAGTTTACCGTCTACCGGACGGTTCGCAGACGGTGGCCGCAGATTGAAATGTTGCATAAGCGCAGCTCCGATACGCAAAAAACCGGCGTGGAGTGCGGACCCACCGAAACAGGTGTCGATAACCGTGCCGGTTGCGGCCTCTACTCTGAAGCTATTGTCCTCTGATGTAGGGCGACCAGAACGAAGCGTCGCACACATCGCTCAGATTATCCCAAGCGGTGGATGGCACCGGTGGCAGGACCCCCAAGGACTGATCGCCATAAACATCCCCGAAGATGTCTCCTCCGGTGCTATACAAACGGGTGCCCGGTTTGATGTACATTTTCCAGGCGGCGACCTTGATCGTGGCATTGGCAGCCCGGTTGTATTCGAGGGCGTACTGATCCATGGCCCCGTCGATGAGGCGCAAATCCGTACGGATGGTGACACCCTGCGCGCGTTTGCGTGACCGGAGGAAGCCGGGCACGGCAATCGCCGCCAGCAACGCGATGATCGCGCAAACGATCATGATTTCCACGAGCGTGAAAGCTCGTTTACCGGCGGCAGGGTGGATGAGGCGGGTTCGTTTCATGGCTGACGGTGGAACGCATGGTGATGGATGATGCTGAATAATGAATTGATGGGAACTTGCGACGGGCGCAGAATTCCTAATCCTCTACAGCAAGACCGATACCGCCGTCCACCTGGAGCCAAGGGTTCAGGGAAAACGCTACAACAACGCGCTGCTCTTCCGCGGAAACACGAAATGGAGGCAAGGATCAGCCGTTCTCCGACCCGGCAATGCGCGTAGCGGCAGCACGTTCGCGCTTGGCCTCTTCCCCGCGCCCAGACTGTTCAAGCACCTGCGCCAGGAGGAGATGCTGGCGCAGGCTGTCGG
>CAXTOX010000007.1:0-51083 GCA_964245885.1 uncultured Chthoniobacterales bacterium | reverse complement strand
CAGCGTTTTCCTGGAACGTCAACGCTTCCGGCAAGCGGCCGTGTTCCACGCAGACGCGCGAGGCGAAGGAAAGCGCCTCGGTGTCGTACACGTCCAGCCGGGTCGCCTGCCGCCAGGCAGCGAGCGCGTCGTCGGTCCGGCCCGAAGCGGCCAGCAGCCGTCCGACCGCCACCCGTGCGGGCGAGTGCCACCAATGGGCGTCGGCGAACCCGGTCGCAAGCGCTAGCGCGCCAGAGAGATCGTGGGCGTTCTCCCGATCCTGCATGCGGATCTGCACGAGGTCCCACGCATCAGGGAACCGGACGGAGGCATCGAGCAGGCGGCGACGAAGCGCGGCCCAGGCCGGATCATTGGCGGCGGAAACGCGATCAAGCGCGCGGATCGTGGCGACAAAATCCCGCGGGCCGTCGCGCCGATCCCGGTAGGAGAGCAGACTGACGGCGATGGCTTGCAGGCTCTCGCGGGCCTTGTCGTTCTGGCCCATGCGGATCGCGGTGGTGGCAAGGTTCACCCGCGCGGTCATGGCTTGTGGATAACTCGCGGTGAGACGACCGAGTATCGCGGAGGCGGCTGCTTCGTCACCGACCTCGTGGTAGGCAAGGGCCAGCCCTTCCCTGGCGCGGGGAACGTCGCCGCCGTCGCGGATCGTCTGCTGGTAAAAGGTGAGGTGGTCCGCCCAATCGTACGCGCGCAGCCAGGTGCGCAGGCCGAGTGCACCGGCAGCCAGGAACACCGCCACAGCCGCGGCGGGCAGCAACTGGAGCCGGGGAATCAGACGGCCCCACGAGACATCCAGGGCCGCTCCGGCGACAAACAGCAGAAAGCCGATGCTCGGCAAGTATAGCCAGTGCTCGGCGACGCTGGCATTCAATGCGAAGAGGTTGGAGATCGGCAGAAATCCAATCAGAAACCAACCGGCACCGCAACGCCGCAACCGGCGTCCGCGCCCCGGCAGCAGCGCTCCGGCCGCGAACGCTGTCAGCAGGAGCACCCCGGCCACCGCCAGACCGAAATAAAACGTAGGCGACTCCGGACTGCCAAGTCCAGGCGCGGCGAACACTTGTCGCTCCATATGCAGGCGATGCGGGAAGAGCAGCAGGCCCGCGTAATCTCCGAGCGCGCGCAGCATGAGCAGCCATTTGGCTGGCATCACGGGGGACGGCGACACGGGGGATGGGTGAGCCGGCAGATGACGCAGGCACAGGTAAAGGGCGAGCGCGAGCAGTCCCCCGCCGAGGATGGCAAGCTTTGTCCGGAAAGCGGAGCGCGGCGTGGCGGGGGCGGGGTCCGGACGCAGCGCGAAGAGCCAGCACCCGAAGAACAGAAGCCACACAAAGGCGATCTCCTTCGAGCACAGCCCCAACAACAGACCGACGAAAGCGCCGGCCGCCCAACCCCCTCGCGCCACCGGCCGCAACGAAGCCAGCGCGCGTTCGCAGGCAAGCCAGGCCACCAGGCAAAAAGTCATCGCGAGGCTGTCCGCGCGGCCCGAGATGTACGCGACGGCGGCGCTGTGGACCGGATGCAGCGCCCACAGCAGCGCCAGAGCGAAAGCGCCCCGATCCGTCGCGGGCCGTGGAACGGGGGCTGCGTTCACCGGCGGCACCAGCACGGGCAGCACGCGGCGCAGGAGGAGGAACAGCAGAAACGCGTTGCAGGCGTGGATGAAGGCGTTGGTGAGGTGGTAACCGAAGGGTTCGAGGTCCCAGCACCAATAATCGAAAAGGTAAGTGAGCGTTTGCGCGGGACGATAGAAATTTGATTCGTCGTTGAAAAGCGTGTGTCGGAACGCTTCCAGGCAGAACAGCGGACTACGGATGAGCGGGTTGCCCGTCACCAGGAAATGATCGTCCCAGAGAAACTGCCCACCCAGCACGGGGGCATACACCGCAAGCACCGCGACCAGAAAAGCGAGGGCGGCAGCGAATGACCGGCGGAAAGCGGCGGGCACACGTGACCGGACCTGAATGGGAACCAGCGTCGGCACCGCGGTGGAAGTCGAGGTGGGCAAGGAAGCGGGAAGGAGAAGTTCGGCGGGCATGACAAGCAAGGTTGGGCGCGAAAAATGGGAGAGCAACGTCGGCGCAACTGCGCCTGCCAAGAGAGCGTGCGAGTCGCGGTTCCCTTGCATGGGCAGGTTCCTTGCCACCAGGAATTCATCCCCGTCGAAAAGAGGGAAATTCCCGTTTGGTGGATGGTTTTTGCCTCCGGGCGCCCCGGCGGAGTGCGGGGCCGTCGCCCGATTGCGGCTTGTGCGTCGTGAATTCTCGCGGACGACTCCAGAAAAGAGAACACCCTCCCAGCCAGAGACCGGAAGGGTGAACGAGGATGCCGGAGAGCCCCGGCGTCTTGGCTGAGTGGCTTCGCTTATTGGTAGTACGCGCCCCAGAAGGACGATCCGTTGTCGATCACGTCCGCGAAAGCACCCTCGGTCGTCGTGCTGACTTTCACCCCGGTGTCGAAGCTGCCAAGAGTGTAGTTGTTGCCCAGAATGTCAGACAGACTGGCGGTAAGAGCCTGGGTGTACAGGCGGCTGGCGGGCTTGAAGTAGGCCCTCAGCATGGCGGTGGTTACCTGGATGCTGCCCGGCCTGTTGTTTTCGATGGCGTACTGGTCGATGGCGCCGTCGATGATGCGGGTGTCATTGAGGATCGCCGTGGCCTGCGAACGCTTGCGCGAACGGAGGAAGCCGGGAACCGCGATTGCCGCGAGCAACGCGATGATGGCGACGACGATCATGATTTCAACGAGGGTAAAACCCCCACGGGACTTGCGGATGTTCTGCAACATAGTGTGTGTTTGGTTTCTGATGAGTTATGGTTTTAGTGCGGTAACGGCGGCGTCAGGGTCGAACAAACGGCTGCGGTTCGGCAGACTGTTTTAGCAAGCCCGATGCCAGCGGTGCCAAACACGCCGCGCATTTTCTCACCACTGCAAAACTGCGAGGGTCTCATCAGGCTCGATTCTCTCTGTAGAAACAGGTTGATCAATCTGGTAAAATAATTTTTAACTGATTTGGTGCGAACCGTTCATGCCGACAACAAAGGGCTGCCGGGATCACCGCGAGCGAGGAAGTGGGTTTGCATAAATGCGAATCCCCGCGCACCAGTGAGAAGTAAACCGCTTTGCCAACAGGATTTGAAGCAGAGTGAAAAATGTTAGCCTCGGTAGGAGGCATAGCATGCAGCCTGCTGATCCTCCAGGGACGCATGAGCACCGAGCCCAGTTTTTCCTCCATCAAAAAGTGCCTTCACCTGCCGCCGGCCCTCATCGTTTTCACGTGTGCGTTGCTCGTGCGTATGTGCGTGCTCACCCTGGCGGCGGACTCGGCGGAAATCCTGCCCAACCTGAGCGACATGAAGTTCTACAGCGACTGGGCGCAACGCATCGCCACGGGTGTGTGGACGGACCACAAGGCCTTCTACGGGCTGCCCGGCTATGCGTACTGGCTGGCGCTGATCTATAAGTTGATCGGCTTCCAACCCTTCGCGGTATCCCTGTTCCAGCAGGTGTTGGATGCCTGCACGGCCACGCTGCTCTTTCGTATCGCGCCGCTGGCCTTCGCGCGCCCGGGCCGCGAACAGGAAGAGGGGGAACGCCGACGCGGGTGGCTCATTGGAGGGTTGGCGGCGGCCGGCTGGGTTTTCTGCGTGCCCGCACAGGCGTATTCGATGGTGCTGATGCCCACTTCCTACTTGATCTGCACGTTCTGGTTCGTGGTCTGGTGGACGTTGCGCCGGCACGCCGGGGGCGGACGGCCGCGAATGCTCGCATTCCTGGGACTGGGGCTGTTGATGGGTGCCATCGCGATGATGGTGGCGAACATCCTGTTCCTCGTGCCGTTCGTGCTGGCGGCGATCGGCCTACGCGTGGAGTGGCGGCCGTTCCCCTGGCGCGCCCGCGCGGGGGCGGCGGCGTTGCTGGTCGGGGGCGTGTTCATGGGGGCGTCGCCCTGCGCGCTGCACAATTACTTCGTGGCCGGGGAACCGGTGTTCCTGTCCGCGCACAGCGGCATCAATTTCTACGTTGGCAACAACTCGCACGCGAACGGCTACCCGCTCATTCCCCCGCCGTTGCACGCCGACCAGGCCGGCATGCTGGCCGATTCCATCTACTGGGCCGAACAGGCAGAGGGCCATCCGCTCAAGCGGGTGCAAGTCTCCGCCTTCTGGTCAGCGCGCGCGAGCAAGTTCATCTCCGAGCACCCCGGTCAGTTCGTGCGGCTGCTGGGCACCAAGTTGGGCAACTTCTGGAACAGCTATCCCTACGACGACCTCGATCTCCTGCTGCCCATGCGCGAGAACGGTGCCCTGCCGCCGGGGATCCCCTTCGGGCTGGCGGCAACCCTCGGCCTGCCGGGCATGCTCCTGGCACTGTGGCGGCGGCCGCGGTCGCGCTGGGTGGCAGCGGCGGTGCTGCTGCACATGAGTTCGCTGCTGACGGTCTTCGTGACCGAACGCTACCGCCTCGCCGCCATGCCGGGCCTGCTCCTGCTCGGGAGTTTCGGCCTCGTGGAGATTGTCGGCGAACTCGCCGCCCTGAGAACCCGTGGATGGGCCGCCATCCCGGGCCGCCGGTTCGTGGCGGGCACCGTGGTGCTCTATGCCGTCGTGCTCGTCGGCGCGGCGTTCGCCACCCACCGCCCGGTGGCTGCGGACCTCCGCAGCCACGACATCTACAACAGCAGCCTGGCCGACATCGAGAACAACCGCTTCGACCGCGCGCTGGAGAAACTCAACCGCGTGCTCGCGGAGGTTCCCGGCAATGCCGAGACCCATTTTGCCATGGGCAACGCATGGCTGGGCAAGGAGGACTACAATCGTGCCGCGGTGTGTTACCGCCAGGCCATCGCGCTGGACCCGCGTCACCACCGCGCGCTCAACAACCTGGCGGTCATCGCCTACCGGCAGAAGTTCCTGGAACCCGCCGAAAGACTCCTCGCCGCCTCGCTGGCCCTCGAAGCCAACGACGCTAAGACCAACTACCTCCTCGCCTGCGTGCGTCTGGAACGCGGCGACCGCGAGGGCGCGCGCGCCCCGGCGGCGGCGGCCCTGCGTCTGGAACCCGACCGGGAGGAGTACCGCAAGCTCAACGACGAGCTTTCCCCGGCCGCTCTCGTCCCGGGCCTGCACACCGCCAGCACCTCGCCTGTCGCCGGCCTCGACCGAACCCCATGAACGAACTGAAACTCGCCCTGGTCGCCCCACCGCCCGCCGCCGTGCCTGTCCGCGAGCGCGCGGGCAAACCCGCTTCGCGTCTGCTCGACGGCCTGTGGCGTCCGGGCACGCTGCTCGCATTGGTGATCGCCGCCGCGGGCATCGCCCTGCGGGTCTGCCCGTGGGCGGCGTATACAAGGTTGGGTTTCGACGAGGCGTACTACGTCCATTACCTCCGGCAGCTCTTGCAGGTCGGCCTCGGCGGCTACGCAGACATCGTGGAGCTTTACAAGATCGAGCAGGTCAAACTGGTCGGCTCCGTGCTGCCGCCGACGCGGTTCCTGTACATCTTCGCCGCCTGGCTGTGGCACGGCGTTTTCGGTGGCGGCGAACTGGAATCCTTCCGGGCGGTGTCGCGGCTGTTCAGCGTCCTGACGCTGGGGCTGGCGGGGTTGATCGCGCGGCGGCTGCTGCCTGACCGGCGGCTGGCACTCGGGACGTTCGCGTTGATGGCGTTTTCCCCGTTGCAGATCCACATGTCGCAGCATGCGCTGGTCGACGGGTTTTTCGAGTTCTGGGCGTTGGGCACGCTCTGGGCGTTGTGGGAGTGCCTGCGGCAGCCCGCGCACAAGGGCTGGCTGACGGCCTACGCGGCGGGGCTGGCCCTGATGGTCACGACCAAGGAGAACGCGTTCTTCGTGTGGGTGGCCGTCGTGGCGCTGATCGTCCTCAACCGCTGGCTGCGCTTCGGCGTGGTGAGCCGACCCCTGCTGGTGTTGACCGTCGTGGGGCCGCTGATCGGCGTGGCGGCGCTCGTCAACCTGGCGGGAGGACTGCGCGAGCTGGTCGACGTGTACCGGATCGGCGTGCCGAAAAACCTGACGCTGCCTTACGCGATCCAGACCGGCGACGGCCCGTGGTACCGGTATCTGCTGGACCTGCTGACGATGAGTCCGCTGGTGCTGCTGCTGGCGGTGGGAGCGACCTTCCGGCTGGACGCCTCGCCGGAGAGCGGGCGCGACGACCGGCCGCTGCTGTTCCTGGTCGGCTTCGTCGTGGTGAGCTACGCGCTGATGTGCAACGTTAAGTACGGCATGAACCTGCGCTACGCGACGATCTGGGACCTGCCGTTGCGCGCGCTCGCTACCATGCAATTGGGAGCGTTGGTGATGCGCGCGCGGGTCGAACGGCGCGCCTGGACCCTGACCCTAGCGGTGGCGGCGCTGTGCGTGTTCGATCTGCACCAGTATTACCTGTTGGCGGTGCAATACCCGCTCTACGAACTGGTCCCGACCGACCTGCTGTCCGCGCTGAAGATCCTAAAGTGAACTCGGCCGCGAGGCCGGGAGCTACCTTGAGTCAAGTGACGAAAACGTCAACTTGATCCGTTTGCCCCGAGGGACTGGGGTCGCGTAGGTCTCAGGTTCAAACCGAACCCCGCTCCGCCCGCCCATGATCCCGTCCCGCCCGCTGTTCACCGTCGCCGCCACGTTTCTCGTTGGTGCCGCCACGTCCTCCGCCCAGTTTAGCCCGGGGGACGGTGGGACGGACAAGACGACCATAACCACCGCGACGACCGCCGCCCAGACGCTGGCCGCCGGCACGGGCACGATCACCGGCAGCGGCTCGATCACGGTTTCTTCCACCAGCGTGGCGCTGACCCTCAGCGGCACCGGCACGACACTGCTCAACTACGGGACGATCGCCAACACCAACGCGGGCGCGAGCGGCAACCCTCGCGCGCTCCTGGCCGACGGCACAAACCTGTCCATCACCAACGAGACCGGCGGCGTCATCCAGACCGCCGGCAACGACGCCGTGCGCTCCAGCAGCGCGGGCACTTCCATCACCTTCACCAACTACGGCACGGTCACGGCCCTCAACACCACGACCACCAACCCGCAGCAGGCTGTCGACTGGAACAGCATCACCACCGGCGCGAACACGTTCTATAATTACGGCACCGTCCGGGCCACCGGCAACGACGCGATCCGCCCGGGCGTCAACGGCGTCGTCACCAACTACGCCGGGGGCAAAATCTTCTCGGCCAACAACGCCAGCGGCACCTCCAGCGACGGCATCGACGCGCAGACGAATAGCGGTGTGCAGGTCACCAACACCGGCAGCATCGAGGGCGGCCGGCACGGCATCACCGGCGGGCTTACCACCGGGACGGGAACTTTCACCATCTCGATCACCAACAACGCCAACGCTACGATCCAGGGCGACAACGGCGGGGGCCTGAACATCGACGGCATCAACGGCAACGAGGTCGCCACGGTCGTCAACCGCGGCACGATCACCGGCAACGGCTCCGCGCTCAACGGCACCAACACCGCCCAGGATGGCGACGGCGTGGATGTGGACGGTCTTGTCAACCTGACGAACACGGGGACGATCCAGTCGCTCAACTCGATCAACGACACCAGCGAGGGCGTCACCGTCGGCGGCGGCACGATCAATAATTCCGGCACGATCCTGGGCACGGTCAACGGCACCAACAACGGCACGGGCACGGGGAAGGGCATCACGATCCTCGGCATCGACAGCGTGAACCCTATCACGGCGATGTACGGGAACACGGTCATCACCAACAGCGGCCTGATCCGGGGCACGACCAACTCCGGCATCACGATTGGCTACAGCTCCACGACCCCCGTGACGGCGAGCGGGTTCACCTCCACGATCAACAACCTCGCCGGCGGCACCATCGAAGGCGGCGGCGCGACGGCGGCGGCGATCCAGACCGGCGTGGATAACGACACGATCAACAACTCGGGCACGATCACCGCCGACAGCAGCGGCGTCGCCATCGACTTGGGCGCGGGCAACAACGCACTGAACATCACCGGCGGCAGCGCGTCGATCAACGGCAGCATCTCCGGCGGCACGGGCGGCACCAACGCGTTGACCATCACCCCCGGCGCGGGCAACGCGTTCACCTACGCGGGAGCGTTGTCGAACTTCGCCACCGTACAGATCGGGATCGGCCAGACGGGCGCGAACGGGACCACCACCTTCTCCGGTGGCCGGGTGGCCCTCTCCGGGGCCAGCACGTACACGGGTGCGACGACGATCTACAACGGCGCGACGCTCGCGGCGAACACCCCCGTGGCCAGTGGCAGCGCGACGGGGACCGGCGCGGTCAGCGTCCTGAGCGGCGGGATGCTCGCGGGCACGGGCAACGTCGCCGGGACCGTGACCCTTGCCGCCGGCGCGACCCTCTCCCCCGGCGACAACGGCGCGGGCACCCTGACGCTCGGCGCGAACCTGAACGCTGCGGGCGGTTCCACGTTCGTCTACACGATCGGCGCGGACCAGTTGCGCTCGACCCACCTCACGCTAACGGGGACGCTGGCTTTCACCGGTTCGGGCCAGTTGACGTTCAACATTGCCAGCAACAACATCTCCACGGGTACGTTTGACCTGATCGACTTCGCCGGGAGCAACGGACTTGGTACGGGCAACCTGGCGTTCGGCACGGTGCCGGCCGGGTTCGCGGGAACGTTCACGCTGACCGGCACGGAACTGGCGCTCAACGTGACGGCGGTGCCGGAGCCGACGACGTTCGTGTGGGTCGGAGTGGCGTTGGGAGCGGGGGCGTTCGTGATGCGCCGTAGACGTTCCAGCTGAGACTCTACCGGTCTCGTGACCAGGCGACCACGGCAGCCACCTGTTTGTCGTTGAGGCAATCCGCCAGCGTGCGGTACTCGCGCATTTGCATCTCTTCGCGGCCGACCTCGATGCGGATGAACCTGCCGTCAAAGCCACTCCCGCCGGAGGTGACCTGGAAACGGAAAAAACGCTCGTCCTGCGAGTGAAAAATTTCCTTGAACGACGCCGCGTGGCTACCGAGACGGAGCTTGTTCGCCGTGACGACGAGGACCACCCCGCGCCCGTCGGACCATTCGCCGATGTAGCGCGGCGGCTCGGGCGGCTTCTCCGCAAACGTCGCGGCGACCGACAGCGCGAACAGCACGGCGGCAAGGCAGATCGGCTTCATACCGCAAACGGGAGGTGGTCAATCCGCCCGCGCCGTCGCGGCGTACTGTCCGCGTAACGCGTCGCTGCTCTCGATGGTGTGCTCCAGTAAATGCTGCACGCTCGGGAGTGCCTGCGCGCGAACGAAAATCTGGTACGAGAACAACCCCCGGAACGGTCGCAGCAACGCCGCGTTGACGCGCAGCAACGCACGCGCGAGCCAGCCGGTTTCCACCGCCAGCGGGAAGGGGGCAGGCACCCCCTTGGTTTCGATGATCCGGTAGCCCGATTGGATCAGCAGCGTGCTGAGCGTGCGGAAGGTGAACAGCCGCCGGTGCGAACGGTCGAGGATGCCGCGCTTGCCGTAGTTGAAGTGCCCGAAGAGCATCATCAACCGCGTGACGAAGAAGCCCACGTTGGCCGTCGTGATGACGACTTCCGGCCGGTGCCGCCGCGCCGCGAAACGGAGTTCCTCCATGAACCGCTCTGGCTCGGAGAGGTGCTCCACCAGGTCGAGCAGGTAAATTTGGTCGAAGCGCGAAACGTCCACCGGGAACTCCGCCGCGCGCGCCGGCTGGCATTCGAGATCGGTCACGCGGCAGCCGCGCGCGGCGAGTTCGGGGGTCACGTCCGCCTTGCCGCAGCCGACGTTGAGCACCTCGCCGCCCGCCATCGCGGCGTCGAGCGCCAGCGTGTGCGAGGACGGGTAGCCGAGCTTGAGTTCGTACGAACGCGCGCGCACGTCGAACTTGCGGTCGTAGAAGAGGTCCATGCCGTGGAGGCGGGCGCGCAGCATCGTCTTGCACACGTCCCAGGCGTACTTCATCCCGTTGACCCGGCATTCCTCGTCGCCGTAGTACGTAGGGATGGGCAGTTCCTTGATGCGCAGTCCGGCGAGCACGAACTGGATGATGATTTCCGTGTCGAAGTGGAAGTCGTTCGTGTTCGCCTCGAAGGGCACCTGCCGGAGCGCGCGCACGGAGTATACCCGGTAACCGCTGTGAAACTCGGTGAGGTTCGAGCCGAGCAGCGCGTTCTGAAAGCAAGTCAGGATTCTGTTGCCAACGAGCTTGTAGAGCGGCATCCCGCCCTGGCGCGCGCCGCCGGGGTTCATCATGCGCGAGCCGAACACCGCGTCGGCCTCGCCGGCGACGAGCGGGGCGAGGAGTTCGGGTAGGCACTCGGGCGCGTACTGGCCGTCGCCGTGGACGAGCGCGACGAAGTCGAACCCGTTTTCGATGGCGTAGCGGTAGCCGAGCTTCTGGTTGCCGCCGTAGCGTTGATTCTCAGGATTGCGCAGGACGTTGATCGTCATGCCGCTGTCGTCGCGGCGGCTGGAGACGTATTCGATGCCGGTCCGGAAAGTGTTGTCGGGCGAGGAATCGTCGATGACGAGCACCTCGACGCCCGGCCGGCGCATCGCGGCGGGGATGCGGTCGAGCACCCAGCCCAGGGTGGTCTTGGCGTTGTAGGCGACGATGAAAATGAGCACCCGCGGCTGGACCGCCGAGGAACAGGGCAGGGAGGAAGCGAGCATCGTGCATCCTCGGGAAGCTAGAAGCGCGCCACGCGCATTGTCAATGAACGCGGCACTTTAATACAGAGACACGGAGAACACGGAGACCGGAGGACAAGACAAGCAGGAGAAGAAAACAGAAACCTCCTTCCTTTCTTCTCTGCGGCCCTCCGTGCCTCCGTGTCTCTGCGTTAAACCTGCGCGTTCCCTTCAAGAAGCGCGCGGTCGCCCGCGAGACTAACTTCCGCCTTGCCACGCACCGCCAGCCTCGGGCAACATCCCCCGCATGTTTTTTCCCCGCCGCTCTGCCGTTCCCTTCCTGTGCTCCGGTCTCCTGTTCGTCGCCGGCTGCGGACCCGGCGGCAGTGCGAGTCCATCCAACACCGCCAAGTTCGAGAACGCCGCGCCGGGCAATCCCTCTTCGCCCGCTTCCCCGGCCTCGACCGAACCCAACAGCTTCGACGAGGTCACCGCCCGCCTGGACCGCGGCGGCGCGCTCTACCTTTATCTCAGCACCGCGCAGTGGCTTGATGGCCTCTCCGGCCAACTCGGCAAGCTGCGCGCCTCGATCCCGACCGACAGCATGACCGCGGAGGACCGCAAGCAGATGGATCGCGCTTTTGACCTGGGCACGTCGGTCATCAAAAAAAGTGGCGTCGAGCAGATCACGGGCGTGGGTGCGAGTTCGCTCGCCATCGAACCCGGCGTGTACCGCAACACGGTCTTCGTCCACCACGACAAGGGCAAGGAAACTGGGATCCTCAACACGCTGTTCGGCACCGCGCCGCACAATCTGACGGCCCTCGACCTCCTGCCCGCCGACACCGCGCTGGCCAGCAGCGGCGACTACGACGTGGCCGGGTTGCTCCGGGCGGTGCTCCAGGGCATCGACCAATCCGGCGTGCCTGAACTCCAGCAGGGCAAAGCCGAAAACCTCCAGAAGTTCCAGCAGAGCACGGGCATGACCATGGAGGAGTTCCTCGCCTCGCTCGGCCAGGAGATCGACCTCGTCCTGACCCTCGACCCGTCCAAGCAAATTGACATCCCGGCCGGCGGCGCGGGCGGGATGAAGGTGCCCTCCGGGCGGCTGGCGTTGCTCATCGAGGTCAAGGACGACAAGTTTTTCAACAAGATCGACGCGCTGGTCGGGCAGATGCCGGGGATCATCAAAACCGACGAGCCGGGCCTGAAGATGCGCACGACTTCGTACCCGGTCGCGCCGGGCTTCGACCTGCGGCCCACGGTGGCGCGCTGGGACAAGTTCCTCGTGATCGCGTCCGACGACCGCCTCCTGCGCGACATGATCGCCGCGCAAAAGGGCAGCGCGGGCTTCAAGGCGTCGCCAGCGTTCGCCAAGGTTTCCGCCGGGCTGCCGAGCCAGGGCAACGGCTTCAACCTGACGACGCACACCCTCATGGAGAACGTCCGCAACGTGCAAAAACAGGTGCTCGCCAACCGGCAAGGCCCGTCCGACCCGCAGACCGAATGGCTCATGAAGCTTCTATTCTCCGACGCGCCAGGAGACAGCTACACGGTGTCGGGTCACGTCGAGAACGGCTGGCTGACGGTCAACAAAGGCACGGCCGGCATGGGCAAGGTGCTGGGACCGCTGGTGGTGATGCCGGTAGCGATGGCGGCGGGAATGGCGCTGCCGGTCTTCAACAAGGTGTCGGAAAAGGGCAAGGCGACCAAGTCGCTGGCGCAGGGCAAGCAGATCGCCCTCGCGTGCAAGATGTACGCCGCCGACAACGATGGCAAATTCCCGCCGACGCTCGATGCCTTGCTCCCGACGTACCTGGAGGACAAGAAACTTTTTGTGTCGCCCTTCGCCCCGGACGAGCCGATGGGCTACCTATACCATCCCGGGTTGACGGACGATGCGTCGCCCGAGACGGTTCTGCTGGAAGATCAGTATGCCCCAGATGATGCGGGGCAAAAGGTGGTTGTCCACGTGGACACCAGCGGCGAAGTCAAGAAAGCGACGGACGAATGAGACTAAAGCGTTTTCCGGTTGCTCGTAGAGTTTTCAGCCCCGGCAGGGGCGCAAGAGTTTAGCCCACGGCGTGAGCCGTGGGGAACCAGCACCCACCAGCCCAGCCCCGGCAGGGGCGGAAGAACACCCGCTCGGTGGTCCCGCTGGCCTGCGTCTTTTCTTGCGCTCCTGCCGGGGCTTTGTGGTGCCGCAGGCTTTCCCACGGCTCGCGCCGTGGGCTAAACGCTTGCGCCCCTGCCGGGGCTGGGAGAACCGTTCTACAGCCAAGCGAGAAATGCTTTAAGACGACGCCTGCGGCACCCAATCAGTGCGTTATCTCCGCCGCCGGGGACGCCGACGGGCGGGGCGGGTTTTTGACGAGATCCTTGCCCACCCGGAAATTGTCGATCACCACCCAGTCGCCGCCGTCCGGGGTGGTGGGCAGTTCGACCTCCCCGGGATGTTCGCTGATGTCGATTTCCGCGCGGGGCTCGCGCATCCAGGCCGTCAGGTACGAGTCGGGCAACTGCCAGATGACCTCGCGGATGACCTGGTACTGCGGAAAGGTCCACACCGCCTCGGCGTCCTTGGTGCGCGCCTCGTAGTCCGGCAGCGTCCTGGAAAGGAACCGCTTCAATCCCACCGCCGGCCCGACGAACGCGCCGTCGTTCATGTTGTAGTTCCGCGCGATGTACGGCGGCCCGAACCGTGCGATGGCCTGTTTGTCCGTGAGACCTTCGAGGTGCGTCATGCGGAACTGCCGTTTCTCGATGGGGATGTCGTAGTCCGTTTTCGTGTCGGCCGGGCTTTTGCGGGTCACCCGGCTCTTCTGGAACTGGTACGTGAAGGGAATTGTCCCGAGGCAGATCACCACCGCCAGCGCGATGCCCACGCGGTTGAACCGGCGCTTGGGCTGGGGTGCGTCCATCGGCAACAGGGCCGGCTTGCCCGTGCCCGCCCGCGGCGGCAACACGTCCGGGCTGCTGCGCACGCGGTTGCCGGCCGGGGCCGGCACCAGCGGACTGCGCGCGGGCACGCCGGCAGCCCGGCGCAGTGGGGTGGACGTGGGTTCGGGATTCGGACGGGGGCTGCCGGCGTCGGGCTCCATCGTGGAGACTTCCACTTTGACACCCCGCTTTGCAACCTTCACCTTGCGGGCCACCCTTTTTCTCTCAGCGTCATGGACAAATTCAAAGTGCTGGTTGCCGATCCCATCTCGACGCGCGGCGTCGAGGAACTCCAGAGCGACGGCCGCTTCGAGGTTATCTTCCAGACCGGGATGAAGGAGGAGCAACTCCTGGAGGTCATCCCCGGCTGCGCCGCGCTGATCGTGCGTTCGGAGACCAAGGTGAACAAACGCGTGCTCGCAGCCGCCGGGGCGTTGCGCGTCGTCGGCCGGGCCGGGGTGGGAGTGGACAACGTGGATGTGGAAGCGGCCACGGCGCGCGGGGTCATCGTGATGAACACGCCCGACGGCAACACGATCTCCACGGCCGAGCACACGTTCTCGCTGCTCGTGAGCACGGCGCGCACGATCCCGCAGGCGAGTGCCTCCGTGGTGGCGGGTAAGTGGGAGCGCAAGAAGTTCCAGGGCGTCGAACTCTACGGCAAGACGCTGACGATCCTCGGCATGGGCCGCATCGGCAGCGAACTGGCCCGGCGCGCGATTGCCTTCGGTATGCGCGTGGTCGCCTACGACCCGTACCTCGCCGCCAGCCGGGCGCGCGCGCTCCAGGTTGAACTCGCCGATGGCCTCGACGACGCCCTGCCGCGCGCGGATTTTATCTCGATGCACATGCCGCTGACGCCCGAGACCCGGCACATGCTCGACGCCCGCCGTCTCGCGTTGTGCAAGGCCGGGGTACGGATCGTCAACTGCGCACGGGGTGGTCTGATCGACGAAGCGGCGCTGTTGGCCGCGCTGGAAAGCGGCCACGTTGCCGGGGCGGCGCTGGACGTGTTCGAGACCGAACCGCCGCCGGCCGATTTCCCGTTGCGGGCGAATCCGAAGATGGTGTTCACCCCGCACCTCGGCGCGAGCACGGCGGAGGCGCAGGAAAGCGTCGGCATCGAGATCGCGCAAGCCGTCCGTGCGGCGCTGGTGGACGGGGTGATCCGCAACGCCGTCAACGCGCCCAACCTCGACGCCAAAACGCTCGCGGTCGTCGGGCCGTACCTGGATTTCGGCGCGCGGCTGGGGCGGTTCGTGGCGCAGTTCGCGCCGTCGCGCCGCAGCGAGCAACTCACCGTCAACTACTCGGGCCGCGTCAACGAATCCGACACGGGGCCGATCACCCGCGCGGTGGTCAAAGGCTTCCTCGAACCCGCGATGGGCGCGGAGGTCGTCAACGCGGTCAACGCCCTGGCGCGGGCGCGCGAGCGGGGCCTGAAGGTCGTCGAGACGCGCCAGAATGTGCCGGGCGATTTCACGGACCTGCTGGAGGTCGCGGTCTCGGGTGAAGGCGCGCCGGTGTCGGTGGCGGGAACGTTCTTCGGGGCCAAGCCGCGCATCGTGCAGATCAACGGCCAGCACATCGAGGCGCGGCCGGAAGGCGTGCTCCTACTACTGGAAAACCGCGACGTGCCCGGCATGGTCGGCAAGATCGGCAGCCTGCTGGGCGGACGCGGGATCAACATTGCCACGATGAGCCTGAGCCGCGACGCCGCCGGCGGCACGGCGTTGACGGTCATCAACCTCGACAGCGAACCCGACGCCGAAACACTCGCGCAGGTGCGCGGCGACGCGGATATTCTCAGCGCGCGGGTGGTGAGTTTGTAAGGGGCTGTGCGCGGCAGGGCGGGGGAGCTTGTGTAATGTTTGGGCGTCGGCTTCTTCAACCTATGAAACGCTATCTGGCCACCTTTGCTCTGTGCCTTGTTTTTTCTACCACGCTGATGTCCCAGACCAATGACGAGCGCCGTCTCAAGATCGAAGAGCATGAGCGCAATGAGCCGTCCAAAGAGGCCGTCGAGCGCAGGGCTCGTTCGGTCACCCGCCTCCGGCAAGAGGGCGTTCCCACTATTGACCACCTGCCGGTCATCGAAGATTCCACGCAGGCGAAGACCCGCACGGCGGAGGAGATCGCCAGGCGCGCCATCGCCGTTTGCCTGACGGCCGCCAAAGGCGAGGGCGTCGATCAGGCCACGGTGGATGCTCTGGTGCAAAGGTACGGAGCCGAAGCGTTCCTTTCGCCGAAGGAGGCGGCCTTCATCAAGGACCCGAACCCGACCCAGCAGGAACGCGTCGACTACTCCTGGCGCTACGAGGACTACTGGGTGTTGCTGTGGGCTCTCGGATATGTCGACACCCTGGAACGTCCCGAGGCCATGTGCGATGTCCCCAAGGCGGTCCGCCTCCTGAAAGACCGGACAACCGCCCGGTTCGTCCAGGACGCCAAACTCCGCCCGCTGGCTTCCATCCTCGACGAGGCCGATCTGGCTTACCGCTACCATTGGGCTGCCGTCGATGCACGGGTCAAGGGCAAAGAGACGCCCGCGAAACTGGAAGGTGGCGTCGTGCAGGAACGCCATTACGTCCTGAACTGGCTCATCGGCTACATGGATCAGGATTGGGACGACATCTCGACAGACACCTGAACGCGATGGGCGGCTAGACGCCGCACGGCCAAACCAGGCCGAAACGCGCGAGATATTTGCGCAGCCGGTCGGCATCGTTGGCAACCTTGCGTTTGCCCCGGGTCACCGCGAAGAGCCGCCGGCCGGCCTCGCTCAAGGTTTTGCTGTCGCGGCAAACCCGCACTACGCAGGCAAGCTGCGCCCGGTCGAATAAGTCGAGCGAGGCTGCCCCGTCCGCGCCCAGCGTTTCGACCAGCAATGCCTCGTCGCCCGTGCCCGCCCGGCCGCTCTCCGTGCCGTTCGCGTTCTGCCAGCCAGCCCGCAGACGGATAAGCTCCCTGGCCAGCACCTCGCGCGTGATCCGTCCGCCCGGCGCGAGCGTGGCCATGCGCGTGACGGCGGCGTTCAGGTCGCGGAAGTTCGCGCTCCACTTCGCCTCGCCCGAACGCGCGAAATCCAGGAACGCCCCGCGCACGTCCCGGGCCATGCCGACGCGCCGGCCGAGCCGTTGCGCCGCGCGTTCGAGTTCGTGGTCGAGGTTGGGCGCGATGTCCTCGGACCGTTGCGCGAGCCCTGGCAGTGCGAAGGTCCACAGGTTGATCCGCGCCAGCAGATCCTCGCGGAACTCGCCCTTGGCCACCGCCCCGGACAGGTCGCAGTTCGTTCCGGCGATGAGCTGGAAGTCACTCACCGCTTCCTGGTCCGCGCCGACGGGCAGGAAGCGTTTTTCCTCCAGCGCGCGCAGCAGCATGGCCTGTTCGTCGGGGCCGAGTTCACCGATTTCGTCGAGGAACAACAGCCCGCCGTTCGCCGTGCGCAGCAGTCCCGGACGGTCGCGCTGCGCCCCGGTGAACGCTCCCCGCACGTGGCCGAAGAGCGTGCTCACCGCAGTGTCCCCGCGCAGGGTCGCGCAGTTGACCTCCACGAACTGCCCGGCGAGCTGGTGCCGGCCGCGTTTCAACTCGAACACCTTGCGCGCCAGCGACGATTTCCCCGCGCCGGTCGGCCCCATGAACAGCATCGGCTCGCGCGACGCGACGGCCACCTGCTCGATCTCCTCGATCATGCGGTTGAACGCGGCGTTGCGCGTGGCGATGCCGTTTTTGAGGAACGTGCGCGCTTCCCGCTGTTCTTCGGCGAAGCGCGCCGCGATGCGGTCGTAGCGCGACAGGTCCAGGTCGATGATGGAGTACCGCCCGGCGGCCGCGCGGTGCCGGGGCTGGCGTTCGGCGGGCGGGGAAGTCTGGATGAGCCGTCCCGGGAAACGTCGCGACTCCGTCAGCAGGAAGAGGCAGATCTGAGCGACGTGCGTGCCCGTGGTGATGTGGACGAGGTAGTCTTCTTTTTCCGGGTCGAAGGGATAGCCGCGCGCGAAGTCCGCCAGCGAGCCGTAGACCTCTTCGAAGTCCCACGGGTCGCTGAATTCCACGAGGTGCCCGTGAACTTCCGTCTCCGGTGAGACCCCGGCGATGTCCGTCGTCACGGTTTCGGTGAGGCTGGTGTGGCGGCGGTCGTGGAGTAGTTCGAGCCGCGCGACGAGCAGATCGTCGTGTTGGCAGAGCGAGACGGTGGGCCGCCAGTTTTCCCAGCGGTGGGCGTTCTTGCCCGAATCCAACTGGGTCCCGAGTAAACCGAGGACGACGAGCTTCTTGGTAGGCATGGCGGATACGCTAAATAGCTAGCGATAAATCTAGGTTGGTGCTAGCAACAATGCGCCCTGCTTAACACGATGCCATGCCAAAATAAATTTTTCTCTCTGCGCGAAAGGAATTTACGCATTGAAAGCAATTGGAGAAATCTTCGCTGGCACGTGCCTAGCGATAGAAGGGTTCATCGCTCAACGTCCGTCCGGTGCGAACATCGAACCGACGGCGGGCGACTCAAACGTCAACCTGCACTTCCATGGCCAACAAGACTCTCTTCCAGACCGTTGCCGGGGCGATCCTGCCCCGGACGAACGCCCGCAATGAGGCCGGCGGCCCGGCCTTCGCGCTGCCGCCCCGGCATGCCCTCGCGCAGTATGCGGTCACCGGTTGCCTGAACACGACGTTCTACGCGAGCGCGGAAGCGCAGTTGGAACGCCTTCTCGCGCTGGCCGGCCAGGCCGACGCGGCGTTCGTGGCGCAGACGGCGATCTACTGCCGCACGCGTGGCTTCATGAAGGACACGCCCGCCCTGCTTTGCGCCGCGCTGGCCACGCTCGACGTACCGATGCTGGAACGCGTCTTTGACCGCGTGATCGACGACGGCCGCACGTTGCGCAGCTTCGTGCAGATCGTCCGCAGCGGCGTCACGGGCCGCAAGTCGCTCGGCAGCGCCCCGCGCCGCCTCGTGCGCCGCTGGTTGGAACGCCGCGACGACGAGGGCGTGTTCCGCGCGTCGGTCGGCCAGTCGCCTTCGCTGGCGGATGTCGTCAAGATGGTGCACCCGCGCCCGGCCAACGCTCAGCGCGAGGCGCTGTACGGCTGGTTGATCGGCCGCACGCACGACGCCGCGCAGTTGCCGCCGTTGGTACGCCAGTTCGACGCCTTCAAGGGTGGCTTCATCCAGGCCGTGCCCGACGTGCCTTTCCAGATGCTGACCGCGCTCGACCTCGACCGCGCCGCCTGGCAGGCCATCGCGGAGAACGCCTCGTGGCAGACCACGCGCATGAACCTGAACACCTTCGCGCGCCACGGCGTGTTCGACGATCAGGACCTTACCCACCGTATCGCCTACCGTCTGCGCGACCCGCAGAAGGTGCGCCGCGCCCGGTGCTTTCCCTACCAACTCCTGACCGCGTTCCACGCCGCCGACCAGGCGGTGCCCGCCACCGTGCGGGGCGCGCTCCAGGACGCGATGGAGATCGCCACGGAGAACGTCCCGGCCATCGACGGACAGGTGTACGTTTGCCCGGATGTGTCCGGTTCCATGCAGTCGCCCGTGACCGGCCACCGCGCCGGGTCCACGACCAAGACGCGCTGCATCGACGTGGCCGCGTTGGTGGCGGCGAGCGTCCTGCGGCGCAATCCGGCGGCGGAGGTGCTGGCCTTCAGCGACAGCGTCGTGCCGTGCCAGCTCAACGCCCGCGACAGCGTCATGACCAACGCGCAGAAGCTCGCCTCGCTGCCCAGCGGCGGGACGAACTGCTCGGCCCCACTCGCGCACCTGAACAAGATGCGCGCGACCGGCGACCTCGTGATCGTCGTCTCGGACAACATGTCCTGGATGGACGCGCAGGGTGGGGGCCGCAGCACGGCGACGATGGCCGAATGGTCGGCGTTCCGCGCCCGCAACCCGCGCGCCCGGCTGGTGTGCCTGGACATCCAGCCGTACGCGAGCACGCAGGCGGCCGAACGCGGGGACATCCTTAACGTCGGCGGCTTCTCGGACGCGGTGTTCGAGATCGTGGCGGCCTTCGCGCAGGGCAACCTGCGGGCGGGTCACTGGGTGGAGCAGATCGAGCAAATCGCACTGTAAACCTTTCGCCGAATGCCGGTGGGACTACATTTTACCATGTGAGGGTCTCACCAGAAACTTGTCGGCGATCAACCCCTTGTTCTTTGCAGAAAATTTGAGCGTGCCGAATGCAGGCACGGACTACATGGTAAGAGCGCCCGCGCGAGGTGAAAGCCTCGCGCGGGAGGTCCCAGATTCGACATCTGGTCCCGCCTCAAAACGGGATAGCTCAGTAAAACGTCCTGCCGCCGGTTGTCGGCACGCTCGCAGAATGACCGGCTCTCGTGACGAATGCCGCGTGGAACTACATTTAATTCGCCGGTTCCGGGTTCGAGTCCCGGTTCGGCCGCAAGGCCGAATAGCTCAACGGGAGAGCATCGAAAACCGTTTCACCAATCTCTTGTCATCACGAACCGTCGGTCATCCTCACTTTTAATCCATTTCCAAATTTTGCGGCGAATGCCGATGTGACTACATCCCTATACACGGACGGGTCGCGGGTTCGAGTCCCGCCGGTTCCACTTTCCACGGAACCGTAGCTCAGTGGTAGAGCACGTAAAACGTCACTTCAATTTTGTCGCCGTAAATTTCCTTTCAAATCATGCCTGGAGCCGCCGCAGGCGTCGTCAACAATGGGTAGGGATGGCTCTCCGAGGCAATCCCTATTGTTCTCTGGTTAACTGTCATTGCGGCGAAACACTTTCCAGAAAAGTTAGGGAGCGGCTCGGAGAGCCATCCCTACCCATTGTTGACGACGCCTGCGGCGGGAAGCCTGCTCACACATTTCCTCACTCCAACCTGATCTTGCCATGAACCCTGAATCCATCCCTTCACCCATCACCGCCACCGGCGAGGCCACCGGCTTCCTGCCCGCGCGCGGGTCGCACGGCAAGCCGATCACCGTCATCGGCACCGAAGCCATCCGTCAGGGCTTCGACGCGCGCTGCCTCGAACAGGCTCTCAACTCCCGCGGCGCGCCCGGCGTGACGGACCTCGTCCTCAACCCCGACGCCCACGCGGGCTACGGCGCGCCGGTCGGCTGCGTGATGGTGTCGCCCACGCACATCTATCCCGGCCCGGTCGGCGTGGACATCAAATGCTCCATGAGCCTGCTCGCCCTCGGCCTGCCCGCCGACGCCGTCGCGGAACGCACGGTCCGCCGCTCGCTCATCGACGCGATCTGCGAACGCACTCCAACCGGTGCCGGTCGTGGGCAGCGTTCCGCGCGCAAGTCACGCCGTGTTTCGCCGGAACTCGGCCGCCGCGTGGCGACCGAAGGCGCGTCCGTCGAGGTGTGCGAAGCCCTGGGCATCCCGCCCGCGTGGGCCGCGCATTGCGAGGACGCGTCGCACGTCGGCCACGACGGCACGGCGGACGCCCTCCGCTCGCGTCTGGACCGGTTGATCAGCGGCGGCGCTTTCCCGAAGTTCGACGAAAAGATGACGCAGCTCGGCAGCTACGGCGGCGGCAACCATTTCGGCGAGTGCGAGGCGGTGGAACTGTCCGGCGACGAACGCCTGCGCGCGACGGCCGAGAGTTTCGGCCTGCGCGACGGCGGCCTCGCCTTCCTGTCGCATTGCGGCTCGCGCGGCTTCGGGCACAATCTGGCGATGGGTCAGTTCCACGCGTTACAGGGGTTCTTCGCGCGCTGGGGTTTGCCGTTGCCGGGCCAGGACAAGGAACTGGTGTATGCTCCCCTCGACACGCCCGAGGCCGACGCGTACTTGGACGACATGGCCCTCGGCGCGAACTTTGCCACGGTGAACCACCTGCTCATCAACGCCCTCGTGCTGGAAGCGTTCCAGGAAATCATTCCCGGCACGACCGGCGGGCTGGTGTACTTCATCAGCCACAACATCGCGCGGCGCGAGATCGTGGGAAATCGTCCGGCCTGGGTGCACCGCAAAGGGGCGACCCGCGCCTACCCGGGCGGTCACCACGCGCTCGCCGGCACGCCGTTTGCCGAGACGGGCCATCCCATCCTGCTGCCGGGCAACCCGGCGGCGGGTAGCAGCGTCATGGTCGCGGAACCGGGCGCGGCGTTGAGCTGCTATTCGGTCAACCACGGCGCGGGCCGGGCCAAGGGGCGCAAGGCGGCCATCCGCGAGTTCGACCAGCAGACGGTGGACCAGCAGTTCACCGACCTCGACATTCTGACGAACTGCCGGTTCTATCCTAAGGATGAGGCACCCGCGGCGTACAAGGATTTCGACGAGGTGCTGCGCAGCGTGAAATCAGCCGGCCTCGCGTCGGAAGTCGCGCGCCTGCGGGCACGGTTCGTCATCAAGGATGCCGACGGCAGCCTGGGAGGCGCGGCGTGAAGACGCGGTCAGCCGGTTCGTCGCCGGTGGTCACCATCGACGGTGCGGCGGGCGAGGGCGGAGGACAAATCCTGCGCACCTCGCTCGCCCTGTCGCTCGTGACGGGCCGCGCCTTCCGCATCACGAACATTCGCGCGGGCCGGGCGAAGCCGGGATTATTGCGGCAGCACCTGACGGCGGTGCGTGCGGCGGTCGAGATCAGCGACGCCGCGTGCGACGGCGCGGAAATCGGCGCGGGCGAACTCGTGTTCCGTCCTGGCGTGGTGCGCGCGGGCGACTACCGCTTTGCCGTCGGCACGGCGGGGAGTACGACGCTCGTTTTGCAAACGATCCTGCCCGCGCTGGCGCTGGCCGCCGGACCGTCGCGTTTGACGTTGGAAGGCGGCACGCACAATCCGCTCGCGCCTCCTTTCGATTTTCTAGCGCGCACTTTCCTACCGGTCTTCCATCGCTTCGGCCCTCGGGTGGAAGCGACGTTGATGCGCGCCGGTTTCTACCCGGCGGGAGGTGGTCAGATCGAGGTGGACGTGACGCCGACCGACCGGTTTGTTCCGGTGGAACTGCTGACCCGCGGTGCGGAAGGCTCACGCCGCGTCGTGGCACATGCCGCCAGTTTGCCGCCAGGTGTGGCGGAGCGCGCCTTCGTGCAGGTGGACAAACGTCTGCGTTGGGGCCGGGCGGTGTGCGAATGCATCGAGCATCCGGCCGAGCGGGGTCAAGGTTTCGCGCTCGTCGGCGAGGTCGCGTCGAAGTCGCACGTGGAAGTTTTCAGCGCGGTCGGTGAACGCGGCTTGCGCGCCGAAGCCGTGGCCGACCGCCTGGTGGAACAGGTTCGCGCCTACCTCGCGGCCGGGTTGCCCGTGGGCGAATACCTAACCGACCAGATTTTGCTGCCGATGGCGCTGGCCGGTGGCGGGGCGTTCCGCACGGCCGGCTTGTCGCCGCACGCGCGGACGAACATCGGGGTGATCGAGGCGTTTCTGCCTGTGCGCTTCCAGCAGGAAGCATTAAACACCAGTGGGTTGGAGGTCCGCGTCGTACCGAGGTAGGTTCCTGACAGGCCGCGAAGCGGCCGGTTGTCCAAGGTAGGGTCGCCTCTCCGAGGCGACCCTACCTTGATGGACGCCTTCGGCGGCACGCGTCAAATCGGGTTAGCTTCCACTGTTTCACGGAACGCCACTGGCACAAAGCTCCGGTCGCTCGCCTCGGCGGCGGCCAGCGCGATCTGAAACCGCAGCGTTTGCAACGGTACCGGGTTCTGGTAATCGGCCAGCGCCGCGGCCAGCGCATCGGCGGAGGAGACCCGGCGGGTTTTCGCCGTGCGGTAAATCTTCAACGCGAGCGTTTCCGCCGCGCCAGGAGTCAAAAGCAGGGGCATCCGCTCGCGGTTCGCCGCGAGGTCCGATTCATCTAGCACGATCTCCCGTCGACGGCACAACGCGCGCAGCAGTGCAAAACTCTCCTCCGGCGTCGCCGTGGGGAACAGTGGCAACTTCACGTCGACGCGGCCGGGCCGCTTGAGATCGACCTCGATCAGGTCCGGGCGGCTCGACGCTAATACCCACACGATCCGCCCGCGGTTCGACGGGTTGCTCATCTCGGCGGCGAACATCGAGTAAACCCGGCCGCCCAGGCCGCTGTCATTGCCGCCCGGATCGCGCCGCCCAAGCGCCTGGTCCGCCTCGTCGATAAACACGTAGCAGCGATCCAACCCGTGCAGGAGCCGAAAGATTTTTTCCAAGTTGCCTTCCGTGCTGCCGACCCACTTGTCGCGGAAGTTTTTGATCTTGACCACCGGGATGCCGGCCTCGCCCGCCAGGCATTCGACGAGGAACGTCTTGCCCGTGCCGACCGGTCCACAGATGAGGTAACCCATCGGCGAGGCAGCGGTGTCGCCCGCGTGCCAGAGCGCGATGTCCTCGCGCAGGGCGTCCTTCATGGCGGCGGGCGCGTGGAAATCCTCCAGCGTGCGACGGGGTTCGACGAATTCGATCAGGCCACCGGCCTCGCGTTCGACGAGTTCTTTCTTCAGGCCCACGAGATCGGTGGGGCGGAGCGGTTCGCGGCGGTATTCCTTGAGCTTGACGAGATTTTCGACGGCCGTGAGCGTCGAGCCGGTGAGCGCGGCGGACAGTTCGTCCAGCTTGCCCGCAAACTCCGCGAGCGCGGCCGGAGCAGCGGGGGCAAGCCCTTCGAGCGCGGTGTGCAGTTCCGCCGTCGTCGGCAGCGGGATCGACATGCGGGCGACGCGCGGATTGTTGACTAACAACGGATGCAAGTCGTTCAGGTTGTCCACGATCAGGCATGTCACGAGACGCGAATCGTTCAACAGCGCGTCGCCGGCCCAGTCGCGCATCAGCAGGGCCAGCGCGCTCAGGTCGTAGTCGGTCGCCGTACCGGGCACGGCGGGCGCGATGAGGTGGGCCGAACGCAGCCAGCAGCCGATTTGCAAGGTGGGTTTGCCCAGACGGCCGAGGTTGGCGTTGTAGCGAAAATAGTGCGTCAGCGTCTCGACGGCGGGACGCGGCGCACGCGGCAGTGGGGTGCCGAGCTGGGAAGCGGGCCACTGGGCGAACGCCTCGCCGCCGTGTTCCACGCGCAAGCCGTTGCCGAGGTCGTAGCTGAGCACCACGTCGAAGCGCGGCAGCAGCACTTTGCCGAGAAACTCCGTCAGGCTGCCGAGCACCGGCTTGCCAGGCCCAAGCGGGAGCAGGAAACGGTCGTTGACGTTGCCGCTGAGAATGAACTGGCTCGCGGTGTGGCTTTGGTAGAGCGCGATCATCTCCGCCGCCCACGGGGCGAGTGCGGTCAGGTCTGGGGCAGGCATGGCGGGTCGTTCGCGGGAGGAGCAGAATCTATCCGCAGATTACGCAGATTTTCGCGGATTAGCGGAAGAGGGAAAAGATGCTTTGTTCTGCCCTATTTCTTCAATCTGCGAAAATCTGCGTAATCTGCGGATAAATTTTCGTGCCTCGCTTACTGGTTTTCCGCCGGTCCCATCGTCTTCGTGCGTTGTTCGGCGGAAGCCGGCGTGACCGGATCGACGGCGATGCCTTCCTTGGCCGCGAAGTCGGCTAGCGCCTGATCGGCCAGCGCCTTCTGCTCGGCTTCCTTCATGTGGATGTCGCTCGTGTCCAACGAGTCCTTGGCCACCCGCGCGCGGCCGGCGGCGCGCTGGCGGTCTTCCTCGACCATCTCGCTCAAGCGCCCCAGCGTGTCGCCCGAACCGCCGATCTGCTGGATCATGCCCGCCGCCATTTCGCTGAGTTCGGCGGTCGCGTTCTTGATCTTCAGGTCGCTCAGACTGTACTTGAGCGCCTCGATCTTGGACTGCGCGGCGCGCACGCTCACCTCGCGGGCGCGGACGAGTTCCTGGTAAGTCTTTTCCGCCGACTCGGCCTGCGCGCGGTTTTCCTTGAGCTGGCCGCTGATCGTTTGCAGGCGCAGGGCGTATTGGCCCGCGGAATCCTTGTTGCCCGCGCGCAGGTTCACGCTGGTCTTGGCGCGCAGGTCGTTTTCCTCGACTTCGAGTTTCTTGACCTGGCTCATCAGACGCTCGCAAAGCCCGGCGTGCTCGGCCAACCCCTGGTTATACTGGGAAATCTGCTTGCGGAGATTCTCCCGTTCGACTTCGAGCAGGGCCTCGGGATTACGGCGTTCGATCCCTCCGACGAACAGACCGACGAAGCCGCGGAACACGTTGAAGATGCGTCTAAACATAGATGGTTATTCTGGTTGCTTTGGTGAGTCAGGTAAACGGGAAACACTCGCGCTCTCCTCCGCTTCCGGCAGAGGGATGTCGCGCTCCAGGTGTCGGCGGATGCCGCGCGCGAGCTTGAGCCGTTCGTCGAGACGTTCGCTGGCGCGGGAAAGCGCATCGTCCCCGGCGGGCACCCGCAGGTCCTCGGGCACCGGGTCGAGCACCACGTCGATCTCGGAGTAAACCTGCCGCAGCGTCGCCGCCGCTTTGTCGAAACGTCCGGCGGTTGTCGGCGACACCGCGCCGCCGTCCGTCAGCGTCAGCCGCTCGGCTTCCTCGACCATCGTGCGGACCAGTTCGCCTACCATCGCGCTGACTTCCGCTTCGTGATCGGTGACGACCCCGTCCGCATGCACCCGGTCCTCGATGGAACGCTTGATCGCCGTCGCCTCGCGCAGGGCGGCGAGGGTTTCCAGCGCCGACGCCCGCTGCGGCGACAACGCCAGGCGCTGCACCCGCGCGGCCAGTTCCTCGTCCTCGTCGGCGCGGTGCGCGGCGAGCATCCGGGCGCGCGTCACCGCCGTCAGCCGCGGCCAGGAGTGCGACCAAGCCAGGAACACCACGACCGCCACGGCCAGCGCCACCGCCAGACACAGCCACCACGCCGCGCCCAAGAACGCAAACGCCGCCGCCACCGGCACGAACGGCACCCACGTCACGGGATGAGTCAACACCTGTCCCAGGGCTTGCCGGGCAACGTCGATGCGGTCGGGCGCTTTCATGGCGAAGGGGAAGAGCTTACGGGAATCGTCACTGACCCACCAAGTAAATCCGCGCCCGCCGCGCCCTTCGCGCCCACGCCGCGTCCGTCTCACCCGGATAACGCTGCGGCGGCTCGCCGGAACCCTTCCCCCGCGCGAGGACCCGGTCTTCCGGCACGCCGCATTCGGTGGAGAGAAAACGCTTCACCTCCAGCGCGCGGGCCTCGGAGAGCGCCTGGTCCGCTTCCTTCGATTCACCCGGGCTGACGTGCGCCTCGACGACGACGCGAAACGCCGGGTAGTTCGCCAGCTTGGGCGCGGCGTCGCGGATGGACGCTTGGAAGTCCTCGGGGATGTCCGTCTGCCCGGGCTGGAAGACGATGGGTTCGTCGAGCAGCGTGCCGCGCACCTGTCCGGCCAGCGCGTCCCACTGGTCGGGGGTCAACGGTGGGTAATATTGACCTAACTGCCGCGCCGGGTCGCTGCGTTTCGCCGCGGCGCCGCCCGAGAGTTCGGCGATGCCGGTCGGCTGTTTGCCCACGGCCTGGACGACGCCGCGGTACAGGATGGAATCAGGATCATCGTTGGGCAGGTCGATGCGCTGCTGGTGGTCGCGCAGGATCGCGCGGATTTGCCCCACGCTCGTCGCGAGCCGCGCGTCGTGGTCGTGGCTTTCGGAAAGCCAGTCCTGCACGTTGTCGCCGAGCGTGTCGAAGCGGACCCCGCGCAGCATCGTTTCCGCGTCGGCCGCGCCCTTGCCGCTGTCGTGCGCGGCGGCGTCGGTGAAGGCGGCGGCGTGGTTCAGATAGTCGTGCAGCGCCTCGAAGTACGCGCGCGTCACGGTCTGGACCAGCGCCGGGTCGCTGTCGATCAACTGGCGGCGCGCGAGAGCGATGTCGATGATCAAGCCCTGCGCCTCGCGCGTGTCGATGAGCACGTGCGCGCCGGGGATTTCGGTCTTCGCGCGGGTCACGAGGGGTTCCCACAGCACGGCGAAATCCGCGCGCTTGTCCCGGAGCGCGTTGTAGGCGGTCTCGACGTTGTCCACGCGGGATTTCTCCAACCCGGCGCGGAGTCGGTCGAGGTGAAAATGGCTGACCTCCGCGCGCAGCAAGAACTCCGACGGTGACAACCCCACGAACGCCCCGCGCACGCCCGCGCGGTTGAGGTCGTCGAGATTTTTGACGTTCTCGCCCGCCAGCACGGCGTCGCCGCCGAAGCTCTCGTCGATGACCCAGGTAATCGCGCCCGGCCAGCCCGTCGCGTTGCCGTTGGCAAGGTAGCTGTCGAGCGTCGCGGCGACGAAGTCGCACCGGCCGTCGCGCAGGCCCGCGAAACGTTTTTCAAAATCCGGCTCCATCTCCCAACGCACGCCGATGTCGTGGTCCGCGAGCGCGTGGGCGAAACGCGGCGAGCGCAACACGAGATAGCCGAGCCAGTCGTCGCCCCAGATCGTGACCGTGCGCTTGTACTGCCGCGCGTCGCTGGTGCGCGCGAACAGGTCGGCGGCCCGCCGCGCGTCGCGTCCGGGACGGGTCAGCCCCCAGCCGACCATCGCCAGCGTCAGCAGGATGAGAAAAATGGACAGAACCTTTTTCATGCATGGTGCCAGGCTGCCGCAGGCGTCGTCCCAAGGTAGAGATGGCTCTCCGAGCCGCTCCCTGTTTTGGTTTGGATGACCAACGTGCGCACGGTGCGCCTCGCCGGAAAAATTAGGGAGCGGCTCGGAGAGCCATCCCTACCTTGGGACGAGCAGCTTCGCTGCCTGCCCGGAAACGCATGATTCTTTCGCATGATGTGATTACCGACGCTTGCTGCGGAAGGCCGAGCGGATCAGCATGACGCCGACAAAGATTCCCAGCCAGAGCAAGAACGGATGGCGTTTCCTGCTCGCCGTGGCGGTTGCGGGCGAAGGAGTCGCGGCGGCGGTGGCTTCGGTGACTGGCGCGCTCTGCATCGACGCGACGCCGGGCAGCGTCCCCATGATCCGGCGCGTGGCGTCGTCGATCACCACGTCGGACGTATCGTTGACCTCGGCCGCGATGGCGTTGAGTCCCTGGCTGATGTCCTGTCCATTGTTGGGTGAAAAAAAGTGCGTCGCGCAGTCGCGCATGTACTCGCCCTCGCCCTGGTAGCCGAAGGCGATCACCTCCACGCCTTCCTGCCGGAGGCGGTTCATCTCTTCCTGCACGCCGGGGATGCCGCGTTTGCTGTTATCCTCGCCGTCGGTCAGGACGACGACGACCTGGCGTTCGTACAACGCACCGGCCGCCCGCCGCCGGCGGATCTCGTCGGCCGCCCTGGCGATGGTGTCGGCGAGCGGGGTGGTGCCGGCGGCACGCAGTTTTTGCACGGCGGCGACGAGTTGCACGCGGTCGTTGCGCTGGAGCGGCACGACTTCACCCGCGTTGATCGCGCGCAGGCCGAAGCGGTAGCTCTCGTCCGCATGCTCGACCCACGCGCGGAACGCCTGTTTGGCCATCGTCATTTTGTGGTTGTCGTTCATCGAACCGGAGTCGTCGAAGACGATGGACACCGCCACGCCGGCCTGGGTGTTGTATTCTTCCTGGAGAGCGGCAAGCCGGGTTTTCCAGGCGGTGTCCGGCGGGGTTTCCTGCGCGCGGACCGCCGGCACGGCGAGCAACGCCGCCGCCAGCCACGCGCCGGCCATGCTGCGAAGGACTTGAGTCATATTTATTTGAGGTCGTCCGCGCCGATGTCGGTGGGAAGCTCTGTTTCCGCGGCGATGATGACCATTTCCCCGCGCATGTTGTCGTTGCGCTGGTCGGCGGTCGTCGGGTTCTTGACCACGGGATCGGTGACGCCCATGCCCTTCACGTCGAAACGCGAAAGGTCCACCTCGTCAGGTCCGAGGTGGAGGTTTTCGCGCACGTAGGCCACGTACGCGCGCTTGATGGCGAAGGCGCGCGCGTACGACAGCGAGTTGGCGTCGTTGAGCAGTTCCTCCGGCTTGGGCAGCGGCAGCGTCTCGAACTTGTCCGTGCCCGCGACCCGCCGCTGGTACGTGGTCTGCCCCTGTTTCTGCTTGGCGGCGACGAAGTTGTAAAAGAAATTATCCGCGTGGCCGCGCAACTGCACGACGGCACCCCCGTAGCGGGTCACCGTCTCGTGGATGCGTGCAAACACGGCCTGGTAGTCGTGCCAGTTGATGTCGCTGACCTGCACCGGGAACTTGAACGTGTAGCGGTACATCACGTTGGCGGTCTTGCTGTCCGCCGCCTTGCGCACGGCCTCGGTCGAGGTGAACGCGGGCGCGGCAGCCGGCTTGACGGCGATTATCGCGGGTTCGCTCGCGCCGCGTTCGGTGGGCGAAGGGCGGTTGTAGGCGATGTTCGTCGGACTCTGGATCAGGCCCAGCGCCGTGAAGAAATCCTGGATGCGCGCCGTGGTCGCCTTGAAGCCGACGGGGTTGGCGTCGTCGAAGAACTTCGCGTTGCCCGCGCGACCGGCCAGTTGCAGGTCGCGGCCGACCCACACGATGTAATCGCTGATGGCGGTTTCGTCCTGGTTAAAGATCTTGGCGAGCGGCTTGCACAACGTCTTGAACGCCTCGACGCGCGGCCGGTCGGCCCCGCGTTTTTTCTCGATGTTCGCCAGTTCGGAAAGGAAGTATTCCTGCTGACGGAGGTGCGCCTCGCGGAACGCTTCCACCACTTCGGGATGATCGCCGAGGAAGTCCCGGCGCACGGCGTAGGTGTCGAAGATGATCTCGGACGCCGTCTTGGTGGTGAAGACCGCCCGCGCCCCCTTCACCGTGCCTTCCAGCCCCGTGCCGACCGTGCCGCCGGCGGTCAACCCGAGAATGTCCGGCGAGATGCAGGCCGCTCCGATCAATCCCGGATCACGGCGGAACGCGTTGGCCGGGTCTTCGGCGGGCGCGGTGGGCTGGTAGCCCGGCGCGGCGGTGATGTCGCGCACGAACCGGATCGTCACGTCGCGCGGCTGCAGGCCCGCGTCCTTGAGCAGGTTGCCGAGCAGGGAAAGGTGCGGGCCGTTGATCTGGGTGACGACCGTTTTTCCTTTCAAATCGGCAAGCGACGCGACGCCCTCGCGCGCCACGAACCCATCCGCGCCGGTGGAGGTGGAGAGTTGCACGATCACGACCGGTTCCAGGCCGGGGTCGATGTTCTTGAGCGCCTGGGAGACCAGCGCGATCATGTCGGCGGTGCCGCGCAGGAAGGGCGACTTGCCGTTCACGTAGTTTTGCACCTGCTGGTCGAAGTCGTCGGTGACCTCCAGCCGCACCGGGCGGCCGAGCGCGCGGGCGAGGGGGGAGTTCGGGTTGGCGGCCAGCCCGTTGTTGGCGCTGACCGTGACGCCGTCCGCCGCCCAGGTGATGAGCGGAATGAGCAGCGGGCCGTTGGCCTCGACCGGGGCCTTGCGCGCGTTTTTCAGGAACGGCGAGGCCCCGTACGGCCGGGCGGGTTCGACGTAGTGGACGGCGGGTGTTTGCGCGACGACGAGCGGCGGTGCGACGAGGAGCGAGAGCGCGGCGAAGGCCAGAAGAGCGCGGCGGCGGGAGGATGGGTGTTTCATGTCAGGCGGCAGGTGAGCGGTATTTTGCATGAAGAAGTCGGTGGCTGCCAACAAGGCACGAACAGACATCCGGCAAAAGTTCTGCCGGGGAAGGCAGATTTATCCACAGATTACGCAGATTTACGCAGATTGGCAGAAGAGAAAAAGTTCTCCCAATGATCCCTGCCCTTCTTTCTATTTGACGGGGACGCGACGGTGAAGTCGACGGCCCTCGATGTGAATGCGGACGAGGTTAGCTGTCGGGCTGGGAGCATCAAGCCTCCCCGGCGTTTGCGAGCAGCGCCGCAAGCCTCGGTCCCGAGGGTGTCGGGAATGTTTTGGGTTCCCCGTTGACCAGGTAACCACTCGGCCATTAGGCTAACAAAGAACTACCGTCAAGCTAGCAGGGTTCTTCTAAGTTGCAAGTGTGCTCCGAGCCGCCGCGCCGCCAGCGATTTGCGTTCGCGTTCCTTCCTGCGAATGGTATTCCAACGCAGTTTCTATCCTACAAAAACATGAAGACGAAAGTTTGCCGTGCGCTGGTGCTCGCGTTGGTCAGCCTGGGTGCCGTCGTCGGCAACGCGGGTGCGGAACCACTCAAGATCGGGTACTCTGACTGGCCGGGTTTCACGATCCTGGAAGTCGCCAAGCAAAAGGGCTGGTTCAAGGAAGCGAGCGTGGACGTGGACCTCGTGTGGTTTGACTATCTCGCCTCCATCGACGCTTACTCGGCCGGCAAGATCGACGCGGTGACGGTCGTGGGCACCGACGCGCTCGGGGCCGGTGCGACCGGCGCCAAGGGCAAGTTCATCGCGCTGCTGGATTTCAGCGAAGGCAGCGACATGATCATCGGCAAACCCGGCGTGGAGTCGATCAAGGACCTCAAGGGCCAGAAGGTCGGCGTCGAGATCGGGTTGGTCGAGCATCTGCTGCTCTTGCGGGCGCTCAAGGAAAACGGTCTGACGCAGGCCGACGTGACCCTCGTGCCGACTCCGACCAACAACACTCCGCAGACGCTCGCCAGCGGCCAGGTCGCGGCGGTCGGCGCGTGGTACCCGGTATCAGGTCAGGCGCTCAAGCAGGTCGCAGGCTCCAAGAAGCTCTTCACCAGCGCGCAGGCCAAGGGCCTCATTTACGACGTGCTGGAAGTGAACCCCGGCAGCCTGTCGCAGCACAAGGACGACTGGGCCAAGGTCGTGAAGGTCTATTATCGGTGCGTGGAATATTTGAAGGACCCGAAGACGCACGACGAAGCGGTCAAGATCATGGCTGCCAAGGTAGGGGCCGACCCGGCCGAGTACACCACGAACATCCCCGGCACACACTTCCTGACCGTGACCGAAGCCAAGGCGGCGTTGAAGAAAGACGCGGGCCTGGATTCCATCTACGGCTCGCTGGAGATCGGCAATCAGTTCAACCTGGACAACAAAGTCTACACCGAGTCGCAGAAGGCCGAGGACTACGTCGCACCGAGTATCTTGAAGGGGATGTAAGTACGGCGTTGCGCCGTGTCGTCAACCAAGGTAGGGATGCCCCTCCGAGGCAATCCCTGTTTTGGCTTGGATGAGCGCGCCTGTTGTTCGACGCTCCTTCCCAGAAGATCTAGGGACTGCCTCGGACCCTCATCCCCACCTTGGTGGACGACGCCTGCGGCGGGAATGTTTTTGGTCCATGTCTATCACCACAAAACAGCCGTCTGACTGGCTGGGCTTGAAGAAGGAACTGCCGCGCCGCCGACGTTCCCTACTCACGCTGCTTTCCTTCATCCTGCCGCTGGCGTTGTGGTCTCTGGTCAGCTACGTGCCGTTCCTGTGGCATCCCCTCATGCGGGTCACCTCGCCGGGCGACGTGGAGGCGTTCTCTACCGGTGTCGAAGTGCCCCGTGCCGACTTCGCGCGCGAGAACCGCGACGCACTCGCCGCCCACGCGGAACCAGCGCAGGGCTTCCGCGTCAACCCGCCCTACCTGCCGCCACCGCATGCGGTCGCACATGCGTTTGTCACCGCCTTTCAGACGCCGCCGCGCCTGCCCGACGAACCCTGGCTCTACCAGAGCCTCGGCCACAGCATCCGCACGATCTTCTGGGGCTTCGCGCTCTCGTCGCTGCTCGGCGTGCCGCTGGGCGTGCTCGGTGGCGCGTACCGGTTTTTCGCGCGCTTGCAGGAGCCGTTCATCGAATTCTTCCGCTACCTGCCGGCACCGGCGTTCGGGGCGTTGTGCGTGGCAGTCCTGGGCATCTACGACGCGCCGAAGGTGGCGATTATCTTCATCGGCACGTTTTTCCAGCAGGTGCTGATCGTCTCCAACACCGTGCGTCGGGTCGATCCCGCGCTCATCGAGGCCGCGCAAACCCTCGGCGCGCGCGGCTGGCGGCTGCTGCGCGGCGTGGTCATCCCGGCAACGATCACCGGGATCTACACTGACATGCGCATCCTGCTCGGCTGGGCGTGGACGTACCTGATCGTCGCGGAGGTCGTCGGCACGATGTCGGGTATCACTTACTTCATCAACCAGCAGGCGCGCTACCGCAATTTCCCCAACGTGTACGCCGCCATCGCCATGATCGGCGTCATCGGCCTGGCGACCGACTTCGTGCTGGCGTGGATCGGCAACACGATCTTCCCGTGGCAGCGCACGTCGCGGCGCGCCAGCCGGGTGCTCGCGGTCGCCCACCATCACGCGCCCGCGCCACGGGTGGGAGCCGTCCCGATGTTCAGGAAAAAGACCGTCCGCCGATGAGCACGCCGTCCCCCGACCCGAAACCGGTCCCGATCCGCGACCTGCTGCCGGATTACCGCGAACAATCGCCCGAGGTCGCGGCGCGTTTCGCGCGCCTGCGCACCCGCCCGGTGACCCTGAGCATCCGTGGCCTGGAAAAATCCTTCGGACGCGGCGAGGCGCAGACCACGATCCTGGACAAACTCAGTTTCGAGGTGCATCGCCGCGAGTTCCTGTGCGTGGTCGGTCCGTCGGGCTGCGGCAAGTCGACGCTCATCCGCATCGTCGCCGGCCTGGAGGAGGCCACCGGCGGCGAGGTGCTCCTCGACGGTCAACAGGTGGAGGGACCGGGACCCGACCGTGGAATGGTTTTTCAGGGCTACACCCTGTTCCCGTGGCTGACGGTCGAGGGCAACGTCATGTTCGGGCTGAAGACGCGCGGCAAGTCGTCCCGGGAAGCGGCCGGCGAGGCGCACCAGTGGCTCGACCTCGTCGGCTTGGACGAGTTCGCCGAAGCCTATCCGCACGAACTCTCCGGTGGCATGAAGCAGCGCGTGGCCATCGCCCGCGCCCTGGCCAACGAGCCGCGCATCCTCATCATGGACGAGCCTTTCGGCGCGCTCGACGCCCAGACGCGTGCGCAGATGCAGAGTTACCTCCTCCAAATTTGGAAGAGCGTGGACGTGACGATCCTGTTCATCACGCACGACCTGGACGAGGCCGCGTACCTGTCCGACCGCATCCTGGTGATGGACGCGCAGCCGGGCCGGGTCATGGAACTGATCGAGAACCCCGTGCCGCGTCCGCGCAGCCGGGAGCAGTTCATCTCGCGTCCGTTCCTGTCGCTCAAGCGGCGTCTGACGGAGTTGATCCACGCGCACGGCGGGCATGAGGAAGTGAAGCTGCCGCTGACGATGCGCCCGTGTACGGAAGAAGGCGTGGAATAAAGTTTTTCGCCTTCCTCGCCGGTCCGCACTACACTCGCACCTATGTTCGGAGTTCGCTTCATCAAGGTCCAGCCGACCACCTACCTTTTGCAGTACAAGAACGGTCAGCTCAAGCGTCAGGGGCTTGGGTTGGCGTTTTACTATTATGCGCCGACGACGAGTCTGGTCGCGGTGCCGGTGGCCAGCAACGACGCGCCTTTCATGTTCTCGGAGACGACCGCCGACTTCCAGGAGATCAGTCTCCAGGGACAGGTGACGTACCGCGTGGTCGATCCCGCGAAGGTTTCCGCGCTGCTGAACTTCACCCTCGATCCGCGCACCTACCGTCATCTCTCCGACGACCCCGAGAAACTGCCCGAGCGCGTCGTCAACCTCGTGCGCGTGCTCGCCCGCAAGCAGATCGAACAACTCCCCATGCGCCAGGCCCTGCGCGCCTCCGACCGCATCGTCACCAACCTGCGCGCCGAACTCGCCGCCTCGCCCGAGATCACCGCACTCGGATTGGAAATTATCGGGCTGTCGATCCTCGCCATCAAACCCACGCCCGAGAGCGCCCGCGCGCTGGAGGCCGCCGCGCGCGAAGCCCTCCTCAAGGAGTCCGACGACGCGCTCTACGGCCGCCGCAACGCCTCCATCGAACAGGAACGCGCCATCAAGGAAAACGAACTCGCCACCGAACTCGCCGTCGAACTCAAGAAACGCCAGATCCGCGACGCCGAGATCGACACCGAGCGCAGCGTGCTCGAAAAAAGGAGTGCCCTGCGCGCCGCCGAACTCGAAGCGCGCATCACCCTCGAAGGCCGCAACAAGGACCTCGTCGCCGCCGCCAGCGACAACCAGCGCGCTGAGGCCGACGCGCGCGCCTACGCCGTCGCCGCGACGATGAAGGCGCTCGCCGGCGCTGACCCGAACGTAGTCCAGTCGCTCGCCAGCATCGGCATGAAGCCCGACCAACTCATCGCCGCGGCGTTCCAGGAACTCGCGGGACGCGCCGACAAGATCGGCCAGCTCAACCTCTCGCCCGACCTGTTGCGCGAACTGCTGGCGCCGGGCGGCACCGCTCCTCGAAGATAACCGGACGCTCCCGTGCAGCGGCAGACCGAAAAGAAGATCGTCGTCGTCACCCGCGAGGCGCGGCTGCAAGGGCTGCGGCGGCGGTTTAACACCGAACGGCAGGCGAAGTTCTACGTCGAACACCTCGGCGGCGATTTCAGCGATTACAAAAAAGAGCAGGACACCTACCGCGCCGCCGTCGAGGAAACCGACGCCGCGTTGCGTCCGCTGGGACTGGTGCAGTTCATCGACCGGAACTATTTACCTAACTTCGTGTTCGGACCGGAAGACACCGTGGTCGTGCTCGGGCAGGATGGACTGGTGGCCAACACGCTCAAGTACACCGGCGCGCGGCCCGTCGTCGGGGTCAACCCGGACCCGGGGCGGTTCGACGGCGTGCTGCTGCCCTTCCTCGTGCGAGACCTGGCGAAGATCATGCCCGACACGTTGAAGGGTCGGCGCGGGTGCAAGCCGGTCACGATGGCCAAGGCATCGCTCAACGACGGACGCACCCTCTACGCGGTGAACGATTTCTTCGTCGGCCCGCGCTCGCACGTTTCGGCGCGCTACGTCATCCACCACGGCCTGCGGCACGAGACGCACAGTTCCAGCGGGGTGATCGTCTCGACGGGGCTGGGTTCGACGGGCTGGCTCAAGAGCCTGCTCACCGGCGCGGACGCCATCAGCACGACGATCCACGGCGCTGCCGGGGCGGCGGCGGCGGAGAAGCCGACCATCCCGCCGATGGGTTGGGATGCGGATTACCTGTACTTCACCGTGCGGGAACCGTTCCCGAGCCGCACGACGGCGGCCACGCTCGTGTTCGGCGCGGTGACGGCGCGCGAACCGTTGCGGCTGTTGTCGCAGATGGCGGAGAACGGGGTGATCTTCAGCGACGGCATCGAGGCGGATTTTTTGGAGTTTAACTCCGGCGCGGAAGCGCGGATCGCGGTGGCCGAGCGCAAGGGGCAGTTGGTGGCATGAGGCGGAGACGTGCATTCTCCCGTCGGCATCCGAATGGAATGGACGATGAAAAATTCCCGCCGCCTCGCGTTGGTCCTGGCTTGTTTTTCGGCTTCGCTGCTGCCCGCGCGGGGCGCTGATCCCGCGCCGCCGAGCCTTCCCGCCGTGCCCGCAAGCTTGGCGGTTCCGTCCGGCCAGGCACCGTCGCTCGTGCTCACGGCCAAGGGCGTGCAAATCTACGAGGGCCGCCCGGTGGCCGGCGAGACGGATAAATTCGAGTGGGCCTTCAAAGCGCCGGAAGCGGACTTGTTCGACGCAGCGGGCAAGAAGGTCGGCAAGCACTACGCCGGGCCGACGTGGGAACTGATCCCGGGCAGCAAGGTGGTCGGAAAAGTCAAAGCCAAGGCGGACGCCCCCGACGGCAAAGGCATTCCGTGGCTGCTGCTCGACGTGGTCGCGCAGGACGGTGCCGGCATGATGGCGAAGATGCAGAGCATCCAGCGCGTGGCCACGGTCGGCGGGAAGGCACCGGTGGAAGCCGTTGACCGATCCAAAGTGGGGCAGGAACGCCGGGTGGAATACAGCGCGACGTACGTGTTCTACGTGGCGCAGCGTTGACCATGCGATCCATCCTGCGGCAACGCACGCGGCTCAACCTGCTCGGCATCCTCGTGCTGTCGGCGGGCCTGGGGATCGGCGGCTTGCTTTATCGGCAGAGCCTGCGGAACGACGCGGAAGCCGACGACGACGTGCTCGCGATGCAAGAACAATCCAACGCCTATGATCAAGCGGTTCAGCGCAACGTCGGCGCGACCGGCTTGCTGATGGCGCACGCGACGCAGACGCTCGAAAAATTGACCCGCCCGAAGCCGCTCGCCATCGTGCTCGTGGTGGTTTCCGGCCTGGCGGCGGGGGGCTGCTTCCGGGCGGCCTCACGTCGGCGCGACTAAAGCGTTTTCTGGTTGCGCGTAAGGTCTTCAGCCCCGGCAGGGGCGCAAGAGTTTAGCCCACGGCGTGAGCCGTGGGTCATCCACGGGGCACACGCCAGCCCCGGCCGGGGCGTAAGAAAACCCGCGCGCTGGTCCGTGGAAGACCCGCGTTTTTTCTTACGCCCCGGCCGGGGCTTTGACACTGCCAGCCACCTTTCCCACGGCTCACGCCGTGGGCTAAATTCTTGCGCCCCTGCCGGAGCTACAGAGACCTTACACGCAAACGGAAAACGCTGTAAGAAAGCGGGTGAGAAGTGTCTGGGCAGCCCGCCTGCGGCGGAGGCTTCTCACACGCTCTCTAAAGTACAGGCCGCCGTCTCTGGTCCTCCGGCACTGTTCGGCTGTCAACGGACAGCGGCCAGCCGCGCCGCGCCGCGATGCGGGCGGCGTATCCTTTGCGCCGCCAGTACATCAGCGCGCCGCCGAGCAAAAAGACCAGTCCGAGACCGCCGCCCAGGATGACCGGCAGCAGCATTTCCTGCCGGGACATGATCCGCGGCTTGCCGCCCATCGTCTGGTGTTCCAGCACGTAGTAAGGCGTGGCGACCGTGATGCCCGCGCGCTGCAAGGCGTTGTAGACGAACGCGGGCAGGGTTGCCCCCTTCAGTTCACCCTCGAACGTCCCCACGAACGGCGCGTCGTCGAAGGACCGCGGCACGAACGGCTGGCCGCTGCCGTCCGGCGGATAGGAAACGTCCACCGTGGTGTTCAGGAAAAAGCGCACGGGCTGCCCCGGCCGCCAGTCCGGCCCGGTCAGCGGCAAGCAGCGGTGATGGATCTCCCGGACGCTGTTCTGCCGGTCGGTTTCGGTCCAGCGGTAGGCCGCGCGCGTCTGGCAGGTGGCGCTGACCTCGACGAACTTCAGCTTGGCGGCGTCGGCGGCGGAGAGCGTCTCCAACGCGGTCAGGGAGAGTGGTTTGACGCTCTCCCGCGCGTTGGCCTCGTTCTGCCATTCCATGACGCCGGACCCGGCCCCGCCCGCCAGCGCGAGACCCAGGCCGACCAGTACAAACACCCGCGCGGTGCCCACCGCTTCGCGCATGGCGTCGTTGACCTTCGGTGCGAGAACCCCGGCGCGGGTCAGCCGGGCGCGGACACGCTTGATGTGGCTGAAGACCAACGAAACCGGGAACAGGTAAATGAACCCTGCGCCGAGCGCGGTCATCTTGAAATTGAACTGACCCAGCCGCTGCATCTGCTGGTCGGCCAACCAGCCGTACAGGCCGCGCGTCTCGATGCACTCGTACAGCACCCGGGCAAACCCGGCCAGCAGGTAAGCCGTGGCGAAAATTTCCAACCACCGCAGGCGGCGGCGTTCCGAGGGGTCGTTGTTCATCCTGGGGCGATGGTCGGCGCAACGGCTGGCAAGGTCAAGAAACCAGATAGGTCCTATAAGCCCTATCCTCCCGCCTGCGATGTTCCCGAGAATGCGGCGCTGGACGACGCCGCCGCGGCAGGAAAGCCCTACTTCCCCACGTAGCTGACCCGGTAAATGGTCTCGCCGTTGTCCTCACTGAAAAGCAGGCTGCCGTCCTTGGCCATCGTTACACCCACGGGTCGGCCCCAGACGTTGCCGTCCGCGTTGACGAACCCCGTCACGAAATCCTCGTAGTCACCGCGCGCTTTGCCGGTGTCCTTGTCGATGGGCACGCGCACGATCTTGTAACCGGTGCGCTTGTTGCGGTTCCAACTCCCGTGAAACGCCGCGAACGCGTCGCCCCGGTACTCCTTCGGGAACTGCGTGCCGCTGTAGAACGTCAGGTTCAACGTCGCCGAATGGCTCTGCACCGGCACGTCGGGCTTGAGCACCTTGTCGGCCAGCTCCGGGTGTTCACCGGGCTTGCGCGGGTCCTGGTGGCTGCCCAGGTAGAACCATGGCCAGCCATAGAAGCCGCCCGGCGTGACGCGGGTGATGTAGTCCGGCACGAGATCGTCGCCGAGGCCGTCGCGTTCGTTGGTGCTGACCCAGACTTCATCCGTGCCGGGACGGATCGCCACGCCCACCGGGTTGCGGATCCCGTAACCGAAGATTCTTTGGTCAGTCCCGTCCGGGTGCATCTCCCAGACCAGGGCGCGCTCACGCTCGACCGGGTTGTTGTGGTCGTCGACGTTCGAGCCGCTGCCCACGGTCACGTAGAGCGTCTTGCCATCCGGCGAAAACACCAGCGCGCGCGTCGAGTGCCCGCCGCCGCCGATGATGCGGGCGGGCAGCTTCTCGGCCGGGCCTGTCGCCTGGAGGTCGCCATTTTTGTACGGGTAACGCACGACGCCGTCCGTGTTGGCGGCGTAGAGGTACTGCGGGTTCGGACCGGGTGGGTAGAAGGCGAGGCCGAAAGGTTTGTTGAGGCCGTCCTTGGCAAAAAGTTCGCGCGTTTCGGGCGGGTGGCCGCCGTCCTTGGCGCGCAGGACGAGGACCTTGCTGGCCCCGGTCTCGGCCACGAAGAGGTCGCCGTTGGGAGCGGTCAGCAGGTAGCGCGGGTTCTGGAAGCCGCTGGCATATTCCTCGATCTTGAAACCGTCCGGCACGTGGAGTTGCGCGCCTTCCGGCCGGCTGATGAGCTTGGGTCCGTTGACGGGGGAATTCGTCGCGTAGGGCGGGGGGAGTTGGTCGAGGTCGATGCGGTGCCTGGTGCCGGGAGCGTCGTGGGTCCAGTCACCGGCGAGTTTGGCGAGTTCGGCGGGAGGCTGGCTGTCGCGCTTGGCCACCTCGTCATCCTGCGCGCGAAGGGCAGGAGAGAGCGTTCCGGCAACGAGGCCGGCGAACAAGCCAAGTCGGCGGAACGAGGGGAGAGGAAAATCGGTGGAGCGCATGGCGTCTTCTGTGTTCGCAGCGGCAGTTCCCGTGGGATGCACCTGCCGGTGGCCGGGCGCACGATTACAGGGAAGATCCGTTGCCCCCTTCTTCCTTCCCATGCCCTCCCTGCACCAGATCGCCGCCGTCATTGCGGTCGGTTTCCTCGCGTTCGCCCCGGCCGCCGCCCGTGCCGCCGGGGATCAGGCCGTCGCCGTCTCCGCCAACGACCAGATGAAGTTCGACACCACGGACATCAGCGGCACGGTCGGTCAGAAAATTGTCCTCACGCTCACCAACGATGGTTCGCTGCCCAAAGCGGCGATGGCGCACAACCTCGTCGTGCTCAAACCGGGCACGGACGTGGCGGCGTTCATCGCGGCGGCCAGCGCCAGCCCGCGCGCGGCGGCCGGTTACCTGCCTGAGGACGAGCAGGTCGACCAGATGATCGTCTACACGAGGCTGCTCGGCCCCGGCGAGGAAGACACGATCACGTTCACGCCGACGGCGGCGGGGGTGTACGAGTACGTTTGCACGTTCCCGGGTCATACGGCGGCGGGGATGCGCGGGAAGATCATCGTGCAGTAAAGCGTTTTCCGGTGGCTCGTAGAGTTTACAGCCCCGGCAGGGCGTAAGAATTTGGCCCACGGCGTGAGCCGTGGGAAAGCTCGGCCTACCGACTCTCCAGCCCCGGCAGGGGCGTAAGAGTTCAGCCCACGGCGCAAGCCGTGGGAACACGGTTTTTCATCGTCACAGCCCCGGCAGGGGCGTAAGAAAACCGGCGTGGCCCACACGCTGACGCTGCTGCTCACCCACGTTGAATACATCGCCCGACAGGAGGAACACCACCGGCGCATCGGGTCTGCCGAAGAGTACGTCGTCTTGCTCCGCAAGCACAACGTGGCCTACGACGAACGTTTCGTGCTCGGTTAGAGCGGACCGCGACGTGGGTTTTCTTCCGCCCCTGCCGGGGCTACAGCGTTTTTGAACATGCTCACCCACGGCTTACGCCGTGGGCTAAACGCTTGCGCCCCTGCCGGAGCTGAAAATTCTACGAGCAACCGGAAAACGCTTTAAATTTGGCTTGGATGATCTTTGTGCGCACGATGAGCCTTGCTAGAAAATTTTGGGACGGCTCGGAGAGCCATCCCTACCTATTGGAACGACGCCTGCGGCGGGATACCCGCTTCACTTCACCAGCCCCAGCGATGCCAACCCGAACGTGTACTCGAACGCCACTTCGTGCAGACGGTCGTAGCGGCCGGACGCGCCGCCGTGGCCGGCGTCGAGGTTGATCTTGAGCAGCAGCGGGTTGTGGTCGGTCTTGAGCGTGCGCAGCTTGGCGGCGTACTTCGCCGGTTCCCAGTAGGGCACCTGACTGTCGTTAAGCGAGGTCAGGAGCAGGATGTTAGGATAGTTCGCCGCGTGGAGGTTGTCGTACGGGCTGTAGCTCTTGATGTAGTCGTACTCCGCCTTGGTATTCGGGTTGCCCCACTCGATGTACTCGCTCGTGGTCAGCGGGAGGGTCGGGTCGCTCATCGTGTTGAGCACGTCCACGAACGGCACTGCCAGCACCGCCGCTTTGCACACGTCGGGCCGCAGGTTCAGCGTCGCGCCGATGAGCAGGCCGCCCGCACTGCCGCCCTCGACGACGAGCCGGTCGTGCGCGGTGTACTGGTGGTCCGCGAGATAGTCCGCGCACGCGACGAAATCGGTGAACGTGTTCTTCTTGGTCATCATCCGGCCGCCCTCGTGCCACGCCTCGCCGAGTTCGCCGCCGCCGCGGATGTGCGCGATGGCGTAGATTACCCCGCGCTCCAGGAGCGAGATCCGCGCGGACGAGAACGTCGGGTCTTCCGAGAGGCCGTATGACCCATAACCGTACAGCCAGCACGGCGCGCTGCCGTCGAGCGCCACGTCCTTGCGCCGGATCACGTCCAACGGCACCGGCGTGCCGTCGTCGGCCTTCACCTGCACGCGCTCGACCGTGTAGCGCGCTGGGTCGTAGCCGCCGAGGATTTCGTTGCGCTTGAGGAGGGTCTGCTCGCCGGTGGCGAAGTGGTATTCGTAAATGCTCAGCGGCGTGACGGGCGACTGGTAGTTGAAGCGGAACACGCCCGCGTCGAACTCCGCGTTGTGGTCCGCGGCGGTGTCGTACGCCGCCTCGGGCAGCAGGATCGGCTGCGTTTTGCGGGTGGCGAAGTTGTACACCTCGAAGCGCGGCAGGGCGTCGGCGCGCTCCCCGAGCACGGCGTACTCCTTGAACGGCTGGAACTCCTCGATCTTGACCCCGGGATGGGCCGGGATGAGTTCGCGCCACCGCGCGACCTCGGGGGAGGCGACCGGGGCGGTCACCACCCGGAACTCCTTCGCGCCGTCGTTGGTGCGGATATAGAAAAGATCCTCGCGGTGGTAGTATTCGATTTCCTGTCGGCGCGGGACGATGATCTTCGGCGCGGTCTTCGGTTGGTCCGCGGGCACGTAGCTATATTCCGTAGTGCGCTTGCTGGCCGAGCCGATGAAGACCATCGCGCCGTCGAGCGAACGTTCGGCGTTCACGTCGAAGAGTTCGTCCTTGTCCTCGTAAACCAACGTCGCGGCCTTCTCGCCCAGCGTGTAGCGGTAGACCTTGTCGGAGCGTTTGGTTTCCTCGTCCTCGGTGACGTAGAAGAGCGTCAGGTTGTCGGCTGCCCAGGTGATGCCGGCGACCTTGCCGATGGGCGTCTTGATTTCCTCGCCGGTGGTGAGGTTCTTCAGGTGGAAATCGTAGTCGCGGTGGCCGTTCACGTCGGTGGAATACGCGAGCATCGTGTTGTCGTCGCTGTAGTCGAAATCGCCCAGGGCCATGAACTTCTGCCCCGCCGCGAGCTGGTTCACGTCGAGGACGACTTCCTCCGGCGCATCCACGCCGCCCTTCTTGCGGCAGAGGATGGGGTACTGCTTGCCCTCCTCGGTGCGCGAGTAGAGCCAGTAACCCCGCTGCGGGTAGGGCGCGGTCACGTCGGTCTGCTTGGTGCGGCCGAGCATCTCGGTGTAGAGCTTGTCCTCGAAGGCCTTGAAGGGAGCCATCACCGCGGCGGTGTAGGTGTTCTCGGCCTTGAGATGTTCGCTGACGGCGGGGCTTTTCTTTTCGCGCAGCCAGAAGAACGGGTCCTGGATCTTGTCGCCGTGCAGGCCGGTGACATGGGGCTTCTTTTCGGTGACAGGCGGCTTGGCGGCGTCGGGGTCGAGCACGAGCGGGTTGGCACCGGTGGCAGGGTCGGACGCGGGAACGTCGATAGCGGGAAGGAGGGGGGTCATCAGAAAAGTCAGGAGGGCAGCGGCGGCAACGGCGAAGGCGGGACGCGGCGGGCGTGGAGGCATAGAGGTCTTGGGTGGTTGGTACGCAAGGGTAAACCGGGTTTAGGCTGTCGGCAAAATGCTCGCTGTACGGCCGGGAACGCGCAGCTTTAACACAGAGACACAGAGACACGGAGGACCACGGAGAAAGACGAAGAGGCAAAAAGAAACTCCCATTCCCTTTTTTGCTTTCCTCCGTGGTCCTCCGTGGTCCTCCGTGGTCCTCCGTGGTCCTCCGTGTCTCTGTGTTAAAGTGCCGCTGGCATGAAAACGGCACGCGACTGGAAGATGTTCTACGCCCGCGAGCGCGAGCGCCTCGGCGCGGCGGGTCTGCACGCCTGCCTGGATCGTGCCGACGCGCTCGGCCTGCCCGCCCGCCTGCGCGGCGCGGACGCCGTGGTGTTCCCACACACCCGACTGGAAACCTCCGGCGAACTCGCCGCCGCGGCGGCCTTGGCGGCGGTGCGTTCCGGCCGCTCCACCGTGCTGGCGCTGGGAGTGCTCCATGGCGCGCGGGTGGAGGATGCGGCGCTCGTGCGGGAGGCGCGTGCGGGCGACGAACGGGCGCGGCGGACGCTGCGGCGGGTCCATGGTCCCGGCGCGCCGGACGGCGGCGGGCATTGGGAGGAAGAATTCTCACTCGACGGCTTCTGCGCGCTGCTCGATGCCGCGGCGCAACGAGAGGGACAGCCGCCGCCGCAGGTCGCGCGGCGGTTCCCTTTCCTGACCGGCGAGCACCCGGCCGACCTCCCGGGCGTGGACGAGCTGCGTGCCTTCCGGGTGGCGCCAGGCGGCGCGTTCCTCGTGGCGACGGCGGACCCGGTTCACCACGGCATCGGCTACGACACGCCGCTCCCGGAACTGCGCCCGCGCGACGATCCCGCCACCGTCGACTGGGCGCTGGCGGGCGTGCGGGAGGGCTTCCAGCGGCTGGCCAGCGGCGATTTCCCCGGGTTCCTGAGTCACGCGGCGGGCGCGAAGTCGGACTTTCGCGACCCCGGTCCGGTGATGGCCCATTTACTCGGGGCGGGTTTGTGTGTGAACGTCCACGGCCTGCGGTTGGTCGATTACGCCGACGTGCTCGCCGCGCCCGCGCCGACGTGGGTGGCGGGGGCGCTGGCCACGTTTTCGGTGCCGGCCGCCGCGTAAGTTTTGTCCATGAAAACCTCCGTCCTCCTCGCCGTTTGTGGCGGCCTCGCTGCCGTGCTGCCGGTCGCCGCGCAAAATCCCGGTTCCACGCCGGCCACGTTGTACCCCGACTCTCCCGCGCGGGCGAACCCGCGTCCGGGCGCGGCCAAGCGCACCGTCAGCGCCGACGACGGCAAACGCGGCCCGCGCGGCCCGCTCGACTGGGAACGCACGGAGGCGCTGTCTCCAAACGGCGAGCTTTTCGTCACCGAAAACCTCGACGGCCGGTGGCGGGTGTGGGAGACCGTCAGCGGTAAAACCGAGGTCGAACTGCCGGCGGGGACCATCGACGTGGTGTTCTCGCCCGACAGCCGGCTCCTCGCCGCCCGCGCCGAGAAGCCGGCAGGCGGCGCGGAGGGCCGCTCTTGGCAAGTGTTCACGGCGGCGGACGGCAAGCCCGCCGGACAGGCGTTGATCAATCCTGACGCGGACGACGGCGTGGAGAGCGTGTTTTTCTCGCCCGACGGCAAGCGGCTGGCGGGCTTTGTCGGCGCAGGGGGCAGTGTCCGTGCCGCCTTGTGGGATGCCGCCGGAGGCAAGCCCGTGGCGGTTCAGCCCATCAAGGAACTCTTCGGCGGTAGCGCGCTGGCGTTTTCCCCGGACGGCAAAACGCTGGCGGCGGTCGGTGCGGGTACCGGGGTCGCCTTGCTGGCGGTGCCGGACCTGAAGCCGTTGCGGACGATCCCCGGTGAGCAAAAATCGTTTGGCACGGCAGCGTTTTCGGCCGACGGCCGGCTGCTGGCGGTCGGCGGCGACGAGCAACGCACCGTCAGAGGCAAGCGCGACGGCTACCCCGCCGCCGCCGTGTACGAGGTGGCGACGGGCAAGCTCGTGGCAGAGTTGAAAGTGACTCCCAATGCCGGCGCGCAGGTGCGGCAGGTGGTCTTTGCCGACGGCGGGCGCGCGGTGGTCACGGCCACCGACGGGACCGCGCAGGCGTGGTCGTCAGCGGACGGCCGGTTGCAGGCGAACCTGCCGGGCGGAGGTTTCCCGCTCGCGGTCTCGCCGGACGGCAAGACGCTGGCGGGTGCGCAGTACCCCGACCTGCGGTGCTGGGACACGACGGCTTGGCGGCTGGGGTTGAAGATCGCCAACGCCAGGGCCGGCTACGGCACGGGCACGGGCCGGTTGGACTATGTGCCGCTGACGTTCATCCAGGACGGCAGCGGGATTGTGACGGTGCGTGGCAACAGCGTGGCGGCGTGGGAGATGCCGGGCGGCCGGCAGCTCATCGAGCGCGACGCCACGCAGTCGCGCGTCATGTACTAGCACCGCAACGCGCTGTCGGGCGCAGAGTGCAATCCGCCGTCAATCCACCGCAAGCGGGCGTTAGCGGGATTCGCCGGACTCTGGCAAGGTCGGGAACATGAAAGTCCCCGTCTACCCAAATTTGTTCGCCTCCATCCGGCCGGCCCGGCTTTTGTTTGCCGTGGCGGGTTGCTGTGCCGCCCTCGCGGGAAGCGCGTCTTTCGCGCGTGCCGAAGGCGGCGGAGTGGCTGAAATCAAGAGCTACCTCACCGGCAAGCTCAGCCGCATGGACGGCGCGGCGCACGACTTCGTCAAAAACGCCGACGATTACCAGAAGCTCGTGGACGCCAGCGGCGGCGACTACAACCGCGTCGCCATCGAACACGGCTCCGAGGCCCTCGCGCTCGTCGCCAAGATGCAGGGCGACTTCCGGATCTATCACAACGACGGCTACGAGACCATCGAGGGCATCACCGCCGGCACCAAGCTGATGGTGGATTTCGACAATTACCTCGACGCCGGCGTGCCCAAAAGCGAGGCCACGACCGATTCGCCCGCCTCCACGCTGGTCCTCAAGGACCGCAACGGCAAGGTCATCACGGACCGCAACGGCAACCTGTTCCACTACGTCATCGAGCCGACGCTCTGGGGCACGAAGGAACTCTTCATCAAGCGCCTCAGCCCCGAGGCCGCCGCGAAGGTCAAGCCCGTGACGGTGCTCCCGCGCGCCGACGTGCTCGTGTCCGCCGCCAACGACTGCGCCCGCAAGATCGACGAACTCCAGGGCATCGCCAACCGCTGGCAGCCCACGCTCGACGAATGCGTCGGCGCGCTCGTGTGGATGACGCCCACGCTCAACGGCTATTTCGACGATTGGCGTGACTCGCGCTACAACCCGCAGGCGTCGCTGGGCCGCTACGTCGCCGAGAGCCGCGTGCTCGACATGCGCGGCATCATGTTCAGCCTCTCGCTGATGTGCAACGCCATCCTGCCCGAACTCGGCCAGAAGGACCCGGCGCTCGCCGCCCGGCTCAAGAGCGAATACGCTGACATCCTCAACTTTATCAACCGCGTGGACACCCGCGAGCGCCAGAGCGGCAGCAAGGTGACGGCGGCCGAGATCGAGGAACTCGCCTTTCAAGCCAAGCGCCATACCGACCAGCTCACCCCGCACCTCAAGCAGATGGCCGTCGAGATGAACCTCAAGTTGCCGCCCAAGCCGACGTTGGCTTGATCCTGGTCCTCGCGCGACGTTCGCTTTCCGATCCGGTTACCTTCTAGATGAAACTCCGCTCCATCCCCTTCTTGTGTGCCGCTGTGCTGACGCTGTGCGGTGCGCCGGGAGTGACGGCCGTCCGCGCTAACGACTTCGCGGATGCCGTCCACGACCTGGAAAACCGGTTGGACGACGCCGCGCTCGACGTGCAGGCCGGTTCGACGCCCCCCGAGGCAAACGCCGCGCTGGCCGGGGCGTTCGACGCCCTGCGTCCGGTCGTGAAAGACGCCGACGCGCTTGCCTTGCTGAACGAGGCGACCCCGGCGGGCACGATCGTCGCTGCCCAGGTCGGTCTGGACCGCGCCCGGCTCCAGCACGTGCTCGCCTTAGAAATGCTCCGCGCCCAGCGCGCCGGGCAGTTGGCCGAGACCCGCGAGTGGCGTTCGATCGTCACCTTGCCGCGTTACGCCAGCGGCGAGGAGAACGCGCTGTTGCTGCAAAATATCGACCCTGCGCAGGCGGGTCAACCCGCCATCACCAAGGCCCTGGCGCGCGAGTACATCGGCTGGCAGACCACGCGTTCGCGGCAGTTGCTGGACTATTTGCAGGAAGGCTTGAAGCGCGGTGACGCCAACACGGCGTTCGTCGAGGTGTACACGAGCGAAATCCGTGCGCTCGTACGCTTCCCGGCCGCGCTGCTCGCCGCCGCCGAGTTGCCCGCCGCCGGGCGCGAGGCGTCGGCCGCCCCGGCCTTGGCGGAGCCGTTCGATTCGCCGGAGGATTCGCAGAAGATCGCCCTCTGGCGGCAGGACGTGGAAGGCACCCTGCCCAATCTGCTCTCGGATAAGGACGTGTCGCGCCTGGAACGATTGCTGGCTCGTTTCGTTAAACTCATCCCGCAGGAATACCGCAACGGCGTGGCGAACGGCCACATCCTCATCGCCTTGGAGTTCCGTGAGGCCACGCAGTTCAGCCAGCAGGCGCAGTCCTTGGTCAACGAACTCGGCCCCGTGTGGCAGCGTGACCAGGCCGACGCGTACAACAAGCGTCACCGCGAACTCGTCGATAAGTTCGAGACCCTGCGCCGTACGGTCGCGCAGAAAGCCCCGGTCGAGGAGGTCGTCGCCCAAGCGAAAGCGATCTCGGATATCCTGGAGGGTGACTTCCAACTCAGCGCCCGCCGCGCCGGCGACAAGTCCAACGTGATCGAGGAAACGGCGCTCGAAGTGCGTGCCGCGATCAATAATTCGCTCGCCGCCGCCAAGGCCGACCAGTGGCAGGAAGCCGAGAGCCAGCGCCTCGACGCGTACACAGGCTTCGACGCCGAGATCGAGCCGCGCGTGCTGCCGCGCGACCCGGAGCTTGGCCGCAACGTGGAGCGAAGCTTCATCGACGGCACGCCCGAGGCCCCCGGCATCAAGGCGCTGCTCGACCGCCGCGCGCCGATGGACGAACTCGAAGCTGCCTATGCACGCACGCTCGACGGCATGGACAACAGCGTCAGCCTGCTCAAAACGGCGGTGTCGCCGGGGACCCTGGCGTTCACGGCGTTTTCCATCATCGCCCGCGAGGGCATGGAGGCCGTGGTCGTGCTCGCCGCTTTGCTGGCGGGTCTGCGCGGCGTGGAACAGGCCGGCACGCGGCGCGGGATCGTCGGCGGCGCGTGGCTGGGCGTGGGGGCGTCAGCCATCACGTTCTGGCTCTCCCGGACCATCGTGCAGTCGCTCAGCCATTACGGCGAGAAGCTGGAAGCGGTCGTGTCGATCCTGGCAGTGTGCATCCTCCTGCTGGTCACCAACTGGGTGTTCCACAAATTTTACTGGGTCGGCTGGAACGCGAAAATCCGTTCGCTCAGCAAGGCCGCGCAGGGTGTCGGTGAACGCCGCTGGGAGGCGCTGGCTCTGCTCGGCGTCGGCTTCCTGACGGTGTACCGCGAAGGCTTCGAGTCCGCGCTGTTCCTGCAATCGCTCATCCTCGACGGCAACCCGGCCGCCGTGTGGGGCGGGATCGCGGCGGGCGCGGCGTTCATCGGACTGGTGGGCGGATGCACCTTCAAGTTCGGCGTGAAGTTGCCCTACCGGAAACTGCTCGTGGTCACGGGGGTGCTCGTCGTGTCGATCATGGTGAGCTTCCTCGGTTCGACGACGCGGCTCTTCCAGACGGTGGGCTGGCTGCCGGTCCACCCGGTGCCGGGCCTCCACCTGCCGAACTGGACCGGGCTGTGGCTGGGCCTCTACCCGAGTTGGGAAGGTCTCTTCATCCCTCCGCTGGCGCTCGTGTACGTGGGCGGGGCCTGGCTCTGGACGAAGTGGCAGTCCGCGCAGGCACAACGGCAGGCGGCGCAAGGCGCGTCGCCGCGCCGGCCGGTCCCGGCTGGACGGCGAAACGAACCGGAACCGGCCGGGGTGTAGTTCCCTGCCCGGCAGCCGCCGCGGTTTCCCGCAATCCTGATCCATCCGGGCTTGTAGCGTCAATAATTACCCTTTTATGTATGAGTTTAGAAGTATGAAAAAGCACCGTCATAAAACCCAGCCGTCGCCTTTGCAGGCGTTCACCTCGCTCCTCGCCGCGTTCGTCGCGCTGGCTCCCGCCGCCCGCGCGGCCACGAACCTGCTCCCCGGCCCCGATCAGGACCGCGTCGGGGTCATCAGCTCCACCACCCCCAATGCGCTGACGCCGGAGGGATTGACCGGCGGGCCGCGTTCGATCTTCCTGCGCGAAGAGTTGCTCGGCGATCCCAACGGCCTGCGCACCGAACTCGCCACCAGCCTCGGCATTTCCATCACGCCCGCCTACATCGGCGAGGTGATGGGCAATCCGACCGGGGGGATCAAGCACGGGATCATCTACGACGGCCTGCTCAACGTGCCGCTCGACATTGACGTGGACCGCCTGACCCACGGCCTGACCGACGACCTGACCTTCCACGTCAACGCCCTGTGGCTCCAAGGCCAGGGACTCTCCGTGCGGCACACGGGGGATTTCTCCAACACGAGCAACATCTCCGGCTACAACACCGTGCGCTTGCAGGAACTTTGGTTTCAGCAAGGCTTCTGGGACAAGCGCGGTTCGATCCGCGCCGGCATCCTGGCGGCGGACGCCGAGTTCTTCACCACGAGCAACGGCACGCTGTTCCTCAACGGCACGTTCGGCGCGTTTACGCTCGTGGGAGCCAACCTGCCCGATCCGCCCATCTACCCGGTCGCCGCGCCCGGAGTGCGGATCGCGGTCCAGCCGACCTCGAAGTTTTCGTTCCAGGCCGGCATCTACGGCGGCGACAGCGGCGGCAGCCAGGACCAGAACAATCACGGCACGAACTTCAACCTGCGTTCGCGCGACGGCGCGCTCATTTTCTCGGAGATTGCCTATTACCTGAACCAGTCGCCCGGCAGTCGCGGTCTGACGGGCACGTACAAGCTCGGGGCGTTCGTCCACACCGGTAGCCAAGCGTTCCAGACCTTTGATTCACAGACCCGGGTGGCGTTGGGCACGGGCAACGGCGAGGACCGCAGCACAAACTTCGGTGTCTACGGCGTGGTAGACCAGGACTTGTACAAGGCGGCCGGGCGCACGATCAGCGGCTTCCTGCGGGTCGGCGGCGCGCCGGAAGACGTGAATTTCGTCAGCTTCTACGTCGACGGCGGGTTGAACTTCACCGGTTTTGTCCCCAGACG
>CAXTOX010000006.1:37965-63739 GCA_964245885.1 uncultured Chthoniobacterales bacterium | reverse complement strand
TCGAAACACTGCTGGCTCGGCCAAATACGCAAAACACTCTGCTTACCTACTTAGGGGAGAGACATTTGCGAGCGCCTTCATTGGAACCGTGGGTTCGAACGCCACCTCTTCCGCTCCTCTCGCTTGCGCCCGGAATATCCTGGCGTAAGGTTTTTATTGGAACGCGGAGAGACAGCCCTACTTTTGTTACCCCGGTTGCTCTGTCTTAGAAAAAATAGTTGTCCAGCCGTTTGGCGAAGAGCAGCCAGCGCCCGGAGCCGCTGCCTGGACTTCCAAAAAGGTTTGAACTGCGCCTCGAATTCTACCTTGGCTGGAGGAATCCAGATCAGTTCGCGGTGTTTGCACGGTGACCCGCATTGACGTGCAGAATTTTCAGCGGGAACGTGCCAGAAGTTCTTCGTAACGCGGCACGATGCGTGCCGCCATCTGCCGACGAGTGAATTGCTCGCGGACATGAAGGCGCCCTGCGATCCCCAAGCGCAGGCGCAAGGCCGCATCAGCCGCAAGCTGATTCACGGCGGCGGTCAGTTGGGTCACGTTACCTGGCGAATGGACGAGAGCGTTCGTCCCCGGACGAACGAGTTCGAGCGCACCACCGGCTGCGCTAATGATCACTGCGCGCTCGCAGGCCATCGCCTGCACGATGACCAGTCCAAATGGTTCAGGTTCCGTACTGGCGTGGACCACCACGTCCAAGGCCCGCATCGCGTCGGCAACGTCTCCCACAAAGCCCGTAAACCCAACCCGGTGGAGGATGCCGAGCGTTTTGGCCAAGTCGCGGAGCTCTTTCATGGTGCGCTGGCTTCCGATGGTCGCGTACAGGGGACCGCCCACGACGTAGAAACGAATTTTTTCGTTGGCCGTCGCCGCTGCCCGCAGAAAAATCTCGTGGCCTTTCCAGAAGGCAAAGGTGGCTATCAACCCGACACGGATTGTTCCGGAAGGAGCGGGCGGCAAGACGGCAATCCGATCAAGGTCAAGTACAGGCCCATCGGGCTTGAACACGTCGAGATCAACGGCGTTGTAGATCGTCTCTACCACGGGCCCTCCGGGTAGAGTGGCGCGAACATCATTGGCCACGCTCTCCGAGTTTGCCACCACGAGGGTGCAACGAGAAGCCAACCGGCGCAGCAGCGGTTTCATCGTCGGACGATTACTCAGATACTCGTGTAGATGCCAAACCTGCGGAACGCGCGTCGGTTTGGCTAAGGTTCCGAATAGGTGCATCTTCATTCCATTGGAATGAACCAAGTCGGGTCGGAGGCGCTTGAGATGTCTGCGCAACTTCCATCCATAAACAGCGGCCTCCTTTCCTACCCGCAGCCAGGAAATGAAACGTGCCGCTTTGAGGAACAGAATTCGTCCCGTTTTTTTGGCTTTTAGGGCGACGGCGGGCTGTCGGTTCTCTCCAAGCGCGCGCAAGGCCTTCGGGAAAGGCAGCACCTCGCAAAAGATTCCCTTTGCCCTTGCATTTACCAGAAGAGGGCCTTCCTCCCCCACAATGAGGTGGAGCGTCCAAGTCGGACGAGCTTCTACGAGCAGTTGGAGGAGATCCAGCAGGACGGCTTCCGCACCGCCTTGTTGTGCGGCTGGACTGAGAAACACAATTTTCAAAGTTTGGGAATCTGTTGAACGTGGTGCCTTGTAGATTAGACTTTGGTTTGGACTTACTCCGCCACCCGAGAAATCTTTCTCATACTCACCTATCACCTGTGTCGTCAAAAGTTTTGTTCTGAGAAAGCGGGTGAGAAGCCCCCGCCGCAGGCGTCGTCCCAGATGGTAGGGATGGCTCTCCGAGCCGCTCCCTGTTTTGGATCGGGTAAGCGTGCCCGTCTCGCGACATTCCCTGTTCCAGAAGAATCTAAGGAGTGGCTCGGAGAGCCATCCCTACCATCTGGGACGACGCCTGCGGCGGGCTGCCCACGCGCTCTCTAAGGATTTCTCCTAGAAGAGAACAGCGATAGCCTGATTGGCACCTCGCCAAGTCCAAGCTATGACGTTGCTAGATGAACTTTCCCCGGTTTTTTACTTTTCCAAAGACTCTCAAGTTGGGAGCGTGTGTCTCGTCGGTTCTCTGTTGCGGTGCGACTTTACACGCAGCCACACTGATTCCTGTCGTAACCACCGGGTACAACCAAGATATCATCGTCGAAAAGGGAGCCGTTCCCCAAGCAGGGTCTAGCTACGGCAGCTATGTCACGGCAACGATAGAAAGCAACATTTCCAAGACTGGAACGACTTACTACGAGAGTGGCTTGGATGCCGCCGCTTCGACAAGCGGGCTGCCGAGCAACAACACGCCCTTCACCAGCGCTGACCTCCCCGAAGTGACCTTCCAGCTGCAGCCATATACTCAAAACAATTCACTTTTACTCACCAACAATCAAACCGGCACCCTGACGCTGACCGCACCCACGGCTTTTAGCAACCTCGCTTTCTTGGTTGCTTCGGGAGGTGGCGATAACAGCGGCGGAACCGAGGCGATCACGCTGCACTTCAGCGATGGTACTCCCAACTACACTGCACTGAGCTTGAACGTCCCGAGTTGGTTTGATAGTGCGAATCCTGCGTTTGTCAGCAAAGGCAGGGTGGACGTGCCGTCCGGAGATTTTTACAACGTCGGAGAGAACAATCCCCGACTCTACGACAGCAGCTTCAACTTGTCTGCCAATGGTCTTGCTGGACATGCCATTTCGAGCATTGATTTCACGTATTCCGGAAGCGGCAACGGTGCCGTGTTCGCGGTCAGCGGGAGCATCGTGCCCGAGCCAAGCAGCAAGCAGATCGCCTTGGCCCTCGGGTCGATGGCAGTTCTTGTCGCGAGCCTGAGGGCTCGACACAGACGCGTTCTGTGATTTTGGTACAAACTCACTCCTGCCAGGAACGACTCCTCACCCACTCCGTTTCCCGGGCCGTCGAGCTAGCCGAGTGCCTGTCTGAACAAGCGGCGTGGGGGGCTTTTTGCGGTCGCCACGGCAACGGAGTGCCGGGGCGACAACAAGATCGGGAATGAACCGGACAGGCCCTAAGCCGTTCCGTTGCTCCACAAAAGAAACGATGCAGCCGCGCTGACCAACCACAGGGTGAGCGTCTTCGCCATCCACGTTGCAGCGTAGGAAATCAGTTCGGCGCTCGTGCTGAGACCCAGTTTTTCCTTGATGTTGGCGCGGTGGGCGTCAACGGTTTTTGTGCTCACGTTGAGGTGATCCCCAATCGCTTGGGTGGAAAGACCACGACCGATCAACTGGAATATCTCCAGTTCACGGTCGGTCAGTTGGTTCACGCCAGACCGATCGTTGAACGGCCCGCTGCGGTAAACCTGCTGGAGCAATTGAGCGGAGAGCTTTTCGCTCAGAAAAATCCTCCCGCTCAACACTCCCCGGATGGCCCGCACGATTTCCGCCCCGCCTTCTTGTTTGGCAAGGTAACCACGTCCACCCGCACGGAGCACCCGTTCGGCGAAGATAGACTCCTCGTGCGTGGAAACCGCCAACACCAACGTGGCCGGACTGAGAGCCTGCAAATCTTTGATCAACTCTACCCCATCGCGTCCAGGCAAAGAAATGTCGGCGAGAACGAGATCAGGACGAAGCTTCTCAACCATTTCGAGCGCCTGCGCAGCAGTGGTGGCCTCCCCGCAGACGGCGAGGTCAGATTCACGACCGATTGTGTGACCGAGGCCTTCACGCATCATCGGGTGATCGTCCACGATGAGGATGCGTTTTTTGTTTGGATGTGGTGGCATCATAGGGATTCAGTCGCTGTTCTCTCGTCCGAGGTGACATAGCCACGGCGGCACTTCGCAAATCAATTGTGTTCCGCTGCCTGGCTGGGAATGGATGCACAAGTGTCCCTGAAATAGACTGGCGCGGTAGCGCATGCTGCGTAACCCCATGCCTTCTCCTCCTTTCTGCTCAACCGCGAAACCGACGCCGTTGTCAGTCACGCGCAGTTCGCAACGGCTATCCAAATGCCACCCGATGACAATTTCTGTCGCCCGCGAATGTCGGACCGCATTGCTCACCGCCTCTTGGGCGATGCGGTAGAGTTGGATCGCGGCCTCCGGAGCGATGACGGGGTGCGAGTTCTCGGCCCGGCATTCGCACCGAATCCGAAACAAGGTGGTGGTGTTGCGGGCAAGGACGTGCAAGGCATCGACCAGGCCCGCTGCGTCGAACGCCGCGGGGCACAATCCGCGTGCGAGCATGCGAGCGTTGTCGTTCGCCTCGTGGGCCATGGTGGCAATGCGGGCGGCCAAGGCGCTGGCCGCGGGCAGGCCTTCGGCCAAGTCCTGCCGCAGATTCTCGCTGAGGAACTGGATGGCGGTCAGGCGTTGACCCAGATCATCGTGCAGGTCTTGGCCGATACGCCGCTGCTCGCGTTCAGAAATGGCGAGGATTTCCTGCTCGAGGCGCTTGCGCTCGGTGATGTCAAGGCCCGCGCTGATGACATATTCGACGCGGCTGTCAGCATCGCACAGCACCGTATCCGACCAGGAGATGAGCCTGCGTTCTCCCTTGCGGGACAGCCAGTGATTTTCGCGCGGGACACTCTCCACCGGTGAACCCTCCACGAGCGCCGTAAGGTGGCGTGACAAATCGCAGCTTTCGTCTTCGGAGACAAACTCGCTGAGATGATGTCCGAGCACCTCGTCGACTGTATAACCGGTGGTCCTTTGGCACGCCGGATTGAAGCGCACCAACCGTCCGGCACGGTCGGTGACGGTAATCAGGGTGGCTGAAGTATTCAGAATCGTGGCGGTGAAACGATCTTCTCCCTGCCGGGCCTCGTCCGAACGGATGCGGGTGATCGTCGCCGCCAACACGTTGGCGATCGACTGTAAGAATTGCAGGTCGTTTTCGGTGAATATGTAGGTCTCGGTCGTATCCACCGCAATGATCCCAAAAGGCGACTCCCCAGTGGCGATGATCGCCACCATGGTGCTTACCGCCCTGACCGCACGCCTCGAAGTCGGCAGGTCAAAAACCGACTCGGTTTGAACGTTGTTGACGATCGCCGACCGCCGGAGATGCCAAGCACTGCCAGCCGGATCGTCGCGGGTCACCGCCGTACGGGCGACACCCACAAAGCCGGCGGGCCACCCGGCACCCGCCCGCAACAGGAACGTTTTTTGGTCGGACAACAGTTCAAATACTCTCGTGAAAGCTACGTCCATGCTCCTAGCCAGAACGGTGGCGGCAAGATCGCAGGCTGAAGCGATGTCCGTCACATCGCGGACCCGCAAGCTGAAATCGGCAAAGATGGCCTGCTCTCGCAAAACCCTGGCATGGGATTGGTCAAACCGCTTGCGCTCGGTGATGTCGAGGGCGATTCCGTTCAACCGACGGCGTTCACAGTCGGTGAACGGATGACCTAGTAGTTGCAACCAACGGCTGACACCATCGGGACGAGCCAAGTGGACCTCGACGTTCAGGCGATCCGTGTTTTGCGTGTCCGCCGCGTCTCGGAACAATGCGCGGATGCGCGCGCGGTCGGCAGGAGAAAACGCGAGGGGAATGCCCTGCTCGTCGAGTGGAAGGTCCGCCTCAGGACTCATCCCGCAGAGACGGTAGAACTCCCATGTCCAATAGGTCAGCCCGGTGTGGGTGTCGAACTCGAAAGAGGCGAACGTGGGACCATCGAGAGTGGGTTTATCCTTGCTCATCAACGAGGTTCGCTGCAAGTCGTGTGCGCTGTTCATGAACGTACCATTGGAAATGAAGAGGCCGCGACAATGCTTGGTTCAAAGCAACCACGCGCATGACCGTTCTGATTTCTAACGCCGTCCCAAATGCCCTCGGCGTGCCGGTCCTCAAATTCCGCCTGCCATGTCAACCGCGCTGGCCAGTACTGGAAACGTCGTTCGAGGGATAACGACGATCTGGTCAAATGATGCCCGACAGCAGCCCAAAAAGCGCGCTCCGGAATGGTTCCTCGATTTCCGGCACTCAGGCAGCGGGCAATATCGCGTGGGTTCCAGCTTGTTCTCTGCCCGTTTGCAGCAGTTTTGCAGAACAACCCGGCTCGCATCGAATCAACCGCGGCTTGGCCGCCATTCGCCTCGCCTCGCCTATCATCCCGAGGCAAAACCGTTCTGCGCGCAAAAAGCCCCGTCCGCAAAGCGTAAAAAATCACCAGCGTCTGTGTGCCGTGACGGAGCCGACCGGCGGCTTGGCCACCGGCAAGAACCGCTCGATCATCGCGCGGAATCCGCCCCCGAACGGCAGTTTCCTCACGCCAACCCGCGTCCGCCGCGATTTGCTGATTTGGCTTCATTTTCACGGAAATTGTTAGACATCACGATTTGGCTTGGAATGAAGGCCTCCATGCTCTGCCGGACCATCAAAACCCGGCATCGGAGCAGATAATATCACGTTCGCGCTCAATGACTAATGAAATCGAGAGAAATCTTAGGGGTTTTCCCTACGAGGACGGTCTGGCTACTAGTCCAAGATCAGACAAACTGCCAATTGCGCATCTCGGGCGCTCCGGATAGAAGTTGACCAGCCAATGCACCATCATGCCTCTTCGACGGATGTAAGCGGTTTCCGTGTGCTCTGTAGAGCGGGTAACGTTTCTGTTTTTAGAATGTGCAGGCGTAATGAGATTTTGACTCGCACTGCTCCGCGCAAACGATGGTTGGTGGGTTCGGACACGTTCTCGGACGCAGAACCAACCCCTCAGTTCTCGGCCCGCAAACAGGCGCGCGGGTTCTCTGCGTGGAACGGACCGCAAATTCTTGGCGGTTTTAGGATTCAACGGGCGGTAGGCATTTTCCCTAGGACGTCATCCTACCGGGGTGGGTTTACAGTGAAAACGCGGGTCCTTGCTGGAATCGCTTTCTTTCTCTGCGCTGAGGCCTTCCGAGGAGTCACACCCCCAATTTTTCAGACCATCGACGTACCGGAAACAGCATGACAAACCAACACCTGAGTTCGTTCAAACCTGCCGCGCGCGCGCGGATTCTCGTCGTCGATGCGCAACCGTTGCTCAGACACGGCTTGGCCGCGCTCATCAATGCGGACCCCGGGCTAACCGTGTGCGCGGAAGCGGACGAACCACGCAAAGCAATGACGGCACTCTGCGCCACGCAACCCGACCTTGTCATCACCGATGTCACTCTGGCGGGCAAAGGCGGCGTCGAGTTGATCAAGGACATTGCCACTCTGTACCCCGGGCTACCCGTGCTCGTTTTTTCGGCGCACCCCGAGGTGGAATACGTCGAACGCGTTCTCTTGGCGGGAGCGCGGGGGTATGTTCTGAAAAGTTACACCGCACCCAAATTATTGGATGCGGTCTACAAGGTGCTCTCCGGGAAGCTTTACGTTGCCGAGGAGGTCTCCGCCTATCTTCTCGAGCATCGTTACAGCGGAGGCGTACGCGCGCACCGCGATCCGTTCATCGGCAAGCTCTCGGACCGCGAACTTCAGATTTTGGATTTGATCGGTTCGGCCAAGTCTAGCCGCGAGATCGCCGATGCCCTGATCATCAGCATCAAAACGGTGGAATCCCACCGCGCCAACATTAAACAAAAGCTCCACCTTCAAACCGCCCAAGAGTTGACCCGCGCAGCGGTACGCTGGGTGGAGGCGCGACGCACCGAAGCCAGTTCTCTTGGCGTGGGAAGGCCAAGCGTACCTGAATACCAGGCGGACGAGAGCGCGACAAAGCGCCGTGGATTTTCAGGGTCGTCTCTTTTGAGCCGAGGGTCGACCACGCCGCAGGCAGGCGCGCCAGCGCTCCTCGCGTGAGAGGGATGCACGTCGAGAGATCGCGTTGCGCTTCAATCGAAGCAGGCACGGTCGTGACCCCGAGACCGCTTGGCACAAAGCAGCCGGGACCATCGGCCGTCGTTGACGCCTCGACCAATCATGAAAGCTAGCGGTCACACCTGGCGACCTCAGTGATCACCACGAACCGTCAAGCGAGGTAGCCGGCATCGCTAAACTTCGAATTTTAGGGGTGAAGCATCTCCTACGACTTTGGGGCTTTTGCCTACTGCAGCTTGCTGGTCAGCCTGATTGTGGGTGACCCGCCTTGTTCGGTAGTCTGCGCCCTGTCAGACGCAATCCATCGAATTCACCGCACCCGACCGAAGGCCGCTCCTAACCTGACAAACCAAATCGAATGCTGGCACATCGAATTTCTGGATTGCACATGCTGCACACCTGCTGCCAAGCCTGCCTGCTGGTAGGCCTCTTCTGGAGTTGGTTCCTATTGTTTTTTTTCTTCGCGCACACCGCTCTCCCCAGCGCGCTGGAGTACGCCACGTTCGTCCCGCCTTTGCTGGCCGGACTCTTTGTCCACGCCGGTCGGGCCAACCGTCGTGCGGTGAACGTGCTCGAGTTCAATTTTTCTCAAACCGTGCGTTTTAGCTTCAGCCAAATCATTTTTGCGGCGGGTGGACTGTTGATTTTCCTGGTGGCGACCAAGGATCAGGGGATCTCACGAGTGTTCCTGTTTTCCTTCGTGCCTCTACTTTGTTTGACTCTGCTGGTATCCAACCGGTGTCTGGCGCGCTTGCTAGCCGCCAAGGTTTTCCGAGGCACGCGCATTCAGAATGTTCTCCTGGTTGGTTCCTCGGCCGACGCTCACCGGATCACTGGTTGGATGCGGCGCAAAGCCCACCTCGGCATCCGCACGGTAGGTCTGGTGAGTGACGAAGCGGACACCCAACCCGTCGCCGGATTGCCATGGCTCGGACGGATCGGCGATCTGGAGCAGATCATCCACCAGACCGGAGCGACGCAGCTCGTGCTGGTCGAGACCCCGCTGGCCCCGGAAAAACTGGCGCTGCTCGCGGGGATTTGCGAGCGCCACGGCGTGCGTTTTGTCGCCGTCCAGGATTTCCGTAACTGGCTCGCTCAGCCGATCACCTTGCACCAGGATGACGGCCTGTACTTTGCCCGGATTCACCCCGAACCGCTGGAGTGCCCGATGAACTGGTCGCTCAAGCGCTGCTTCGACATCGCTGTGTCCCTGCCGGTCGTCCTCCTCGTGCTGCCCGTGGCGACGCTGCTGGTCTGGCTGCTGCAACGTTGGCAATCCCCCGGGCCGCTCTTCTACCGGCAGGAGCGTCATGGCATCCACAACCGTGTCTTCAGCATCTGGAAGTTCCGCACCATGCATCTTGCCACGGGATCGTCCGATGAAGCGCGGCAGGCGACGAGTGGCGACGCGCGCATCTTTCCCGCCGGCTGCTGGCTGCGTCAACATAGCGTGGACGAACTGCCGCAGTTTCTCAACGTGCTCTGGGGCGACATGAGCTTGGTTGGGCCGCGTCCACACTTTGTGCAGCACACCGTACAATTCAGCACCGGGGTGCGGCGGTATCATCTGCGCAGTTTCGTGAAGCCGGGGATCACTGGCCTCGCCCAGGTGCAGTCGTTGCGAGGAGAGATCCGCAACGCGCGCGACGTACTCCGCCGGGTGGAATGGGACATCCAGTACCTCGAAAACTGGTCGTTGTTCGTCGACCTCAAGATCGTCGTGCGGACCGCTTGGCAAATGATCGCGCCTCCGAAGACTGCTTATTGACCCGCCATGTCTTTCCCTGACTCCGAAAAGCTAGGCTGGTACTGCGTGCGCACGCAAGCACGCCAGGAGCATGTCGCCGCCGGACACCTCCGTCGCCTTGAGGACGTGGAAATTTTCTGCCCGCGTCTCAAACTCAAAAAGTGCCAGCGCAACGGCTCGGCCGTCCTCGTGACCGAAGCCCTGTTCCCGGGCTATCTCTTCGCCCGCTTTGATCTTGCCGCGCGCCACCGCGACGTGCGTTATGCCCATGGGGTCAGCCATATCGTCCGTTTCGGCTTGCGCTACCCGGTCGTGGAAGACGACTGGCTCACCGAATTGCGCGTGCAGTTCGGTGAGGAACCGGTGAAGGAGATGATCCCGGCCTTGGAGGTCGGCACGGAGGTGCGGGTGACGCAGGGTCCCTTCCAAGGACTGACGGCGGTAGTGACGCGCCTGCGTTCCGGGACCGCGCGTGTCAGCGTCCTGCTGGAATTTTTAGGTCGCGACATCGAAGCGGAACTGCCGGCGAAGTTCGTCTACGCCGGGATAGCCCACCCGCTGACAACGCACGCCTGACGGTGCCCCGTCCCCCCGGGGGGCACCGTCAGGAAAGCGTTGAGCAATTTAAGTGACTGACTCCGGCCGGGGAAACCTGGTCCGGGGTGATGGCGGTAGCTTGGAAAAATTTTGCCTCACACTCCCGGGTGTTCAACGCCTGGCGAGAGCGCAACGCATCATGGCTATGGATCTGACCACCTCTCTCCCGGCGCAAGGCGTGCCGGGTTCCGCGCCTCAACCCGAGCCCGACTCGCTCTCGGAAACCGCCCCCTTGCTGATCATCCAGCCTGAATCGGGTTGGACCGCGGTGAATTTGCCGGAACTCTGGCAATTCCGCGACCTGCTTTTCACGCTGGCCGGGCGCGACTTGCGGTTGCGTTACAAGCAAACCGCCCTCGGAATCGTGTGGGTGGTTTTGCAGCCGCTCCTGGCCGCGGGAATTTTCTCCTTTGTGTTCGGCCGCGTGGCCCGGATGCCCAGCGACGGGTTGCCGTACTTCGTTTTTTCGTACGCCGGCCTTCTCGGATGGAATTTGTTTAACGGCACCCTGACGAAGGTGAGCGGCTCGCTGGTGGGCAACTCGCACCTGATCTCCAAAGTGTTCTTTCCCAGATTGATTCTACCGCTTTCGGCCGTGCCGTCGGTGCTCGTGGACTTCGGAGTCGCCGCGGCCATGATGATCGCGCTGCTTGTCCTGCACGGGATCTCGATCAGTTGGAATTTCCTGCTGTTGCCGGTCTGGATCGGGCTGTTGTTGGCGCTGGCGACCGGGATCGGGTTATGGTCAGCCTCACTCATGGTGAGCTACCGGGATGTCGGCTATGTGCTGCCGGTCGCGCTCCAGTTGCTGCTGTACGCAAGCCCCGTTGCTTATCCCGCGTCCGCGGTGCCGCTGTCTTTGCAGGCGCTGTACCAGTGCAACCCGCTCGTGGCGGTGCTCGAGGCCTTCCGCTGGTCGTTGCTGGGTCGCGGCGAACTGAACGGGTGGGCGCTCGGGTGGGCGGTTGCGCTCACGGGCGCCGTGTTCCTCGTCGGGGTGTTTTCCTTCAAACGCATGGAGAGGACGTTCGCGGATGTTATCTGATTCGCCGCGCTCGTACGATCCGGCCAAGGAAACTCTCGATGGTCAGAGATCGTCGCTCGTCAGCGTCATCATTCCCACGTTCAACGGCGCGCGCTTCCTTGCTCAGACGATCGAGAGTGCGCTGGCGCAAACCTACCCGAACCTGGAAGTGCTCGTGGTCGATGATGGTTCCACCGACGAGACTCCCGCCGTCGCGGCAAGCTACGGCCCGCGCGTTCGTTATGTGCATCAAGCCAACGCGGGGACCGCGGCGGCTCGCAACCGCGGCATCCTGGAAGCCCGCGGAGAGTTCATCGCGCTGCTCGATCACGACGATCTCTGGGAGCCACGCAAACTGGAGCGTCAGTTGCCGGTCTTTGCCACCGACCCGCTGATCGGCGTGGTTTTCGCGCGCATCGAGTTTTTCCGCACGGAAACCGGTGAGGTCACCGCGCAATATTTTCCTGGTCCGGAACTCGGTCCGCACGACCTCCTGGCCCACCGCGTCCTGCCGATCCAAACCGTGGTCTTTCGTCGGAGCGCGCTCGACGCCGTGGGGCCTTTTGACGTTTGCCTGCGTGGAACCGATGACTGGGACCTGGGCATCCGGTTGTCGGCGCGGTTTCGGATGGTTGGAGTTCCCGAGACCCTGGCCCGGGTTCGCTTGCACTCCGGCCAGCAAGGCGGGAACGCGGTGTCGATGTACCGCCACGCGCGGCTGGTTTTACAGAAACACCGTACCTTGCATCCCCGCTGCCGGGCCTGTCGGGAGGCCCGGGCCGCGAGCCGGCGGATTTTGTGTGCTGACTTCGCCGGCACCCGGAAAGGGCAGGCTCGCCGCGCTTGGGGTGAACGGCGCTACGGAGTGGCCTTGCGGTACGCAGCCGCCGCGCTCTGGCACGACCCGGCCGTCGTCTCCCGATGGCTGGCCCGCGCCCTGTTCCCATCCCCCAAGGTGCGGTTATGCAGCTAGTGACCTTCACGACGCTGCGCCTCTTGTGACGAACCCGAAACAACTGCTCAAGCGAAGTGTGCAAACGCTCCTGACTCCGAGCGTGGCCGCCCGGCCCGCCGTGCGTGAATTCTTTTTTTTAATCGCACGGGAGTTTACCCCTTCGTTGGCTACTGCCGTCGGCTCGATCCGCTATCACGTCAGCACGGCGGATCGTACCGTCGGCCGTGAGGTTTTCCTGACGGGGGGTTACGATGTTTCGGCCATCGTCCGAGTCGTGCGTATTCTCCGTAAGTTCGGCTACGAGGCGTTTGGGGCGAAGACCTTTGTGGATGTCGGCGCAAACATCGGCACCAGCACGCTCCCCGCCATCCTTGAGCACGGTTTCGGGCGAGCCATCGCCATCGAACCGGACGAGATAAACCATGCCCTGCTCACTCAGAGTGTGGTGGCCAACGGATTGGAGCGGCAGGTAAAAACCATCCGGGCCGCCCTTTCCAACGAGGAAAAAGAAGTGCTCCTCGAGCGATGTCTCGTCAACCATGGCGATCATCGGGTGCGGGGTGAAGTTCCCGCAGCAGCGCCAGAAGAGGGAGCGTTCGACGCCACCCGCGAAGTGGTGGCAGTTTCCGCAACGACCTTCGATGCGCTAGTGCGCCGGGATTTGATCCCGCTGAACGAGGCCGGGTTGGTTTGGATCGATACGGAAGGCCACGAGGGGCACGTTCTCCAGGGAGCGCGTTCGCTGCTGGAGAGTGATATTCCCGTGGTTGTGAAATTCCGGCCGCAGGCTCTGGAACGAGCCAGGGGTTGGGAGTGGTTCGAGCACCTGGTTCAAACCCACTATCCCTGGATGGTGGACACGCGGGCTGCCGCCAACCCCGACCAGACGGAACTTCTGCCCACTTCCCGGCTCGGCGCACTGCGGGACGTTTACCGCGGAGGCGCGAAGACCGATCTGCTCCTGCTCAAGCGTCGGCCCTGATCTGATCCATTTTTTCTTCTATGTCTGCCCGTCGCAACCTCGCGGTATCCGTCCGCGGCCTCTCGAAGGCCTACACCATCGTGCAGCGGGTGGATCGATTCAGCCGTCCGGTCACGCTGACCGAGGCGATCCTCCAACGCGCCCGCCGTCCGTTTCGGCGTTCGCACCGGGAAATTTACTGGGCGTTGAAAGACATCTCCTTTGACATCCACCAGGGAGAGGTCGTCGGGATCATCGGCCGCAACGGCGCGGGCAAGAGCACCCTGCTGAAAGTTCTCAGCCGCATTACGCAACCCACCCGTGGGCAGGTAAGACTTTACGGCCGCCTCGGCGCGCTGCTCGAAGTCGGCACCGGTTTTCACCCGGAACTCACCGGACGAGAAAACATCTACCTCAACGGCCAGATCCTCGGCCTGCGCCGCAAAGAGATCGAAAAGCACTTCGACGCCATCGTGGACTTCGCCGACGTGGAGACGTTTATCGACACTCCCGTCAAGCGCTACAGCAGCGGCATGTACGTGCGCCTGGCCTTCGCGGTCGCCGCGCACCTCAGCTCGGACATCCTGGTGCTGGACGAAGTCTTGGCGGTGGGCGACGCCAAGTTCCAGGAAAAGTGCTTGGGTAAGATGAAAGACGTGGCGGGTGCCGGGCGCACCGTGCTCTTTGTCTCACACAACATGGCGTCCGTGGCCGATCTTTGCGACACGGGCATCCTGCTGGAGAAGGGCGCGATCCGGCAGAGCGGCAACTTGCGGGAGGTCATCGCCGCCTACATCGGCAACCACGCCGAGAACGAGGTGGAGTTCGACCATGGGGCGTTGCGTTCGGTGGCGGTCCAGCAGATTGACGACTTCCTGGAAATCACCGCGCGTTACGAGGCCACCCAGCCGATGCCACTCCCCTGCCTTGGCTTCGTGGTTTGCGACATGATGGGCGCGCCCATCTTCGGCGCAAATCCCCGGTTCTGCGACATCGACGAGGCGGACGTGGCGCGTCAATCCGGCACGGTGCGCGTGCGGGTGCGCCAGCCGAAATTACTCGATGGCACCTACCGGATCACGGTCTGGTTCGGCGATGGAGTCGGCCAGGACGAATCCTACCGCGATTGCCTCACCTTCCGGGTCGAAGGCGCGGCGGGTGCCCGCCAGCCCCCGGCGAACGTGACCGGTCCGGTGTTCCCGGAGTGCCAGTGGGAATTCACCGATTGATACTCCTGCGTTGTCCCGATGAGCCTCGTCTTCATCAACTACTCCGCAGAGACTTACACTCCGACCCAAAGCGGAGCGATCGCTACCCACATTTGGGAATGCTGTTGCGCCGCCCGGAGGCGGGGAGTGACGCCGATGGTGCTTTCGCGTCGTTGCGCCGCCGAGCCGTACCGGGACGGAGACACCATCCTGCTGGACTACCCGCCGCTGCCGACAAACCCGGTGCTGAAGAAGTATTTCCGCGCCCAGCGGCGGATCACGGGTTGGCGTCACGTCCGCCAGGGGGCCTACGCCCTGCGTGTGGCCCGGGCGTTGCGCGGACGCCTGGAGGACCGGCCCTGGGTATTGCACAACGATCCCGAGCTGGCCATCTATCTCCGGCGTCGTTTTCCGCGCGCGCGCCTGCTGCACCATTTTCATAACCCACTGGAGATGACGCCACGTGGCCGCGAGGCGTTTGCCCGCGCGGTGGATGTGGTCACCGGGGTGAGCAACTTCATCAGTGGCTGGGCACGGTCTTATTTCAACTTGGGGGATGTCACCACCGTCTATAACGGCGTGGACAGCCGCCGTTTCCAGCCGGTGAACCAGGAAGACGAGGAGAAGCCCGTGATTGGTTTTCTGGGACGCACCGGCGTGGAAAAAGCGCCGGACCTCCTGTTGCGCGCCGCCTTGAAGGTCGCGGAAAAAACGCGCGGCTTCCGGCTGCAAATCCTGGGTTCGAACCACTGGGACCGTTTCGAGATGAACGAGTATCAGCGCACTTTGAAGGATCTTTCCGGTCAGTTGGAGGCGCTCGGCATCGAGGTCCGCTGGTGCGGGCACGTGGACCGCGAACGGTTGCCCGCAGAACTGCGCAAGGCACAGATCCACGTCGTTCCCTCCCGCTGGGACGAGCCGTGCGCGCTGACCCTCTTTGAAGGAATGGCGGCCGGACTGGCGGTGGTTGCCTCCGCGACGGGCGGGACGCCAGAAGTCGTCGGGGACGCCGGGCTGCTCTTCGAACGCGACTCCGTGACGGGGCTCGCCGGCCACTTGGAGCGGCTGCTCGCCAGCGTCGCGTTGCGCCGGGATCTGGCGGCGCGGGCGCGGGCGCGGGCGCAATCTTTCACTTGGGAAAAAACCTTCGACGGGTTCTCCGCGGCACTGCCGGGGCGGGCCAGGATTCTTAACGGTTCACGGCAATGCATTACTGCTTCCTAAACATGGCCATCGAGTTCTACTCGCCCGTCTCCGGCGGGGCCATCTCCACGATCATCCGCAACATGGCGCGGGAACTGATCGACCGCGGGCACCGCGTGACGGTGCTCACCCGCACCAACGAGGACCCGGTTCACGACGTGGGCGAGGTGGTGCCACTCGCCTTCGACGGCAGCGCGGTCCGCGGACGCCTGCGCCGCGTCGTGGCCATCCTCAACCAGAAGCTGCACGGCTGGGAATGGACCGAGTACGGTGCCTACCGCCGGGCGTACGCCGCCGCCTTGCGCGCGCTGCCCGCGCCGCCGGATGTGGTGGTGGTGTTCAATGACTTTGTCTCCTCCCGCTACATCAAACAGGTGTGTCCCGGCGCGCGGACGATAGTCTGGTTGCAGAACGAATGCCGCTCGCGAGGCGGCCCCGCTGGATTGACCAACTGGACGGACCGGTTCGTGACCTGCAGTGACTACATCCGGAACTGGACGATGCGCCATTGGCACCTCACGGCGGATCGGATCACCACGATCCTGAACGGGGTGGACACCGTACAATTCACGCCCGCTCCCTGGTTTCCGCGGCGTCCGTGGCCGGAGTTGCGCGTGCTGTACGTGGGACGCCTGGACCCGAGCAAGGGAGTGGACCTGGCGGTGGAAGCCGTGCGCCGGCTGCGGGCGGAGGGGCGCGACGTGCGGTTCACGTTCGCCGGGCCGGTGTGGTGGCACGGCGTCGAAACCGAAACCGATCCCTACTACCGTCAATTGAAGGCAGCCACCGATGCCGTCGGCGGACAATATCTCGGGCGGCTGGACCGGGAGCAGGTGCCGGGTGTCATGCGGGAGCACGACGTGGTTTGTGTGCTGTCCCGCTCGGAGGACCCTTGCCCGCTCGTGTTGAGCGAGGCCATGGCCTGCGGGTGCGCCGTGATCGGGTCCCGGCGGGGCGGCATTCCGGAAGCCTGCGGCAAGGGAGCTACTTTGGTTGAACCGGACAACGCCGACCAGGTCGCCGCTGCCCTGCGGGACTTTGTCGAGGACCCGGACGCGCTTCTCGACGCCCGACGGCGTGCCTTCGCGCGGGGACGTACCCTATCGTGGGCCGAACAAGCGCAGACCGTGGAGCGCCTCGCCGCGCCTTGAGCCGTTCCCCAGCCGGCGCGTACCGGCGGCAGAACTCCCTGTTTTTCCTGTTCGTCCCGGGCCAGCAATCCCCGGCGATTCACACCTACTTCCCGTGAGCGTAGTCTTTATCAACTCCACCGGCGACACCTTCACGCCGACGAAGAGTGGGGCAATCAGTACTTGGATTTGGGAGGTGTGCCGGGTGGCGGGCCGGGAAGGCGAACAGCCTGTCGTCATTACACGGCCCAGTGACGCCGCGCCGCACCCCTGGAGCGACACCATCTTCGTGGACTACCCGCCGCTGCGGCCTTTCCCCGGCGCAGGACGGTTGTTCCAGTTGCAAAAACGGGTCACCGGATGGGGCCACGTCCGCCAGGGGATTTACGCGGCTGGTGTCGCTCGCGCGATCCGCCGCGCCGGAGTGTCCGACTCGGCGTTCGTATTGAACAACGATCTTGAACTGGCCGTTTACCTGCGGCAGTGCTTCCCCGGTGCGTTCATCCTGCACCACGCGCAGAATAACAATGTCTGCGATTGGCGGACGCGCCGGACGTTCGGGCGGGCGGTGAACGTGGCAAGCGCCGTCACAGATTTTTGCGCCAACTGGAACGCCAATTATTTCGGCACGCCCGTGCGGACAATCCTGAGCGGGGTAGATTCCGAGCGTTTTTGCCCTGGCGAACACCCGCCCGAAGCGCGCAAGCCGGTCATTAATTTCGTCGGCCGCACCGACCATCCGAAAGGCCCTGATCTCTTGCTGCAAGCCGCTCTTCAGCTCGCCGCGCGAACCACGGACTTTTCCCTGCAAATCCTCGGCCGCAATCATTACGATCGTTCCCAGCCGGACGCTTTCCAGCATCACCTGGAGCGGCTGATCGAAAAAACGGAGAATGCCGGAATCGCCGTGCGCCGACCGGGTTGGGTCGAGCGCGCCGCGCTGCCGACTGAATTGCGCCGAGCAGACATCCATTGCGTGCCGGCGCGCTGGGACGAGCCGTTCGGGCTGACGAGTCTGGAAGGCATGGCGTGTGGTCTGGCAACAGTCGCCGCGCGCACGGGCGGCACGCCGGAAGTGGTGGGTGATGCCGCCTTGTTGTTCGAACGCGAGGCCGTGGATGAACTCACCGGGCACCTGGGTAGTCTCGTGCTCAATGCCACCAAGCGGAGCGTGTTCGGGCAAAAAGCTCGTCAGCGTGCTCTCCAGTTGTCGTGGGAGAACACCTGGAACCAATTGAAAACCTGGCTGCCGCAAGGGGCGACCGCGACTTCAAAACAGGACCTCATCCGTGGCCGCACCGCCATCGCCAAGTGTGTGGAATCCGGGCAGGCAAGCGCATGAAAATAGACACGGACGCCACTAATCCGCGCTATGTCTTTGTGGATGGTCTGCGCGGCCTCGCGGCGGTGGGCGTGCTCTGCTGCCATCTGCTGCAATGCTCCGTGTTGGGACCCACTCTGGAAAAAGTCCTGCCGGCGCCGATCCTATTCTTATGTTGCTACGGCTCCCACGGGGTGCAGGTGTTCTTCGTCATCAGCGGTTTTGTGATTGCCCATTCCCTGCGCAATGTCGAGCCGACGGGGCGGGCCATCGGAAATTTCATTCTGCGACGCCAATTGCGCCTGGACCTGCCGTACTGGGCCGCGCTTGCACTCGTGCTCGCCAGCACGGCGGTTGAGGCTGTTACGCCGGGCCTGACACCTCGCACGCTTCCGGGCGCCGGCAACGTGATCGTGAATCTGCTCTACCTCCAAAACGTCGTCGGTGCCACGCAGATCGTCGGTGTGGCGTGGACGCTTTGTTTGGAGGTCCAGTTCTATCTGGTGTTCATTCTCATCCTCGCGTTCAGCCGCCGGGTGGCCGGCCAGGTGACCATGGGCCGCGTACCCCTTTCGGCAGTCGCACTGGTCGGCGGACTCGGTCTGCTCTCCTTGCTGGATCAATCCGCCGGGGTGGTCGCGGCCCCCTGGTTTATTCCGTTCTGGTTCTATTTTGCGGCAGGCGTCCTCTGTTACTGGCATTTGCGTGGGCGGCTACACCCGGCGGTGTTCTGGAGCTTTATGGGGGCATTCGTAGCGATCCCGGTGCGAACCGACTGGGTGTCCATCGCGACAGGTTTCACCACTGCCCTGGTGTTTTTCGCGGTGGGCCGGGCTGGAAAGTTGACGACGTGGCTGGGGGGTCCGGTCTGGAAATATCTAGGGAAAACCTCCTACAGTTTTTATCTCGTCCACTTGCCGGTGCTCTCCATCATCCTGCGGGCGGGTTACAAGATAAGCGGAGAAAATCAAGCCGCTGCGTTGGGCTGGTTCGTGGCCGCCGCGATCGCCAGCCTCGGAGCGGGGCACCTGATGTGGAAATACGTGGAAACACCGAGCCTGCGGCTCTCCGCACGTTTGAAGCTACGCCAGCCACCCGCCCAGGTTGCCGTTCACTCACTGGATTCGACCGCGATTCTGGAAGCCTGAAGCATGGCCGCGCCGCGCCCCATGAACGACACCATCCCCTCACCCTATCTACCCACCGGGAGCAAGATCGGCGTGGGGTATGTCAACCACGCGCTCTGCGAATGACCTGGAAGAACAACTGGGATCGGCTGCAGATCTTGCTTGCGCCGCTGCGGCTCGCGTGGGCGGCGCGGAAGGCAACCCGTCACGCGAACCTGGAAGCAACCCACGAGGAGGCAACAGCGTGAGGGACGTACACTCCCCGGAACCACTCCGCGACGGCGGTTCGCCGTGGGCAGGACGAGAGGCTCGAACGCCGGTACGGCGATGCGTGCACTATCTGTCCCAGAACCGACCAAATGGTTCCACGATGGGCATGGGCCATTACGAACGCTTGTTGCTCGATCACATCCGGGCGTTGGACGGAGCGGAAACCTGGCGGTTTCGCATTACCTTCGACGGGCAGGGTGGCGGCCATCGACCAACCACCAACCACAAAGCCGATCCTTTCACCGAAGCTTCTTACCTCGGTTTTTCTTCGAGTCGCCTCAACCGTTTGCCGCTCGTCCTCAACCGCGCCGTGGCGGGTTTGCTCCTGGGCGGGGAGCGGTCGGACCTGTGCCACTTGCTCGCCTTGTCGCTGCCCGCCCCGAGGGACACGCCCTACGTCATGACGATCCACGACTTGCCTCCGTTGCGCTTTGCGGACGAAGGTTCGCTGCCGTCGTGGGCGGCACGGTCAGCCCGTGCCGCGCAGGCGATCATCACCCCATCCGAGTTCGGCAAACGGGAGATCGTGGAGCTTTTGGGAGTACCAGCCGACAAGGTCCATGTCATCGTCAACGGGTGCCCCCATGATTTCTTTCATCCGGGGGTGAAGCCTGTCGACCGTGACACCCTTGCCCAAATGGGGGTCCAGGGATCGTTCCTCCTGTACGTCGGAGGGTTTACGAAGCGCAAAAACGTTCCTGCCCTGCTGCAAGCCTGGAGTCGGATCGAGCCGTCGCATCCGGAATTGTCGCTGGTGCTCGCCGGTCCCGCGAGCAGGTTGCGGGAACTAGTGCAGAAAAACCCGGCACGCCGGGTCCATGTGGCGGGTTACCTCGACCACTCGGCCCTGCCGGCTGTGATGAAAGCGGCCACGGCGCTGGTCGTGCCCTCGATCTACGAGGGGTTTGGTCTGCCGCCCCTGGAAGCCATGGCGTTGGGCGTTCCTGTCGTTGCGGTTCGCGGCAGCGCCATCTCAGAGGTCGTCGGGGACGCCGGCGTGCTGGCCGAAAATGGTGCGGCGGACTGCTTGGCAGCCGCCATCAATCGGGTTCTGGACGACGGCGAGCTTGTCGGTCGCTTACGCGTACTCGGTCCTCAGCGCGCCAAATTGTTTTCTTGGCCCGACCACGCGCGCCAAGTCCTCGCGTTGTACCGGCAGACCCTCGGGTAACACGGCAGGGAGCAGTGCCTCATCCCGGTTGCTGCCCCAAGCCCAAAATTCGTAAACGCAGATTGCTCGCGCCACCAAGAACGTCCGGCCATTGTCGCCGGGAGTGCCCACATGGATACCGTCCTCGCTAACTCCGACCGCACAGGCTCGTCGTCCGCGTCGTTGCATGAGTGCGACCCGCCGCAAACCCTGCCGGCAGTGTGCCCCATTTGTGGATGTGAAATGTTCACCCCGCTTTTTCAGGTGCCGTTCCCTACGCACAGCCGGCTGCCGGGCCGCGGGTTCCCGCTGGAAGCGGTGCTCGACGTGCCGGCGTGGCGCATCGTCCGCTGCCACGACTGTACGGTCGGCTACCCGAATCCAAGACCCACGGATGAATCAATCCGGGGATACTACGCGCAGCAAATGGAGCCGAACGACTGGGAGGTGGAGAACTACGTCGAAATTCCCCAGAAAGCGCGTCAATCCTGGACGCGGTTTGCGGCGCGACTCACCGCACTACGCCATGGCGTGCCGGGTCGATTGCTCGAAATCGGCTGCGCGGCCGGTTGGCTTCTCCACGGCGCGCGCAGCTTGGGCTGGGAAGTGGAAGGCATCGAAGCTTCCCCGAAGTTTCAGCGTTACGCGAGTTCAACGCTCGGTCTCCTGGTGCATCTCGGCACGCTGGAGAGCGTGTCGCTGGAACCAGGCCGCTTCGACGTGATGGTGATGACGGACGTGATCGAGCATCTGACCGACCCGGTCGCCGACCTGAAACGAATCCATCGGTTGCTGGCGCCGGGCGGGCATTTGGTTCTGGCGACCTGCGACCTCGGTAGTTGGTGCGCGCGGTTCTGGAGCCTTGAGTGGCGGCAAATTGTGATCAGTCACACCTTTTATTGGACCCGGCGCTCCATGAGCCGCGCGCTCGGCCGGGCCGGCTTTGTGGTCGAACGATTTTCCGAGCCTCGCTATTGGCATCCCCAACCAGGAGAAGAACGCCTCTTGCGCGCCCGCGAAATCGTCAAGCTCTTCGCGCGCTTCTTTTTGTTGAAAACGTATGTCCCGCTAGCCCGTCGTTTCGCATGGTTGCGCGGGCTGGTACGCACCCTTTCGCTGGGTCGGCTCGACCATGCGGATTTGCTCTACCGAATCGGCGACCAACCCGTGTTGGGAGATGTGATGCTGGTGGTAGCCCGACCGGTCAACTGAACGTCGCTTCATCCTTTATGCTCCCGTCATTGGCGAACCATCCTCTTCCGACCTTGGAAGCGTTTTCTCCTGCTCGTTCCGTGCGGCCACGAACGCCGCTCGCGGCGGTCGCTTTCAAAGCGTACCTGGAATTGGCACCTGCTCATCGCGGCCGGGAACGGGTGCTTCAGCATCTGGCGGCCGTGCTCGCACGTGGCGGCCGGCCATTTGTCTGGCGCATGAAGAATGGTTTGAAGGTGGCGATTTCCAGCGACGATGTTTGGGCGGGGTGCGGGGTGGGGTGGACGTGCCTGCAAGTCGGCGTTTGGGAACCGCACGTGGAGGCATGGCTCTGCCGGTTGCTCCGTCCCGGCGACGTCGCCCTCGATATCGGAGCCAACCTCGGCTACTTCAGCGCCGTCATGAGCGCGCAGGTTGGTAAGACGGGCAAAGTGCTTGCGTTCGAACCGGTGCCGAAAACCTTGCAGCAGCTCCACCTGACCAAGCTCGCCAACCGTGCGGAGAACCTGACGATCTACCCCGTGGCCATCGGTGAAACCGATTCGACGGTGGACATCCGTTTTGAACCCGGTGTGGCCGGCAACGCATCCGCGTTTCAGCGCTTCCATGCCGGCAACACGGAGGTCGCACGCGTTGAACTCAGATCGCTCGATTCCTTGAGCGCGTCCGGATTGCTGCCGGACGCACAGCTCATCAAAATCGACGTGGAAGGCAACGAGCTGAATGTCCTGTTGGGTGCCACCGCCTACCTCCGCCGTGCTCAACCCAGCATCATCTTTGAATACAACGTGGAAACCGCGCGGAGCGCCGGATGGACGTTGGCGGACGTGCAGACGGTGCTCGCGGATTGTGGCCGCTATGAGTGCTCCGTCGTGAATGGCAACAGCACCCTGTTGCCGGTGGATTTGAGCGCCTTGAAGACGCCAGCCGACGGCTACGTTGATATTTTGGCGACCCCTCGCCACGCCTAGAAAAACCTGGTCTAACACGCTGCCCAACCGTGAAGCTCCTGCTGGTCACCCCTTATCTGCCATGGCCACTCAACGCGGGTGGGAAATACGCCCAGTTCACCATGATCGACCACCTGCGTCGATCACATGGCATCACCCTGCTGTGTCAAACCAACGGCAGCGACACGCAAGCAGCGGCCGAGTTGCAAGCCAGATGGCCCGAAGTCCGGTTGCGGCTCGTTCTACCCGCGCCCGCCTCCCGTCCCCAGCGGGCGACCGCCACCCTGTTCGACCGGCTCTGGCAATTGAAAAACTGGCTCGGCAGGAGGGTCCCAACCCTTTTTCGCTTCTTGCAGAAGACCGCGCACACCGCCGGATGGGATGGTCCCGGTTCTCCTGCCGGAGCTTTGATCGAGATTCCTCCCGCCGATCCGGCCATGGCCACGGCGATCCGCGACGAGATGAAGCGAACGGAATACGATCTGGTGCAACTGGATTTCGTGCAATGCCTGAACCTGATCAAGGTGCTGCCTGCGAATGTTCCTCGTATCTTCGTTCACCATCAGATTCACTTCGTTTTCCACGAACGGCTGCTCGGCAGGAGTTTCGCGGCTTCTTCCCAGCTGCAGCGCCGCTTCAACGAACTGAAGGATCAGGAACTCGCCCTGCTGCGCCGGTTCGACGCGGTGGTGGCGCTGAGTGAGGTGGATGCGCGTCTGCTCCGGTCGGAACTCGGCCTGACACCCGTTTACTGCTCGCCGTTCGGGATCAACAAACCCACGCGGTCGGGGGAGGGGACCGATGATGCATTCAACGACACCATCCTTTATGTCGGATCGGAGCAGCACTACCCGAACCTCGACGCGGTGAAATGGTTCCTGGGTGAAATCTGGGATGAAGTGGCCACCACGAATCCACGCCTGCGATTTCGCCTCGTCGGTGAATGGACAAGTTCTACCCAAGAATGGGTTGCAAGGCACCCGCGGGCGGCCTGTCTCGGGTATGTGCCGGACTTGGAGTCGCTCCTGCACACCTCCATTCTTGTCGTGCCCCTGCGGATCGGCAGCGGCGTGCGCACCAAAATCCTACAGGCCATGATGGAAGGCGCCCCCGTGGTCTCCACCACCATCGGCGGTGAAGGCATCCCGTTGCAGAACGGCCGGGAAATCATTCTCCGGGATGCCCCGGGAGACTTCGCGCAGGCGGTGCTCATGCTGGCGGGAGACGGAGTGCTGCGCCGCCAGTTCGCGGCGAATGCGCGGCGCCTCGTCGCGGGACGATACTCCTTGCAAGCCGCCGGGAAAACCCGGGAATGGGTGTGCCGTCAGGCAGTCGACGATTGGCGCACGGCGCACCCGCACGAGCACGCAGGCTCGAAGGACACCGGACGTTTGCAGATGGGGGCGGACGGCCGTTTTACAATCGTGTATCCGAGCACGGCCGCGCGCCGCGAGCCATGAAGATCGCGCTTTTTGCCAGTTCGTTTTATCCGCACGTCGGCGGGGTGGAGGAGCTCGTCCGGCAACTGGCCCGGGAGTACCGCCACCGGGACTTCTCGCCGATCATCGTCACGAATCGCTGGCCGCGTTCGTTGCCGGAGTACGAGGTGTACGAGGACATCCCGCTCTACCGTCTACCGATGCGGACTCCGGGGCCTGGCACGAAGGCGCGCCTCAGCTATCTGTGTACGCATCGGAGCATCCGGCGCAGGCTGCTGGGCATCCTCCGCCAGCATGGGACCGAATTGCTCCACGTCCAATGCGTGAGTTCAAACGCCCTCTACGCCCTGGAAGCCAAACGAGCACTCGGGTTGCCGCTCGTGGTGACCACGCAGGGCGAGCGCACGATGGACGCGTCGCAGATTTATCAGCACTGGCCGTTCATGTCCCGCCTGCTCCACCGGCTGCTGGCTGCCGCGGATCATCTCACCGCTTGCTCGGTGGCTACGTTGGAAGACATGGAACAATTTGCCGGCAAGCCATTCGACCGCCAGCGCGCGGAGGTGATCTACAACGGGATCACACCCGGCGACTTTGCGGGTGCGCACGGCGACACCCGCTCGAAGCCGTACCTGCTGGCCGCCGGTCGTTTCGTGCCGCAAAAAGGGTTTGATCTGCTGTTGCGCGCCTACGCGCAGGCAGGACTACAAGAACACGAACTGGTGCTCGCAGGCGAGGGACCGGAACGCAAGGCTCTCGAAGCCCTGACCCAGGGGTTGGGAATCGGGCAAAGGGTTCATTTCACGGGCCGGGTGAATCGCACACAAGCTACTGCTCTGTTCAAAGGCTGCGCGTTTTTCGTGCTTCCCTCGCGGCAGGAACCGCTGGGGATCGTGAATCTTGAAGCCATGGCCGCCGGCAAGGCCGTGGTGGCGGCTCGCGTCGGCGGCGTACCCGAGATCGTGCTCGATGGGGAGACGGGTTTGCTGGTGCCGGGAGGAGACGTGCCAGCTTTGGCCGAGGCGCTCTCCCATCTGGCGGCCTCGCCAGACCTTTGCGCCGCGTTGGGAGCGGCAGGGCGGCGGCGCTCTGGCCTGTTTACCTGGAGCACCATCGCAGATCAGTACGAGCGCATCTATTGCGGTCTGCTCAAGCCGACGCCCACCAGGGTCGCCGCGTCAATGCTCTCCAACCGGTCAGCGGCTTACCTTCCACATTAGGCAGCCAAACTTCTCGGACTGTCACCATGAACTTTTTGTTTCTTTTCGCTACCGACTCGAACCATGAGATCGCGTCGTTCGAGCGCGGCGAGGTTCCCAAACATCGGCTTTTCGGGTTGGTCGACTTGCAGCGTCGAGGCCACGGGGCCAGCGTTCGCCGCGGAAGATCGTGGAAACCGCGCCGAGCGAGCCCGGCGCGACGCGGTGGAGGACCGCGGCGGCGGCGGCCAGCGTGTGTAAGACCCCGCCGGTTGCCCGGGATTTTCTTCGTCGGCCGATTGTTTGGAGGATCTACCAGGCACTCTGTGCGTTTTTCCAACAAGGGCGGCATGACGTCATCTTTGCGGTCAACGAAGCCTCGGCCCTCCCGGTGCTGGTGCTCAAGAGACTCGGTTTGCTGCGCACCCCCGTCATCGTGTTCTGCACCGGCTTGATGCACGCCCGCAACCGGGTGGGCAAAAGGAAGACCATGTGGCGCTGGCTGCTCCCCG
>CAXTOX010000006.1:23047-37955 GCA_964245885.1 uncultured Chthoniobacterales bacterium | reverse complement strand
CAGGATGAGCACGGTCCTCATGCCCCGAGATCGGAGGTCCCGCACGAACGTCGGCGGCCAGATCGTGTCGCAGACGAGGATGGAACTGGAATCAACTTGGCGTGAGTTCGGCCTCCGCAAAGACCGCCAATTCCTGATCCACATGCTCGTGGATACACACTTCTTTCGGCCGAACGCCGCGCGGAAGAAGGGCGACTTTTGCCTGGCGGCGGGGACCAACCAAGGACGTGATTATGTCACCCTGCTCCGAGCCTTTCCGAAGGACCGGCGATTGGTGATTGTGACAGATGCCGGCAACGCCGCCATCATCGCCCGGCACGTCGAAGCGGATGCTCGCGTCGAGGTGCACCAAGCGGTGCCGATGCTGGAGTTGAAAGCCTTGTACGAACAAGCTCGTCTCGTGATCAACCCACTGGCTGAAATCGCCTACTGCTCGGGACACACGACGCTGCTGGAGAACATGGCGCTCGGCCATCCGGTGATCATTTCAGCGGTGAGCGGAATGCGGGATTACATCGAGGACGGTGTCACCGTCCTCGCGGTGCGGCCAGGAGACGTGGATGACCTGCGGGAAAAAATCGCCCGCTATCTGGAAGCGCCCGAACGCTTCGCCGCCATCGGACAACAGGCAGCGGCCTCGGTGGAGCGCTTCTCGACGGAAGCATTTGCCGATCATCTTCTCCGCCTTGCAGAACAGCTTGTCGTTCCCTCGCCGCTGATTGCTGCCAAGCCGACCGCGCAGCCTTCCACGCTGGTGCGGTGAGAGTCGTTCGTGCGATTCGGTCCTCTTTGTTCGTCCTCAGCGTTCGAGGTGTATGGTTCCATCCGGTATCCCTGAGTTTGATTGGCTGCTCGTCCGCCTGCGTGCGGTGATCGCGGGTTGCAAGAAAACCGGCTGGTCTCCTGCGGATCGTGCATCCAGCAATCCAGATTGGAAACGTTTGCTGGAGTTCGCACGCTGGCATGTGCTCGCGCCGTGCCTCGCGCTCAGTGTCGCCAGGGCCGCGCCCAACGGCGACGTGCCGGATGAGGCGCGGAAAGCACTGTGCGACGACTTCGCAGCCAACGCCGCGGCAATGGAGCGCCTGACGGCTGAACTGGTGCCTTTGATGAATGAGTTGCAAGCCGCCGACATCCGTGCGCTGCCTTTCAAGGGACCACTCCTGGCCACGAAATTCTACCCGGATGCCAACGCACGAAAATGCGAAAACCTCAATCTGCTGATCGAACCGGCAGCGTTGAGCCGGGCGAGCGCCGTCTTGTCCCAGCGCGGTTACCATTTCGTTCCGGTATTGAAAGTCGACGCCGCCGCGCAGTGGCACATCGAGGCAAACGTCCGCTTCTATCACCCGGGCACGGGGATCGAAGTGTGCTTGAATTCGCAGGTGGTGCCGCGGCGGTACAGCTACCAACTCTCCTTTGATCGACTCTGGCGGCGAGCGCACAAACCATCTCCCTCCAGCCCCGGTCTTCCCTGCCTCTCGAACGAGGATTGGCTGATCCTGGCGTCTTTGTACTCGTCGAAAGACGGTTTCTGGCCATCGCTCAGTCTGGTGTGCGATATCGCCTGGGTGCTCGCCGCCAGCGACGGAATTGATTGGGATGATCTGCGGAAGGAGGCACGTCGTCTGAAGTGCGAGCGGGTGGTGCTGCTGGCCCTGGCGTTAACCCAGCGCCTGCTCGGAACGGAACTGCCCGGGGACTGGCAGAAACAGATCGAGTCCGACCCGGTGGTCACCACCTTGCGCGAACGGGTGTGCGAACGCCTGGCGCGAGGAGAAACCGGCTTCATCACCTTGCCGGACGCAATCCGAACGCACTATGCATTGCGCCAGAATGCGCTCGACAAACTTCGCTACGCAACTGGCGTGATGATCACCCCGTCGGTCAGAGATTTTCAGTTTTTTGGCCGCCCGGTTTCCGTACCCGCGTCGTACGCCGTCCGCGCCGTCAAGCTGGCGGGCAAATGCGTCTGGCAGGTATTGGGACGATTCGTTCCAGCGAGTACCCGACGCCCGGCGGCGATGTCGTCGGTGAGATGTGGCTTGTAGCACCCGACCCCCGTAACCAGTGAATCTCTTTGCCACCACCGCGTTCCCGGACCGGGACCATACCTATTTGCCCTGGTTGCGAGACTTGGCGGCAAGAGACCGGATCGGAGAGCATCGATTTTCAGACGACGCGAAGGACGCGGATGTCATTCTGTTCCTCGATGCGCATCAACATCCCAAGGACCTGGGCTTAACAGCGATCCGCAAGCATCCGCTCGTCCGAAAGAACCGGGGAAAGACTTTTATCTACAATGAGTTGGACCAACCCTGGTGTGCATTGCCGGGGCTTTACGTCAGCATGCCGCGCCGCTCGTTTGATCACCACCAGCAGCGAGCGTTTCCTTATCTGAAGCTGCCCAATCCTTACGTCCTCGCACCCGAGTGCGGTGCGCGGACGCCGCGCTGGCTGTACTCCTTCATGGGTCGCCGCTGCCATCCGGTACGAGATCGGATTTTGGAACTGAGCGATCCACGTGGAATCGTGGAAGATACCTCCACGACGTTCGACGCCTTGGACCTGCCGAGTGACCACGTGGATCAGTGCAAACGGCGTTACGCGGAGGTGATCGGAGCTTCGAAGTTCGTGCTCTGCCCGCGTGGGGCCGGACCGTCTTCGTTTCGCTTGTATGAAGCCATGGCCGCGGGACGCGTGCCGGTGATCCTTGGCGACGACTGGGTGCCCCCGGGTGGTCCCGCTTGGGAGAAATGCTCCTTGCGTGTCCCCGAGGCGTCGGTAACGGAGTTGCCAGCGGTCCTTGCCCGGGAGGAGCCGCGCGCCGGAACGATGGGCGCGGAGGCCCGGCGCGCGTGGGAACAATGGTTTGCGCCCGAGGTGCTCTTTCACCAGATCGTCGAGAACTGTCGAGAGTTGCTCAGAACCCGTTCCCGGACCATGGCCCGGCGCTTCTGGATGCCGGACCGCCGCTATCTTTATCTCTGGGCGCGAGAGATGAAGTGGAAAATTCGCTCCCATCAACCGGATCTTGCCGCGATCACCCGAAAATATCTCCCCGGAAAGATGTGACGGCATCATGACGGCCCACCAACCATCTGACGAGGAAGTTCAAATTTCCATCATCCTCTGTTCGTACGGACGCAGGGGGAGCTGCGCACGGACCATCGCCGCCATCGGACAGATGGATGTTCCCACCGGGACGCGGTGCGAACTGGTCCTGGTAGAGAACGGTCCCCTCGACCCGGACGGACCGGTCGCTGCCGATGAGAGTCTTGCCAACGGGGTCGCGTTGCGGGTTTACCATCAAGTACAGCCGGGTAAGTCCCGTGCTCTGAACACGGGTCTCGCTGTAGCGCGGGGCGCCATCTTTGTGTTCACGGATGACGATGTCATTCCGCCGCACGATTGGCTGGAGAAACTAGCCGGTCCGATCGTGCGCGGAGAGGCGGACGGAGTCGCCGGCGACGTGCGCCTGCCGCCGCACTCGAATCCTCACTGGCTGCCTTCTACCCAGCGCGCCTGGCTGGCAGACATGGGTTGCATGGCTTTGGGCAATGCCGGGCGGATGGTGGGCGGCAACATGGCTTGCTCACGGTCCGTGTTTGAAAAAGTGGCGGGTTTCGACCTGGAGTTGGGCCCCGGTGGATGGTTCGGCTACGGCGAAGACACGCTATTTTCCGAGCAGTTGCGTGACGCCGGATTTCACGTCGTGGATGTGCTTGACGCCACGGTGGAACACCATTTTTCGCCGCAACGTTTGGAACGAGAGAACTGGCTGGAAGCCGCCCGGAAGCTCGGACGCACCGACGCTTACATCTCCCATCATTGGTTGCACGCCGAGTGGAATCATCCGCGCTGGATGCTGGTGAAAGCCGCGTTGCGGCTCGCCGTCTGCCGCCTGCGCTCTCCACGCGGAACGCCGGCTGCGACGGACCCGGCGCTGCCGCGGCTCGCAGAAGCCACGCGGCACTTCGCGGCATGCCGCCAATATCTCCGGGAACGGTGCCGGCCTGCCCGCCATAACCGTGCCCAACCGTTGGCCGCGAGCACTGGCGTTGCGCCCGGCGTACACCTGCCGAGTCCCCGGCCGCGAGTCGCGGGCTAGACATCCTCCAGGTCTGCCACCGCACGAGAAAACAGCCCCAAAAAAGAAGGCATCGCCGGCGCAGACGCAGAGCGTCGCATTTCCTTGTCAACCGTGTCGTCTGATGCAAACCAACGCGAGAGCAACCGGTCAGAACCTTCCTGGCAAGCGGGGCCGTTACAAGAGGGAAATCCTTGCCCAGCGGCGTTATAGGAGAATGCGGCGGCTTTGCATCGCGTTGAGCATCGGTTTTTTGCTGGCGACCGTGTGGATGGTGTTTTATCAGCCCTAAAATCATCGGCCTTCCGAAGTCAGGTACAACCTCGCTTTTCGGTTTGCTGAAACGAGAGGTTCTTTCCCCGTTTGATCCGATCGCCGATGCCGCCTGACCAGCAGATCGTTTTTCTCTCTTGCCATCCACTCAGGATTTTACTCGTCCAAAAAGAGCATGAGCCGAGTACCCGTTGTGAGCATCGTCGTTCCGGCCTTCAACGCGGCACGCTTCCTCCGGACGACCCTTGAGAGCATCCGTGCGCAAACGCTGAGCGATTGGGAATGCATCGTGGTCGATGACGGCTCACGCGACGACACCGTCGATTCCGTGCGTGCACTGATCGCCGCCGATGAGCGGTTGAAACTGGTGCGGCAACCCAACGAAGGCGCTTCTTCCGCCCGCAATCATGGCTATCGGCTCACCCACCCCGCTTCCGAGTTCATCACGTTTATGGACGCGGACGATCTATGGTTACCGGAGACCCTCGCAGCTTTCCGGGACGAACTCCGCTGGCATCCGGAAGCGGTCGGAGTCCATGGTTTGGCGCAGATGGTGGACGAGCACGGCGTCTCGCTGCCCGGCGAGGATTTCACTGGCCACGGACGCCGCCGCTGCGGATTGCAGGAAGGACGGATTGTCGTCCTGCCGGGAGAAGCGGCCACGCGGTTCGACACCCTGTTGTGGATGAACACCATTTTCCCACCCGGGTTGCTGCTGGCTCGCAGGGTGTTCTATGAAAAGGCGGGTTTGTTCAATCCCGCACTCACGCTCATCGAAGACTGGGACATGGCGGTCCGCCTCAGCCGTCACGGCGAACTCCGTTTTTTGGACCGGGTCGTCCTGCATTACCGGCGGCATGACCGCAACATCTCCGCCGCGAACAATCCCGCCAACGTGCGAGTGGCGCGTCTGATGCACCACCGGAACTTTTTCTCGCGGGAAAACAACCCGCGGCAGCAGGAAATCGTCCGCCAGGGCTGGCGAGCCTGGCAGCGGCTGATGTTCCAGGAAACCTGGCACTCCCTAAAACGCCATTGGAACGAGGGACGCCTCGCCGCCGCGGCTACCGCCATCGTGCGCCTCTACGTGGCCATCCACCGGTACATCCGAGGGTATCCGACCCTGCGTGGTTTGTGAGCAAACCCTTGGCGCGGTCTACGGTGCCAGACATTTCGATGACTCCCTTAGAAACACAGGAACCTCCCACGGCAGGAGACGGCGGGCAGGATGGCGATGAATTTCCCGACCTGATCTTTGTCTCATTGGAAAATTGGGACGAGATCTGGCGGCGGAACCAATTCGTTTGTGACGTGCTGGCCCGGCGTTTCCCCACGATGAAGATTCTTTTCGTCGCTCCGGCTCGCGACGTGTCGAACCAGTTGCGGCGGGGCCGGTGGCACGGCTTGCTGGCGAACGCCGCCGACGGTTGGACGGTTCCAGGCACGCGCAACGTCACGGTGATCCGCCCGATCAAGCTGCTGCCGAACACCCTGGCCGCCGGACGTTTGTTCAATGCCCGGCTGGCCCGACGCCACGTCCGACGCCACGCGCAACGCCTCGGCTTGCGGTCGCCGGTCCTGTGGATCAACGACCATGGCGCGGTCCACTTGGTGGGAAAAGTCGGCGAGCACGGCGTGATCTACGACGTGACCGACGACTGGATCGAGTTTGCCCCCACCCCTCGCGAGCGCCGGTTGGCGCAGCGTCAGGACGCGCGGCTCTGTGCCGCAGCCGACGCGGTGATCACGTGTTCCGAGCGGCTTCATCGAGACAAAGGAAAACTCGCCCGGACGGTCCACCTCGTTCCCAACGGCGTGGACCCCTCTCATTACGACGGCGTCCTCGATGGGCGGGGACCGCTTCCTCCCGGGGCGGCGGCGTGGCCGAAGCCGGTGGCGGGTTACGTCGGCACGATTCATCCGAGCCGCGTCGATGTCGAGTTGATCGCTTCGCTCGCGCGCAAGATGGCAACGGGTTCCATCGTGTTGCTCGGCCCCGATCACCTGGTGCCAGCCGACCGGGCGCGGCTGTTGTCACTGGGGAATGTCTTCCTGGTTCCAGCCGTGCCGTATGCGGAGGTTCCCGCCTATTTGCGGGCGTTCGACGTGTGTCTCGTGCCGCACGTGGTCACGCCGTTCACCGAGAGCCTCAATCCGATCAAACTTTGGGAATACCTCGCGGCCGGCAAGCCCATCGTCTCCACGCGCGTGGCAGGCTTCCGTGATTACCCTGAGCATGTCTATCTGGCGGAGACCGCGGTGGAGTTTGCCGATGCCTTCGCCCTTGCCTTGGATGAGCCGCGCGAAAGAAGCCTCCAAAGGAAACAAACGGCGAAGCTGCACTCCTGGGCGTCCCGGGTGGATCAAGTCGCCGGCGTGGTCCGCGCGTGCGCGGTGCCGCGAACCCACGAAAATCGTGACTCCGAGCCGCTGGCGGCCGCTGCCCCACCCATCCAAGCCTCGTGAAGAAGCCCGTCATCACGGCGGTGATCGTCAGCTACAACACGCGGGAGATGACCCTGGAGTGCTTGCGTACCTTATCGACGGTGGCTCAACCGTTCCCTTTGGAAACCTGGCTCGTGGACAACGCTTCCACCGACGGCAGCGTCGAAGCCATCGAACAAGCCGTCCTGCCCGGGGTAAAGCTGATCGCCAACAAGGAGAACCTGGGTTTCGGCGCGGCAAACAATCAAGCCATGCGGCAGGCACACGGAGAATTTATCCTGCTGCTCAACAGCGACGCCTTTCCCGACGCGGATGCCGTGAGGACCATGCTGGAATACTTGCGAAACCATCCCGAGGTAGGGGTAGTGGGACCGCGCCTGCGCTACGCGGATGGAACCCCGCAGGTTTCCTGCTACCGCTTTCCGACCCCGCTTCGGGCATGGATCGAAAATGTGGGTCTGTCGCGGTTCCTCGCGGGGCATCCCCGGTGGGAAGACTTTGCCAAATGGGACCACCGGACGACCCGGGAGGTCGATTTTGTCATCGGCGCCTGCCTGCTGGTGCGGCGGCGCGTTTTGGAAGAAGTCGGTGGGTTTGACGAAGGCTTTTTCCTGTACTCCGAGGAGACCGATTGGCAGTGGCGCATTCGCAAGGCAGGCTGGCGGATCGTCTTCACCTCGGACGCCACCGCCGTACACTTGGCGGGCGGCAGCGGCGCGCAGGACAAAGCGCACATCAACCAACACTTTTTTGCCAGTCTGGATTATTACGTTCGCAAGCACCATGGCTTGCTGGGCTTGATGTCGTTCCGGCTGGCGATGATGGTTGGTTCTTTCGGGCGCGCGATCTGGTGGAGCTGCCGGAGCTTGCCGCCGCGCCAGCGTTCCCGCGCGTTCGCCAAAGCGCGTCTGTACTGGTGGCTGGTTTTCCGGCAAGCGACACGGCCGGCGCCGGCCGTTTCCCGCGCACCAGCCGGACTGCAGAGTGCTGCCCTCGCCGCCTGACACCATGATTCTTGTCGCGGGTCTCGTTTACGTCGTGCTGTTTCTGTATTGCGGCTGGCGGTGGCCGAAGATTGCCCTCCTGCTGATCTTCGCGCTCTCCCCGTTTCAGTACGATATCTCCACGGGAGGACCGGTGCGTTTCTCCATCGCCGAGATCAATCTGCTCCTGGCGCTGCCTTTGCTGGTGGCAAGAGGACGGCCGGTTCTCCTGGGACCCATGGCACTGCCGACGGTGCTTTATCTGGGAGTCTGCCTGACGGACACGTTTGTTCATTGGCGGGACAGCTCGTTGGTTTCGCTCGTCCAGATGGGCATCTACCTTGTGGCCGCGGTGATCGTCTTCACTTCCTTCGTGAGCCGGCCGGAAGAGTTTCGCCTCGCTTTGCAGGGCTTGGTCGTGGTGGGGTCCGGGTTGGCTCTCGCGGTGATCACCACCCGCTCGGGGTACGTGCTGGGATTGCACAAAAATGGAGTGGGCAGCTCGCTGGCAGCCGCGGTCGTCGTGTCCGCCGAACTCTGGTTCTCCGCCACCGGCAGACGGGAAAAGCGCTGGCTGGGCGCGGGCACGCTGATCATCGCGGCTGGCCTGTTTTTCACTTTGTCACGCGGGGCCTGGATCGGCGCGGTCTGCGCTCTGTTGATGCTCCTGGGATTGCGGGGCAAATTTCGTTTGCTCATGCAGGTGAGCGTCGGTGCCGTGATCCTCATCGCGATTGCCTGGCGTTTTCTGCCGTCGGAGTCCCGTGAGTATGCCACCAGCATGGACAGTAAAAACGAGAACATCCGCCTGCGCTTCCAGTCCATCGACTACGCCCGGGACATTTTTGAACGCAACCCGGTGCTGGGTGTGGGCGTGGGGCTGCGCAAGGAGTACGACGCGACGAACATCGCCTGGCTGACGCTCGCGGAGACCGGGGTGCCGGGATTGGTGACGTGGCTGCTCATCCACGCTGTCCTGGTGCGCATGGTCTGGCGCGACCATCAACACGTCGCGCAGTCGGAGATCCTTTTTTCCCTGACCGCGTTGGGAGGAGCGTTGGTGACCAGCAAGCTCGTCCACGGCATGGTGGATCATTACTGGAGCCGCGGCGCGATCATGGTCGCCTGGTGTTCGGCGGGCATGGCGACCCACGCGCATTTCGTCATCCGCAACCGGATCGCCTTCCGGTCGCGTGAACGCCGACGGCGCATGTACGAAGCAGCGCCAGGAGCACTTCAACCCACGCTCGACCACGCATGAGGATCGGCCTTGCTTTTCCAGGTTGTCACCGCCGCGGCGGGGTGGAGCGCGTCATCTACGAATGCGCGGGCTTTCTCGCCGGGCGTGGACACCACGTCACCGTTTTCGCCAACGCGTGGGATCGCACCGACAACACTCGCGGCGTGCAGTATCGTCACGTGCCGGCGCGCCGGTTCCCGGGGTTTCTTTACGGCGATTCTTTTTCGCGTCATTGCGCGCGGGCGCTGGCTGGCTCGAAGCTCGACGTATTCAACTCGCACGGCGTGGTTTGTCCCGGCGACGGAGTGCATTGGGTCCATAGCGTCCACCGCGCCTGGCTGGAGCGCTGCCGGGAGTTCCGACCGCCTTTTTCTCTCGGACGGTTCCGTCAGCGGATCAACCCGCTGCACCCGGTGCTCCTGCGGATGGAAGAGACCCATTTCCGGCGACGCCGCTATCGCCGGCTGCTGGCCACCACGGAGGTGGTCAAGAGCGATCTGGCGCGACTCTACGACGTGCCCCCAGGAGACGTAACCATCATCCCCAACGGGTTCGCCCCGGCGGAATTCAACCCGCAGCGGCGACTGGAACGTCGCGCGGCCATGCGTGCCCGGTTGGGCTTGCGGGAAGACGAGGTCGCGCTGCTCTTTGTCGCCAACGAACTCGCGCGCAAAGGCTACGGCACGATCCTGGAAGCACTGCGTCTGGGCGGTTCGGATCGCTTCCGCGTCCTGGTCGTTGGTCGGGTCTCCGAAAAGCAAACGATGCGCGAGGCACGACGACACGGCGTCGCGGAACAAGTGATTTATTGTGGTCCCACCGGGGATGTCAGTGCGTTCCACTCCGCCGCCGACGCCTTTGTGCTGCCGACGCAGTACGAGGCGTTCGCGCTGGCCATCCTCGAAGCGCTCGGCAGCGGCCTGCCCGTCGTGACCACGCGGATACCGGGTGCCATGAATGCCATCCAGCCCGGCGTGAACGGCTACCTCATCGACGATCCGCGCAGCGGCGAACAACTCCGCGAGAAGCTCGACCTCTTGCTCGACGACGAGCATCGCGCGCGTTTGACCGCCCAGGCTCCGGCCACGGTGGTGCATCACCACTGGCCGACCATTTTGACCCGTTACGAGGAGGTTCTCCAAGCATGCGCATCGCCCTGTTGACAGATTCCGAATCGTTCGCCGGCACCGAGCGGCACATGCTGGACCTCGCCGGCGGGCTGGCGGGGCAGGGCATCAAGGCAACCCTGTGCTGTCCTCAACACTCCGCGCTGGCGGAGCGCGGGCGGCGTGACGGCCTCGCGGTGGAGGCCATCGAAAAACGCGGGCGTATGTTGGATCTGGCGGCCACGCGGCGACTCGCGGCGCTCCTGCGTTCCCGGCAAGTTGATCTGCTGCACGCGCACAACAGCCGCACCGCACTGGCGGCCGTGCTGGCGGCCTCGCTGGCGGGTCGCGGTCATGTGGTCGCCACTCAACACTTCATCGAGCCGGGCCGTTTCCAAAGCGGTGTCCTGAGCCGCAAGCTCCGTGGTGCCGGGCATGCGTTTGTCCATTCCCGGCTCCACCATGTGATCGCCATCTCCCGAGCGGTTGCCGACGCGGCGTGCCAGCGCGGCGACGTTCCTGCGGACCGGCTCACCGTCGCGCTCAACGGCATTTCGGAACCAAGAGACCCTTTTTCCATGGCGGCGGCCGACCTCCGTGTCTCTCTCGGCATCCCCGAGGAAGCGCCGCTGGTGGTTTGCGTGGCGCGGCTGGAACCCGAGAAAGACGTGGCAACCCTCATCGGGGCAATGCGCAAGGTGGTCAACGCCTGCGCTTCGGTTCATTGCGTGATCACCGGAGAAGGTTCGCAGAAGCGGTCCCTCGAAAAAGAAATCGCGCGCTTTGGTCTCACGGGCACGGTCCACCTCACCGGTTTCCGAACGGATGCGCAAGCGATCATTGCGGCCGGGGACGTGTTCGTGATGCCCAGCCCCGCCGAGCCATTCGGACTGGTTTTGCTCGAAGCAATGGCACTGGGCAAACCGATCGTTGCCGTGTGCGCCGGCGGACCGATGGAAATCGTCGCGGATGGTGAAACCGGCTTGCTCACGCCTCCAGCCGATCCCCCCGCGCTGGCCGCCGCCATCGTCGCGCTGCTCAACGATCCGGCGCGCCGGACCACGCTGGGCAGACGCGGCCGCGAGCGTTACGAAAGACAGTTCACCGCGGATCGCATGGCCCGGGAGATCGCCGTGATTTACCGGAAGGTGCTCCACGTCCCGCAACCTGCCGCCGAGGCAGGCAGACCGCAGCAAACCATGATCGCTTCGCTATGAAAATCCTGTTGATTACCCACGCCTGTCAAATGCACGCGGAAGGCCAGCAGCGCGCACAACGCCTCGGTGCCCTGCCCGGAGTCGATCTGCGCGTGGTCGTGCCCGACCGGTGGATGGAATACGGCGTCTGGCGCCGGCCCCAGCAGCCGCTCGACCCGACTTATACTTTCCAGGTCGAGAAGATTCGCTGGCCTTGGGCGGGTCCGGCGCAATGGTACCTTCATCACTACCCAAAATTAGGAAATATTTTGCGCTCTTTCCGGCCGGACGTGATCGACCTCTGGGAGGAGCCTTGGGGGCTCGTCAGTGCGCAGACGGTTTGGCTGCGCAATCGGCTCCTGCCTACGGCCAAGGTGGTTGTCGAGACGGAAGCCAACATCAATCGGCATCATCCTTTCCCCTTCACCTCCCTGCGCCGCTACGTGTTGCGCCACGCGGATTTCGCCATCACCCGCCAGACCGAGGGGATCAGCGTGCTGCGTGCGCACGGGTATCGCGGCCCTGCCCGCTTCGTGGGGAACGGCGTGGACGCGCAACTGTTCGCCCCACTGGACCGCGCCGCCTGTAAACGGACGATGGGGCTGGAGGGCTTCGTGGTCGGATACGTGGGCCGTCTCATCGAGGCCAAGGGGCTGATGGACGCCGTGGAGGCACTCGCGCAGTGCCCGTTACCCGTGAGCCTGCTTTTCGTGGGCGGAGGCATTTTCCAACCCGCGTTGGAGCAACGTGCCGCCGAACTCGGCTTGACGGGCAGGATCAAGTTTTTGCCACCACGCCCGATGGCCGAGCTGCCGGCTGCGATGAACGCGATGGATGCCCTGTTGCTGGTCTCCCACACGACACGCACCTGGCAAGAGCAATTCGGACGTGTGATCATCGAAGCGCACGCCTGCGGCATCCCGGTGATCGGCTCGGATTCCGGCAGCATCCCGGAGATCGTCGGCACTGGAGGGGTGCTCGTGCCCGAAGGAAATCCCACGGCTTTGGCGGGTGCCATCCAGCGGTTGCACGGTGACCCGGAATTCGCTTGTGAACTCGGTCGTCGCGGCCGGGAACAGGTGGAACTACGTTACACTTGGCAGCGCTTGGCCGAGCAGATGCACGAGATCTACGCCGGTCTGCTGGGAACCTCCGACCGCCCGCAAGCCCGGAACGGCAAGCAGCCCCAGCATCCGCCGCGAGAAGACCCCCGGTTTGATTTTGCCGCCTAGATGATGCCGGGTCCTGGTGACCACGCGGCAAAGATCGTGTACCGCGGATAGCCGTGCCGTGTTGCAAAGGCCGACGGCACTCCGGGGGTTACCCGAATTTGTTTGGCGTGCGCAGAGTAGGACACCGGGTTGCCGACAAACCCTGACCGCGTTTCACCACGAGCTACCCACAGAAATCGGGTTCCAGGTCGTGAACGGCGGGGAGAGCACCCCTGCCGATCCTTCGCCCTGCACCCCTCGCCAACGGATTTCGGCCCTGCTCAGACGCTGGTCCACAACGCTTTCCCGAAAGCTTCCTTCCGTCCCTGCGGCCAGCATCATGCAAGATATTCTAAAAAAGACGTTGCTCTTCGTCTGCGGCACCCGCCCGGAGATCATCAAACTCGCACCGGTCATCCACGCGGTCGAAGCAGACCAGACCGTGCGGGCCGAGGTTTGCCTCACGGCTCAGCACCGGCAGTTGACGGATCAGTTTCTGCCGTTCTTCGATCTCCGGCCATGCGTGGACCTCGATGTGATGACTGCCAACCAACCCTTGGCTGAACTCACCTCGCAGATGATCCTGCGGTGTTCGGCGGTGTACCAAAAACTCCGCCCCGACCTGGTCTTTGTCCAGGGGGACACGGCGACCGCTTTTGCCGCCGCCTTGGCGGCCAGCTTCCAACAGATTCCCGTCGCCCACGTGGAAGCGGGTTTGCGCAGCCACTGCTTCGATTCACCTTTCCCCGAAGAAATGAACCGGGTGCTGATCAGCCGCCTCGCCCAGTTGCACTTCGCCCCGACGCCCGCCGCCCGCGAGAACTTGTACATGGAAGGGGTCAGGAAGGGTGTCTTCGTCGTCGGCAACACCGTCGTGGACGCTCTGCAGCTTGGCTTGCGCGCGCTGGCGCGAACCGGTCGCCCGGCGGCTCTCGCCGCGCTGAACGGAGATGCGCAACGACCCCTGGTGCTCATTACACTGCACCGGCGCGAGGGCTGGGGCGAACCCCTGCAAAACGTCTGCCGGGCACTCGCGGAGACCGCGCGCAGCTATCCCGGTATCGAGTTCGTCTATCCCATCCATCCAAACCCACTCGTTCGCGAACCCGCCCGTCAGTTGCTGGGCGGGCTGGCGAACGTCCGGCTGCTAGACCCGTTGGGATACCCGGAGTTTCTGTGGCTGCTTTGCCGCAGCGTGCTGGTGCTCACGGACTCCGGCGGGGTCGTGGAGGAAGCCGCGACGCTCGGCATCCCGACGCTGGTCGCCCGCGAGGAAACCGAACGTACGGAGGCGATCAATGCCGGAGAGGCGATCCTGGTCGGATTTGACCGGCAGCGCATCCTCGCCGCGCTGCGGGCTCGACTGGACACCGCCGTGCGCACTGGTCCCATCACACCACGCGACGGCGAAAACGCGCGGCCGGTCTTCGGGGACGGCCGCGCCGCGACGCGCATCCTCCATCTCACTAAATGTCACCTGGGACTGATCGACCCCACCCCGGCTCCTGCTCAGGAGAACAGTCTGCTTTGCTCCGGTTATGGATAACGTCCCCACCAAGATTTGCTGTTTCCGATTTGACGTGGACACCCACGCCTGCGTCCTCCGCGGGATGCCCCGCCTGATGGATCTGGCGGAGCCGTTCGGCGCGCACTTCACGTTCTTCGTCAATCCGGGCCGAGCGTTCAATCAGATCATCTCGTTGCGCAAACTCGTGGTGCGCCTGTTGGCTAAGAAGCAAGCCGGCAAGAAGCGCAACGGCTACTTTTCCGCCGCGGCAAAACTGGGTTTGGCCAACTCGCTCACCGCCATGCTGCTGAACCCTCCCGTGGCGGCGGCGGCCCCCCCGATCTTGCGCGTGGCGGGGCAGGACGGCCACGAAATTGCCCTCCACGGTGGCACCAACCACGCCACCTGGGAGCGGAGCGCCCATACCTGGTCCAAGGATCAACTCTCCGCCGAATTGGCGGCGGGCCTGGCGACCCTGCAAGCCTGCGGAGTGGGGCAGCCTGTTTCCTTCGCCTCGCCGGGCTGGAACAGTCCGGCGCACTTGGCCGAATTGCTGCCGGAACTGGGCGTGCGCATCCTGGCCGATTCCTACGATGCCGACGCGCTGTCGCCGGGGTGGGCAGGTCCGGGTCTCGTCACCGTACCCACCAACGTCACCGCGCCGGGCAGCACCGCCGGCTACCTGGAAGGGATGCGGGCACGCGGTGTTGGCGACGCGGAAATCCGCGCCGATTTCCGCCGGCAACTAGCCTCCAAAGAGCGTTTCGCCGGGGTGTACGAGCATCCTTTTTACGCCGCGCTGCACGCACTGCCACTCCTCTCCGACCTGCTGCGCATCGCGGCGGACGAGGGTTTCG
>CAXTOX010000006.1:6195-23037 GCA_964245885.1 uncultured Chthoniobacterales bacterium | reverse complement strand
CATCCGCACGATCCGGGATGCTGCTGTCGGCGTCCTCCCCCAAGCAGCCCCCCGAGTCGCCGTCGCACCCGCATACTAATTTCTTCCAGGGTTGCATCCCAGGGAAAACACCATGCACATCTTACATCTCACCAGAACCACCGTTGAGGATACGCCCGGGGGCTTGGAACATCATGTCGCCTATCTGGCGGAAGCACTTCGCGAACGAGGGCATCAGGTGGACATCCTGTCGCTCGACCTACCTAGTGGCCGGGCAGCCAGCGGTGTTCAGCAGTTCCAGTGGCTCCGCAATGGAATTGCCAGGCTTTTTCAAACCCGGTTAGGCCATCGACTCAGCAGTGTGCTGGATACGGCGACGACACTACTGCGTCGCATGTACCTGGATTTGAGATCGGGAACCGTGGCGACCCGCGTAGCGCAACTGAATCCAGACATCATCCATCAACATACCTATCTGGGCGCGCTGGCTTTGAGCTGGCGACTGGCGAAACGCTACCCTGTCGTGTTCACCAACCACACCGGCGCCTACATCCGCCTGGACCGGTTCTGGCCAACCCGGCGCGCACAAACCCGGCTGCTCGGATTGTTCGATGAAATTATTGCTCCTTCCCGAGAACTACTGCCCAAAACGGAGCGCAGCCACTACGTGCCCAACGGGGTGGATCTCAAAGTATTTTTTCCGGTTCGTTCGTGTGCGCGGACGGAGCTTCGGGAGGAACTAGGATGCCAGGACCGGGTGGTGTTCATCTGTCCGCGACGTTGGGCTCCGACCAAGGGAATCATTCACTTTGCCCATGCCCTGCACCTGCTCGCGCCAGAGTGGTTGAAACAGTGCACTTTTCTGTTCGCGGGCAACGAGACGCCCGGCTACGGAAACTACCAGGAAAGCGTGCGCTCGGTCCTGCGAACCATGCCGGAGGCAGACATCCGTGTCCTGGGCAACCTGAACCACGCGCGGATTGCCCGGTTGATGAACGCTTCGGACGTCTGCGTCATTCCCTCCATCCTGGAGGCCACGAGCCTCGCCTGCCTGGAGGCAATGGCCTGCGGGGTGCCGGTGCTCGGAACCATGACGGGCGGACTCCCGGAATTGATCGAGGAGGGCCGCAACGGCTGGCTGGTGCCGCCGGGCGATCCTGTCGCGCTGGCACGGGCGCTGAGACGAATCATCCAACCCCAGAGCACGCGTGAGATGATGCGGGCCGCGGCGCTCGACACGATCCGAGCGCGCTACAGTTGGGACCTGATCGCCGCCCAGACAGAGCGCATTTACCTGCGCGCGCATCTCAGTGCCCAGCAAGATACACGGCTGGGTAGGCCCACGGCCGCCATCGCAACTTAGCGAGCAGTTCGGTCCCAAACGCGGCTTCTGCCGACCGCCATTTTTACCCCCACGAAAATAACCCCTCCCTCTGATGGGAACATCCAAACATTCGCATATGCGCGTCGCCATCGTCCATGACTGGCTGCCTCTCTATGGTGGAGCGGAGCGAGTCTTAGAACAAATCATCTACCTCTACCCGGATGCAGATCTGTTCAGCATCGTTGATCTGATCCCTCCAGGGCAGCGTGGGTTCCTCCAGAACAAACCTGTGCAGACTTCCTTCGTACAGCGCCTGCCTCGCGTTCGCACGCACTATCGCTCCTATTTGCCGTTGATGCCGATTGCCGTCGAGCAGTTCGATCTGTCCGGTTACGATCTGGTCATTTCCAGCAGCTACGCGGTGGCCAAAGGCGTGATCACCGGTCCTGATCAACTTCACATCTGCTACTGTCACTCGCCGATCCGGTACGCCTGGGACTTGCAAAATCAGTATTTGCGCGAAACCGGAGCCGGACGCGGGTTCTCCGGTGTGCTGGTGCGTGCGCTGCTGCATTACATCCGGCTCTGGGATGTGCGTACTGCGCAAGGGGTGAACGAATTCGTGGCGAACTCTGCTTTCATCGCCCGCCGCATCCACAAGGTTTACGGCCGGCACGCGCACGTCATCCACCCTCCCGTGGACACGGATTCTTTCACGCTCCAATCGCAAAAAGAGGACTTCTATCTGACCGTTTCACGCCAGGTGCCGTACAAGAAAGTCAGTCTGATCGTGGAAGCCTTTGCAGGCATGCCCGACAAGCAACTCGTCGTAATCGGCGACGGCCCCGAGGCGGCCAAAATCAAGCAACTGGCTGGTCCCAACGTGAAGTTGCTCGGCTACCAGCCGCGGCACGTGGTGGTGGATTACATGCAAAACGCACGTGCCTTTATTTTCGCGGCCGAGGAGGATTTCGGGATCGTGCCGGTAGAAGCGCAGGCCTGCGGGACCCCGGTCATCGCTTACGGCCGGGGCGGAGCGACCGAGACCGTGATTCCTGGAGTGACGGGCGTGTTGTTCGCAGAGCAGACGGTCGAGAGCATCCGAGGGGCGGTGCGGGAGCTGGAGTCGCAGGAGTTTGATCCCAGATACCTTCACCAGCATGCGGGGAGGTTCTCGGCCAAGCGTTTCCGCAAGGAATTCGGCGAGTTCATTGAGCATCAAATCAGGCTCTTTGATGATCTGCGCACGTCGAACCTTCCTGTCCATCTGCCCTCGTTGTTCGAACACGTTGCAGCCTGAAGCGTGTCCAGTTCTCAGCCCCGGCAGGGGCGCAAGAGTTTAGCCCACGGCGTGAGCCGTGGGAAAGGTTCCCATCCACGTCAAAGCCCCGGCAGAGGCGGCAGAAAACCCGCGGGCCTTCCACGGACCATCGCGCCGGTTTTCTGCCGCCCCTGCCGGGGCTGGGCCTTGGGGCCGTTTTCCTTGCGCTCCTGCCGGGGCTGGGAGGACTCCACACGCAAACGAAAAACGCTGTAAGGTCGACGCTGCTACCGCAGAGAAGAAAACTGTCCGGCGGCTGAGCAAGTGCCGGGACAATCTGCCATGGCTCCGAGGACGACCCCAACGCATCGCCATTTTAAATCATCCAGTCTGTTGCGCCAGCGCGGCGCAGTCGCCAGTGGCTTTCGTCGCACGCTGGTGGCTGCGCCGCGCTGGCTTCTGGCGGGAATGCTGATCGCCGTCCCGTGGGCCCTGGGCGGCACCGTACCTGCGGCGGTACACGTTTTGATCCTGGCCGCAGCGGTGGCCGGCCTGCTGACCTTCACTGGCTGGATGGCCCGATGGCAGGTCGTGAGCTTCGATTGGCTCAATGTCTCCTGCGCATGCATTCTGCTCGCGCAGGGATGGCTGATGAGCGTGAACCCTCGTTACGTCCATCACCCCGCAGCATGGCGGTTCATTCCCTTGCAGCAAGCATGGAAAGCCGGTCCGGGCAGTGTTGATCAAGCCACGTCTGCGCCGGCGATGTGGCGGGTCACCGCGCTGCTGATCTGGCTGATCCTGGCCGCCGATTTCGCACGGGACCAACGCTGGCGCGAACGACTGCGCTGGAGTTATGTGTTGGCGGCGGCCACCGTCGCGCTTTTTGGCCTCGTGCAACGCTCGCTCCTCGCACCGAGTATCTTCTGGCAGGGCGAACCAACCACCAGCCCTTTTTTTGCCACTTTTTACTACGCGCCGAACGCGGGCGCGTTCCTGAATTTCGCTTTTCCGCTGACGCTCGGTTTGGCAATGTCCGCCCGGAGGGAAGGGAGACACGACGCCCACTGGCAGCGCCCGCTTTCCTTGCTGGCTGCCTGTCTCTGCCTGGCCGGAGCCTGCGTGAACGCCTCCCGGGCCGCGCTCGTCATCCTGATCCTGTCAACGCTCGCGCTGACGGTCTGGCACGCGTTGCACCGAAGGCACCGCGAGCCGTCATTCCGGCGGCGGCGGACCGAGGCGCTGGCGAACGGAGTTGGCGTGCTGGCGCTGGTGATGATCATTGCCTCGGTGGGCATCGAAATGGCCCGTCAAAAATGGTGGCTGCTGCCGGATCAATTGGATGCCAACAACTCGAGACTGCTGGCAATGTCGGCCGGATTTCGGATGATTCCGGACGCGGGTCCGTGGGGCTTCGGTCCGGGGACTTTTGGCATCGTGTTTCCGCATTACACCCATTTTCTAGGGGACCGGATCGCCGGCATCTGGCGCTATATGCACAACGATTATCTACAAACTCTCCTGGAGTGGGGCTGGATAGGAGCGGTCACTTGGGGGATCTTGTTTTTCGGCGGCTTGCACCGGTGCTTCGCGACGGCTTGCGACCCTCAAACAGACGAGCGCGAACAAACGCTTGCTTTCGCTGCCGGCGTGGCGCTCGCGGGCGTGGCGCTGCACGCGCTGGTTGATTTTCCGCTGCAGATTGCCTCGTTGCAGCTTGATGTCGTTACCCTCCTGGGTCTCGCGGCGGCCACCGCGCGCTACCCGGTCAAGGCGGGTCGGTAACCACGTTCGCCGTAGTTGTCCACCGCGCAGTAATATTGCGGCGCGGCGCGGCGCGGCACTCCGTTGAGGATCAACCCGATTGGGTATCGGTCGTGCTGGGCGAGCACCTGGCGCGCGCGCAGCACAGATTTTGGCGAAACGCTGCCAAGCCGCGCGACGAGACAGACGGTGTCGGCGTGCTCCAACAGCAGCAAGGTATCGCTCACCGCGAGGATGGGCGCAGAGTCGATCACGATAAGCTCGAAATTGGCGCGCGCCTCTCCAACGAGCCGGGTAAAATGAAGACTGGACAGCATCTCGCCGGGTTGCGGGGTGTTACAACCCGCCGGGATCACCGCAAGATTAGGGGTCTGCGTCGGATGCACAACCTCAGGGAAACTGACTTTGTCCAAAAGATATTCCCCGATCCCCGGAGCGGAAGGATCCCCGAGCAGTGCCGACCCCGCGTCGGGAGAACGCAGGTCAGCGTCGATGAGCAGAGTGTTCCAGCCTTGCTGCGCGAACGATACCGCGACGTTCACGGCGCAAAAGGTTTTTCCCTCACCCGGAGTGGCGCTGGTAAGGAGAAACACGGCACGGCCGGGCTTGCGGGCCTTGAGGAAAAGGGACGTGCGCAAAAACCGGAACGCCTCGGCGACGGCAGAAGCCGGCTGGTCGAGGAGCAGCCGGCCCACGGCCTCCGGGCGCATCCGGCCGCACAGGGGAATGGCGGCGAGCACCGGCAACGAAGTGGCGGTTTCCGCCTGATCCACCGTCTTCCAGGAATTGTCCAAAAAGAAACACGCCAGCACGATGGCCATGCCGAGTCCAATTCCCCCGATGGCCCCGAACAAAATCTGACGCGAGCGGTGTTGCGGAAGCGGAGCGTCCGGGAGCAGCGCCGCTTCAAACAAACGGACGTTTTGGAGTTCCACCCCCTTGGCGACATCAGTTTCCTTGAGCCGGCGCAACAACGCGTCGTAGAGCGCGCGGTCGGTCTCCATTTCCCGGGTCAGGACCTTGTAATTGATGCCCTGTTTGTCGAGACCCAGCGCCAGTCTCTCCTGATCCTGGAGCGCCTTCTCGAAGCTGCGCTCGGTCGCGAGCGCCCGTTCGTACTCCGAGGTGATCGCCTGCGGCACCTGGAGCGCCGCGTCCTGCAGCGCGGCCTTGGCCTCGCCGAGTTGCGCCCTGGTCTGGATCATCTTCGGGTGTTTTTCCGTGTAACGCAGACCCAGCGTCAGGATCTGTGTTTGCAAGGCTTGGATGCGCTGCCGCAACGCACTCACGGTCGGGTAGGCGTTGACGACCGGGTTGGCCAGCAGAATGTCCGGTTTGCCAGCGGCAGCCTGGATTTCCGAGGTCGCGGCTTCCAAACGGATGCGCGCCGCTTTGGCGTCGTTGAGTTCGCTGGCCTGGCTTCTGAGCTTAGCGACCACCGTGTCCTGACGTTCCTCCAACGAGAGCGCGTCGTGCTGCTCTTTGTACGCCTGCATGGCCTCGTCAGACCGTTGCAGCTTGCCTTTCAACCGCTCCGCCTCTTTGAGCAAGAAGGTCATCACGGCCTGCGAACTGGCGGCGCGTTGTTCGATCCGCGACTGGATAAATTCGTTGACCAGCGAGTTTGCCAACGTCTGGGCAATCTGAGCGTTGCCGTGGGACACCGCCACGTCAACAAGTTGCGTGCCTTTGCGGACCTGGACATCGATCATTCCACCGAGCCTCTGGGCGGCGCTCTCGATGCTCAGAGCGCCGCCGTCAGGGGCGGCGGGCGCGAAGTTCCGGTCTTCGTTCAGGTGATTGAGTTCTGCCACCCGCGTCAGGAGCGCGCGGCTGTGCAGACCTTCGAGGACGGTTGCCACCGCGCTTTCGGTGCCGAAATCGTCTTTCGTTCCGGCGTCAAAGCCGAGGACACCCTGCGCCAGAGGATCAATCTGGAGGACTGCGGTTGCGCGATAAACCCTCGGGACATCCCGGACGTAAAAGGTAACGGCGCACAGGCCCGCCAACCCGCAGAGTAGCACCAGCCAGCTCTTTTCTCGCAGCCGGTGGATCAGGTCGCTCCAGTCGAGTGAACGAGCCTCCGCGTCGAGCAGGTCCGGAGGAGGGACAGAAAAATCGTTGGTTGGCAATGGGCGCATAGACATTGGCTCACAGAAAACTTTCACCGACCATGATGGTATCCCCCGGCTGCACTTCGAAGCGCTGGCTCGTCTTGTCCTTGGCCATGCTGGCCCCATCCAAACGCAAGAGGGTTTCCTCGCCGCTCTGGTTCTGGCGTTTGAGGGTGATTTTCGAGGGGCTGGCGATGCGGGTGTAACCGCCCGCCATCCCGATGGCCTCCAGCAGGGTCAGGGTCGAATCACTAGGCAGCTCGTAAACTCCCGGCTTGGTCACCTGACCCAAAATGGTGAAGCGGCGTTTGGAATATTCTGCCACCCGCACGGTGACTTGTGGATGGACGAGGTATTCGCGCAGCCGCGCCTGCAAGATTTCCGCGCTTTCCTGCAACGTCTTGCCGACCAGCGACACGGTGCCAACGAAGGGGAAGCTGATCGTGCCATCCCGTGCGATGCGTTCCGTGCTCTGGAGATCATCCTCCTGAAACACTTGGATGTTCACCAGATCGTTCGTGAGCAGTCGGTAATTCGGCGAACCGCTTCGTGGCGCTGCCCCCTTGGAGTCGGGAGTCGAGGGAGGCACCATCCCGGCCGCGACGGACGGGGCGGGTGATGGCTGGCTGGCCGCTCGCGGACGATCCTTGCTGACCGTGGTTTGAGAATTTCCGGAAGCCGCGCTTAGCACAAGGACGGCGAGCAGGGTGACGAAATAAGTTCCAAAGCGGCGCGCTGGAAGGGGGCTGCGGTGGAGGTTCATAAATCAAAAGCGGAGATTGAAGAAGATGCCTACCCGGTTCCGGTTGAATTGTTGCGAACCGGAGCCGCTGGATGCATTGAAGCTGAACTCGTAAAAAGCGCTCAAGCTAACATATTTTTTCAACGGCAACTCCGCTCCTACCTGGGTGTAAAAAAAGTTGTCGCGCCGGTCCGCCAGAGTCTCTCTGATGGTTTGTTGGTAGCGGTCGTGCTCGAAGCCAAAAGTCAAAGACACCATGAAGCGGTCGAGGAGGTTAGTGCGGCGAACGCCCAGCCCCAAAGTGAATGCCTGGTAGTCCTCTCCACGCAGCGCCGTGGACGGATAAGTGCGGTATCTCGTATCGAGATTGAAAGCCACGTTCTCCCAAGGAGCGTAATAGGTTCCGATGCTGAAAACGGGGGAGACTTGGTCAGCCACACCGTCGCCGAGTTGACGCACCTCGACCCCGAAGCTGCCGTTGAACCCGAGTTTGGCCGTCGGGGTGAGCGCAACCCTTGCCAACACCTGTTCGTAGGTCTGCGTCGGTCCACGGTCCACCGCGAGCGTGCCGAAGAGAAATCCCCCGGCGAGTTGAACCTTCGGACGGACCGCAAAATTCAGGAACAATTGCACCCGCGCTTCCTGCGCATCGAGCAGGTGCGAGAAAGTGGAGGAACTCAAATCGCCATTCAGATCGAGCGAGATCTTTTCGGTCAGCCTGCAATCGGCGAAGGCACCAATATAAACGACCAGTTGTTGGACACGATCACCGGCGTCCCGGTCTCCCCCGTCGGTCGAGCGAACCGAGAAAGTGCTCCCGACGGTCAATTCATTGAAGCGGTAAGCGGCGGTGATGTTGCCGGAGTGATCCACGGAATTCTTCGACGTTCCCTTCAGGAAAAAAAGTCCGACGGCGGTGTAGTTCGCCGTCATAGAGAACCGGCCTTCCGAAGAGCCGAGCACGTAGGTGATGCTGGGCGAGAGCGTCAGGATAAAATCGGAGCGCGGGTGGTGCGCCCGCAGATCCACGTTGTCGTCGAAGACGATGCCGGTGGTCAGACGCAAGACCAGCCGTCCCTTGGACAGCCAGCCGTGCGTGCTCTGCGCGGTGGTGTCCTCGAAACCGGAAAAAGTCTGCGGAACCTCAGGATCGACCACCGAAACAGACGCGCCCGTAAACCGGTCATTGGAGTGAACCGTCGCCTCCAAGCCGCCGTTCACGGTGGTTTCGAGAAAACGCACCGGCACAGGCTCGCGCGGTGCTTGCGTCTCTCCATCCGCGGTTGCGTCGGGCACGGCAGCGGCCGCCGTGGTCGCCGTTTGGGAGATCGGTGGGCGCGGCGGGACCGTGCCAGCCTCTGTAGGAAGGCGCTGGTCCGGCGGAACGAACAAAGTCGGACGGTTGTCTCCAGCGTCCCCGTTTTCTCCGATGACGGGGAGCGGAGCTTCGGACGGATCGACGGCTGGAGCCGGGCTGGCGGCATCCGCAGGCGTAGGCTCGGGCTGGACGGGTGAAGGGCCGAGCGGAACGACAGGCGTCTTGCCCGCGATCATCTGCTTCCAGAGCTCTAATGGGGAGACCGGCTTGGTGGCGCCGCCCTTTGTCTTTCCCGGTTCATCTCCGGTGGTTCCGTGGTCCGGGTCTTTGGCCGGTGCCGACGGATGATCCGGGTCGGTCGCCGGTTCGTCAGTGACGGGAGACACCGGCGGCGGCGCGGTCAGGCCTGGCATCACGATGAGGAAGGTCCCCAACGCGGTGTACGCACTCCATCGCAAGAACTTCCGGCCAAAACGTCGTTGGGGCGCACCGTGCATTTGTCGATCTTCCGCACGGCTAAGGATGCTCGGGAGAAACGACGAGACCTTGGCTGTTCGCGCCGTTGGGAGGCGCTTGGAGGGGATCGACGCCCACCAAGCTGCCGAGAGCCGGGGCACCACCACCCACTGGCGGGACGGAAGGGATGATCGAAGGTGGAGCAATGCTCGGCTGACTGGCCGGAGGATTCTCCGAAGCGAGCGGCGGAGGAGGCGACACGACGACGAGCGTAGGCGGATTGACCAAGGGCACATCCGCGGCTGCGACGATCGACGGTGCCGAAGCCGTGGTGGTCGGCCGGTTCACCGTGGAGTTGTCTGCGGTGATGGGAGGTGGTTTGGCCGCCGGATCGCTGGTGGCTGGCACGAAGCGCAACGCGGCCATTTCGGCCACCGCGTCTGCATCGTTGCCCCGCACGGGTTGTGCGGCCGTCATGGTGTGCCCCGTCGCGATTCGATTGAGTTCGACGAACTGCCCCGCAGTCGGCACAACCTGCTCTTTGCCATCGCTCGCGGCGACGTGGGCAGCGCCGCGTTCCACGATGACGCGGGCATGATCGTCCCGGCTCGTTGTCACCACGAACCGGGCATGGTTGGCGGCGACCACCCCATTTGCAAACCGCACGCGGAGTTCCGTCCCGCCATCCGCCAGCGCGGCGAGCGTACCACGACGCAGTTCCACCTCGACGACCGTGGGAATGGCATCGGACGGGATTGCCGCGGGCTCGCCGCGGGTGACCGCCGCCCCGGAAACATTCCCGGCGCTGAAAAGGCCCGCCCTGCCGGGGCGGCTGTTTTCACCTGTTCTAGAATCGCTTCTTTGGTTCTCATCGGAACGCCGCGTGTTTGGAAAAATCACCTCGCTGTCGGCCCGCAATTCCACCTGGGTTTCACTTCCCAGGAGCAAGACAGCCCAGCCTCCCTTGCCGGTGCGCACTTCGCTGCCCTCGGCCAGAAACGTCTCCGGCATCGTCGACACAAAGTGCGATCCGGCACCCGGTGAAACGATCTCGACTTCCCGGCTTGCAGCGAGAACTTGAATCTGGCCCGCCGAGGCATGGATTGACAACATCATCGCCGCGATTGCCGTGGCACCCGTGGTGAACACCGCACGAGCTATCCGACTCTCCAAACCTTTCGTGATTTGCACGACGCTATGAGTACATTGCGCGGCGTAGGATTCTCAATCGGTACAACGCCGGTCATCTCTAGGATAAAATCCTACGACTCGTTGCAAAGATGGACGGTACAGCAAACTCGTGTTCGGAGTAAGATCCTGCCAGAGAGACGGATTTGCCAGCAAAAGCTGAAGGCGGGCGGCTGTTCCCGCAGGCCACACAGGCGCACGGAATGAATGCGTGCGAAGCATCTGGACAGGCCGTTGCGGCCGGTCGCCTACAAAGGTCAGGCCGACCGCCGGCAGCCAGCGAGACCCCGCTTTACTCCCCCCTTCGCGGCCTTTGCGAGAGGCTTTCTTTTGGAGCATGATTCGCCTTATGCCCGATCCCACCACACCGCCGGACCTCAAAACCAAACTGCTCGACATCCTCATCGAACGTTCCGTGCGCCGGGGCGAGTTCACGCTGGCGTCGGGGGCCAAGAGCGACCTGTACGTCAACTGCAAGCTGACGGCCCTCGACCCTGCCGCGGCGCTGCTGATCGGCGCAGTCGGCTGGGAACTCCTCCGGCAGACCGCCGCCCAACACGACACCCGCATCGACGCTGTCGGCGGCCTGACGATGGGGGCCGATCCCATCGCCCTGAGCATCGGCATCGCCGCGCAACTGGAAGACCCCGGCAGCGCGCTCCAGACCTTCACCGTGCGCAAGGCGGCCAAGGAGCACGGCACGAAAAAGCTCATCGAGGGCAACTTCGCCGCCGGCGACACGGTGGTCGTCATCGACGACGTGGTGACGACGGGCGGCTCGACCCTGCAAGCCATCGACACGGTGGAAGCCGCCGGGGGCAAGGTGGCGTTTGTCATCGCGTTGGTGGACCGCCAGGAAGGCGGTCGAGAGAACATCGAAAGACGCGGCTACAAGGTGGTGTCGTATTTCAACCGCGACGACGTGCTCCGTCCGCCGGCGCACGACGCGGGGCACGCGTGAACGGGCCACCGGCTTAATAATCCTTAACATGACTTTTGCCCGGGAGGTTGGTTGTTGGGGGGATGCTTTTCGCTCTTTCCATGCGCTTGATCCGACGGGCTGGTCTCCGGCCTGGGCGATGGCTGGCCGTCTTCCTGGCTTGCGCGCTCTGGTGGCCTGCCCCGGTGGAAGCCCACCAGATGCCGTACACCGCTGTCCTGCTCGACTTCGACCCCGGGGGCGTGTCCGCGGAACTCATCCTGCCGCTCCAGGAACTCGAACTCGGCTTCAAACAACCCCTGTTGGAACAACCGGAACAGATCGTCCCGAAATACGGTCCCGCGCTCAGAGAATACCTGCTGGCGCACGTTCATCCCACCGCGCCGGACGGTCGGCCGTGGACGGTGGAGGTCAGTGACCTGGAAGTGCGGATGAAGGAACGGCCCTTCGACCTCGTGGCCCATCTCTGGATGCGTCCGCCGCCGGGCGCGGCGGCGCGCGAGTTCAAGCTGAACTACGATGTCATCCTGCACGAGGTCATCAGCCACAAGGCGTTCGTCTTCGTGCGCAACGACTGGGACGAAGCGCGCTTTCGCCCGGCCGACCAGGAGCCGCCGATGCCCGAGGCCATCGGCCTGTTTCACTACCTGGTTTACTCGCTGGACATCCACCGCACAGGCGGCAGTTTCTGGCGCGGGTTCGGCTCCGTGCTGACCTTGGGCGCGCAGCACATTGCCGGGGGCTTGGATCACCTGCTTTTCCTTTTCGTGCTGCTGCTGCCCGCGCCGCTGCGGCCCGCGGGAAAACACTGGGGAGCATTTCGCGGTCTGAAGGGCAGCTTCGTGCAGTTGTTCAAGATCGTTACGGCTTTCACCGTGGGCCACTCGCTGACGCTGCTCATCGGCGGGTTGGGCTGGCTGCGGCTGCCGCAGCGTCCCGTCGAGATCCTCGTCGCCGCCACCATCCTCGTCTCGGCGGTCCATGCCATCCGGCCGATCTTCGCGGGCAGGGAACCGTGGGTGGCGGGCGGGTTCGGCCTGATGCACGGGCTGGCGTTCTCCACGTCGGTCGCGCAGTTCGGCTTTTCGACCTGGTCCCTGGTGATGACGATTCTGGGTTTCAACCTGGGGGTCGAACTCATGCAACTCGCCGTCGTGGTCATGGCCGTGCCGGTGCTCATCCTGCTCGGCCGCAGCCAGACGTACTCGCCGGTGCGCGTCACCGGCGCGGCCCTGGCCGGCGCGGCCGCCATGGTGTGGATCGGCGCGCGGGTCGAGTTCTGGAAAAAAGACCCCGGCCCGCCGCCGAGCGCCACCCTGCGTTCGTCCTTTCACCCTACCGCCTGAACCCTGCTTGACCATGCCTCCTCAACCGACCCTCGTTCGGAGAACCCTGGCTTGTGGATGGTTTTTTGCGCTGCTGTGCTTGCTGGTTCCTTCGGTGGCCAGCGCTCACCCGGAGACCGGCGGGATCGGCGGGTTCGTCAGTGGGTTCCTGCACCCGCTCACGGGTCTGGACCACATCGTCGCGATGGTGGCGGTGGGCTTGTGGGGGGTCTATCTCGGCGCGCCCGCCATGTGGCTGCTGCCGGTGATCTTCCCGATGGTGATGGCCTTCGGCGGTGCCCTGGGCATTCTCGGTGTGCCGCTGCCCGGCACGGAAACGGGCATCGCGCTCTCGGGCGTGCTGCTAGGCCTCGCGGTGGCCTGCGCCGCCCGGCCGCCGTTGTGGGTGGCGGGAACGCTCGTGGGTATCTTTGCCATCTTCCACGGCCACGCGCACGGTACCGAGTTGCCGCACGCCGCCAATGCGTTCACCTACGCGGTGGGGTTTGTCCTGGCCACCGGGCTGCTGCACCTGGGCGGCATCGCTTTCGGGTGGCTGACCCGCTATCCCTGGGGCCGCGTGCTGGTGCGCGCGGGTGGGGGAGTGATCGCGTGCGTTGGCTTCGCCTTTCTCTTCGGTCTCCTTTGAAGAAATGAGCATGCTCCCCCTGTCGGTGCGGATGCAGGCGCACACGACTTTCCCGGGCCTGGGTGAGTACGCCAGCGGCTTCCTGCATCCGCTCACCACGCCGCCGCACGGGCTGGTCCTGCTGGCGCTCGGATTGTGGCTTGGCCAACAGCCGCCGTTGCGCATCAAGGAACCGGCGGCGGTGTTCGCCGCAGGCGCGGCGGCCGGGCTGTGGTGGACGGCGGTCGCGCATCCCGGCGCGGTGCCCCCGCCATGGTTGTTGGTGGCCGTCGGGTTATGCATTGGCGCGGGCGTGGCGGTCGGCGCGCCGATCTATTTTTGGGTTAAGCTGGGCTTCTGCGGCGTCGCCGCGCTGCTGTTGGGATTGGACTCCGGGGTGGACGCGGGAACCCCTGGCACGTCCGCGGCAAAAATCCTCGCCGCCACCTGGGTGAGCCTCGTGCTCTGCATGGTCAACGCCGCGTTTTACGTGTCGCTGCTGCCGGCGGTTCGCCCGGTGCAGGTCGGCGTGCGGATCGTGGGAAGCTGGATCGTGGCCATCGCCTTTTTGCTTCTGGCCTTTGCCCTGCGGCGTTGAGGAACGCCTCAGAAGGTCTCGCCGACGTTCGCGGCGGGTAGCGAGACGGTGAAAACCGTGCCCCCGTGGGCCGCGCTCGCGATGCGCACGCCGCCGCCGTGTACCTTGACGATTTCCTGCACGACGCTCAGGCCGATGCCGCTGCCGCGGGTTTGTTGTCCGCGGGCGCGAGAGCCGCGGTAGAACGGCTCGAACACGTGCGGCTGTTCGCGCGCCGGGATGCCGTCTCCGTGGTCGCTCACGGCCACCTCCACGCAGCCCGGGAAAGCGCCGTTGACGTACCGGGTGCGGACCCCGATCCAGCGTCCGCGCCCGCCGTGCTTGGCGGCGTTGGTGATGAGATTTTGAAACACCCGGCGCAGCGCGTGCGCGTCCCCCAGGACCGGCGGCGGGTCCCCCTCGACCGTGGCCTCCACCTCGCACTCGGCCGCCTGCGTGTCGAGGCTGCACGCGGCGACGGCCTCGCGCACCACCTGCGCCACCGCGACCGGCTTGCGCGACAGGGTAAGCTCGTTGCGCCGGGCACCCGCGAACGATAACACCTGTTCGACCATGTCGGCGAGCTGGTCCGAGTGCTCGACGATCAGGTCGGCGTATTTGTCCACGCGTTCCGGGTCGCGCACGATGCCGCGGCGCAGGTTCTGCCCGGCGGCGCGGATGACCGTCAGCGGCGTGCGCAGTTCGTGCGACACCGCCGCGACGAACTGCATGCGGGCGTCACCTAGCCGCCGGGCGCGGCGCGCGTAGTGGATGATCAACAACCCGCCGATGAACAGGCCCGCGTCCAGCCCGCAGGCCAACGCAAAGTCGTGGGTGCGCGCGGTGGAAACTGCCGCAGCCAGTTCGCCGGAACGCGGCCAGATGAACAAGGTCCAGAAAACGTCGGAGTCCGCGTCGTCTTCCCCGCGCCCGCCCCGAGGTTTGCGGTTGAAGTCGAGCGAGACCAGATCTCCCCGGCTTGGAACCTCACTGTCGTGAGTCGAAAAGAGCGTTTCAGGCGACGCCTCGCGTGTTTTCACCACCACGTCATTGAGGGTCTCGCCAGCCGGATCGAGGTACACCTGTGCAAGTTCGGGTAACCAGGTGTGGCGAACGTAGTCCCGGTCGAGTTCCAGGATCATCCATTCGCTCTCGCCGGGCGGGCCGGGACCACCGGTGCCCTCGCCGCCGAAGACCGGGTATTCGCGTAAAAAACCGGTCGGGTCCGCGAAGGTCCCCGGCGGTCTCCCGGAAAGATGGCCGGCCAGGTTGTCCCGCAAAGCCGTCCACTCGGAAGGCCAGGCAGACGGGGTCAGCCGGGCGGATTTCTGGTCGAGAAAATACAGCCGCAGCGAACCGCCCTCCGGCACCGCGACCGCCAGACGGCGGAACAGGGGGCGTGGGTTGCCCGCCTGCCAGCGGAGCAGACATTGTGTATGCGCCCCCTCGCGCCCCAGGGCTTCGATCTGTTCGCCGCGGGGGCGCAACGGCGCGCACGCCTCGTTGAGCTGCGTGTCGAACGTGCGGCAAAACCGCTCTGCCTGGCTGCGGAGCTGCGTGGTTTGCTGGCGCGTGGTGGCGCGGCCGAGGTTGCGGGTCCAGCGGCTTTGCAACGTCGTCAGCACGATGCAGATCGCCAAAAGCACCACCAAGAAGCCCCCCTCGATGAGATGATGACGTTTCCACCCGTGCATGACGCCGCGATTGTGCCGTGGATGCTCCGGCCGGTCAACGCGGGGGGCGGACTCTTAACATTCCTTAACATGACTTCCGGGTTGGCCCGCCGTTTCTTGCCGGCCAACCGCCCGCGCCACTCCGACCCCATGATAAACAAATTGTTCGATCCCTTGAGCTACCCCCGCCTGCGGCGATTGGTTTGCGCCGTCTCCGCCTTGTGCGTCTGCCCGCTGCCGGGTAAGGCGGACACGGCGGGCGTCGTCACCGCCGCCAACACCTACCTGAGTGTCTCCGGTCAGTCCACGACCACCTACAGTCTCACCACCGCCAAACAGTGGACCAACCTGCCCGGCGGCACGCGCAACGGCCCCACCATCGGCGGCGGTCCGGCGGCGCTTTCCACGGACCTGAGCGCCACGGTGGCCAGCGGCCAGACGCTCTCCCCGCGCGCCGCGGCCATCGCCCTGTGCGAAACGGCTCTGAGCACCGTGGGCTACAACACGATGAACGAGATCCGCAACGCGGACGACGTGATCCGCTCGACCGACAACAGCCAGAGCTGGAACTACGGCAACTACCACCTCGCTATCTTGGGCGCGCCGTCCACCACGACGCCCTGGATGCTCCAGATCAGCGGCCACCACCTGACCTACAACATCACGTACAACGGCCCCTACGTGGGGGCGACGCCGATGTTCATTGGCACCGAGCCGCCGGATTATTATTCCATCGGCACGGACCTGACCACCACGGAAAAGGCCGTGGTGGTGGGAACCATCAATGGCACGAAGACGTATCTGGTCAGCTCTCCTTACAACGGCTCCAGTTCCACGACGGCCACCACGACCGACCCTGGCATCAGCAGCGGCACGCATCGCGCGCCCCTGGAAACACAACGCGCGGCCGTCAGCGCCCTGGCCACCAGCATCCAGGCGGACACCACCAACGCGAGCGCGGCCAAGCTCACCGGCACGTTCAGCGACGTGGTGCTCGGCGTCACCAACTCGGGCGACGGCAATTTTCCGTTCATCAATACCAACCCGACTTACCCGACCGGCACCACCGGGCGCGGCGTGCTCTACACCTCGCTGACCAGCGCGGAACAAGCCGAGGTCGTGACGATGATCGAGGCGTGGGTCAACACCCAGGCCAGCGACATCGCGGATTCCCTGCTCAACGACTACCTGACCCCCGCCGCGTTGGCGCAAACCTACGTCGGCTACCAGGTGGGTGCAGGCAGTGCCGACGGCGGCACCACGCGTTGCAACTTCGACGCGCTCATCAACCAGGAAAAGACGCCCATCAACAGCCAGAACAGCTACCTGCGCGTGGACGGCCCGCGCGTGTGGATCGAGATGGTCGTGCAGGCCGCCGTGGCTTATCGCAACGATAATTTCGTGCATTACCACAGCCTCTGGCGCGACAAGCTCGCCGATTACGGCAACGAGTTCGGCGGCTTCCTGGACACGACGAGCACCAGCACGACCCCGGCGAAGAAGCCGCTGAGCGCGACGAACGTCGGGCGCTCGCCGTGGCCCTCACGACGCCC
>CAXTOX010000006.1:1934-6185 GCA_964245885.1 uncultured Chthoniobacterales bacterium | reverse complement strand
CACCATCACGGCGGAGCCTTCCACCCAGACCATCGCGGCCGGCGGCAGCGCGACGTTCACCGTGGCGGCCACCGGCACGGGCACGCTCTCCTACCAGTGGTACAAGGACAGCGTCGTCCTCTCGGGAGCGACGGGCGCGTCCTACACGGTGTCGTCGGCGACGAGCGGTTCGGCGGGTGCGTACTTCGTGGACGTGACCAACGCCTACGGACTCACGACGAGTTCCACGGCGACGCTGACGGTCAGCGGCACGACGACGACCCACCCGGCGTTCTTCAGCGGCGAGGCGGCGCTCTCCAACGGCGTGTACTACCTGGCGTTCAGCGACGGCAACCCGTTCGGGTATTACTCGTACGCGTACTATCCGTACCTGTACCATTTCGACCTCGGCTTCGAATACTTCGACGCCGCCGGCGACAGCGCCAACGGAGCGTACCTGTACGATTTCACCAGCAAGGCGTGGCTTTACACCAGCCCGGCGTTGTTCCCGTACCTCTACGACTTCAGCCTGAACTCGTGGTTGTACTACTTCCCGAACACGACTGATAAGACGCACTACACGACCAACCCGCGCTACTTCTATGACTTTAGCACGAGCAAGGTCATCACCCTGTAACCCGCAAGCTTATCTGGAACGCCGGTAGCCCAACCCGGCGCGGATCGACGGCCCTCTCCCAACGGAGAGGGCCGTTTTCTTTGGCTGCCTCTCTCCGGGCGGCGTTTCACTTTTCGAAGCGGTAGCCTTCGCCCCTCACCGTGAGGATGTACTGAGGGGTGTTCGGCTTCTCTTCGAGCTTCTGGCGCAGCCAGGCGATATGTACGTCCACCGTGCGCGGCGTGATGAATGTCTGCTCGCGCCAGACGTGCTGGAGGATGTCCTCGCGGGTGAGCGTCTGGCCGCGGCGGTTCACCAGATGGCGCAGCAGTTCCAGTTCCTTGGCGGATAGTTCGACCGGCTGGCCGTCCCTGCGCACCTCTGCGCGGGAGAAATCCACCCGCACGCGGCCAAACTCGAACTGGCTGACTGGGGTGAGTTGTTCCTTGCGCACCCGGCGCAGCAACGAACTGACCCGCGCCAGGAGTTCATCTGCATCGAACGGCTTGACCAGATAATCGTCCGCGCCGCCGCGCAGCCCCTGCACGCGGTCGGGCACCTCGCCGCGCGCGGTGAGCATCAGCACCGCGCCATCGAACCCGCGTTCGCGCACGGCGTGGCAAATCTCGAAGCCGTTCCGGCCCGGCAGCATCACGTCGAGGATGAGCAGGTCGAAGCGTTTGTGCAACGCGAGTTGGAGTCCGCGCTCACCATCGCCCGCCGTCTCGACGACGTAGCCGGCGGATTCGAGCAGGTCGGCAACGATGAAGACGACGGCGGCTTCGTCCTCAACCAGAAGGATGCGCGGGTCCATGTGGATAAAATAAAATGGATCGTCGGAAAACTACTTTCGCTTTTCCGCAACGACGACGGTTTGGGTGGGAAGGCGGCTGCACATCGCGTCAGCGGTTCGTTCCTTAACATTCCTTAACATGACTTCAGCCGGTGGTGCGGCGTAAATCGCCGGCACGCCGTTTTGCTGCCATGCCCAGTCCCCTCTTTTTCGATTCTCGCCGTTGGTTTACGATAAAAACCGTTTTCTGTCTCTGCGCCGCCCTGTTCGGTTCGCTGGAGGCGGGCCGCGCCGATACGGCGGCGGTCACGGCGGCCAACACGCTCCTGACCGCTTCCACGGCCCAAACCTCGGCTCGGTGAGCGTCGGCGTGCAGTATGCATCCGATCTGTCCACCTGGAACACCGCCGCCAACGGCACCGGTGGGGCGACGGTCACCACGACTGCGTACAGTTCCAGCCTCAACTACACGACGGTGGCGATCCCCAACACGGCGGGCGACGGCCGGCTGTTCGCGCGGCTGGTGGCCACGGTGCCCAGCACGTACGCGGGCAGCTATTCGAGCGTTGTTTCCGGCGGCGCGACGGCGGCGAACAAGACCCTCGCGACGACGAAGGCAGTTCGCGGGACAAAGTAGGCTGGCTGGTTTGCTGATCCCTCTTCGCCCGCCGCCCGGGTTCTTCCGGGCGAGCGCAAAAACGGGCACTCCGGGCGCAAGCCACCGTCAGCGGATCGGTGGCGGTTACTCTATAATCGAGAATTGCCATGCCCGTATCGCTGCGACTTCCCGGAGGAATTTTCCGCTCGTCCGCGTGGCGCAATTGTCAACGAGCCGCTTGATCCATGTCCATCCCGTTTGAAGTGACCGGCCAATTTGGCGGGTTCGTGTTCACCGACGCAGGCAAGCGCCGGATGCTCCTACGTTGCGGCCCGGAAGCCCGGCTGCTCAAGGTTCCCCGGGTCCTGCGTCGGCGGATCATCGGCAAGTTCGGCCCGGGCGAGTCCATCCGCGTCGCCGGCACGCAGGAGCGCGACGCTGAAACCGGCGTGTTCAAGGAAGTGGTTTCCCGGGTGCTGCCCGCAGCCGACCATGCTTCCGGGGCGGCCGAGCCGCCGCCCGTGCCGAGGATGTCGGCGGCTCCTTGCGTGATCCGCGTGTGCGCCAAGAAGCATTGCTGGCGCCAGGGGGGACGCGAACTCTGGGAAGCCCTCGACCGGCAGCTTGCTGCCGTCGGCCGGCCGGAAAACATCAAACTCAAGCCGGTCGGCTGCCTGGACCACTGCAAACACGCGCCGAACCTCGAATGCGGGCACCGCGTCCACAGCCGGTGTTCCTCCCACGAGGCGGAGACGATCCTGGTTCGGGCCGTCGGCGGTTTGCCCCAGCTCCTTTAGTTCAACCCATCGGCCACCCTTGCAAACACCATCCTCATGAGTACCTCCACCGCCGCCCCCGCCACCGGAATCACCTTCCGCGACACCCGCGTCATCGACGGTTTGAACCTGGTTCTCGCCGACTCCTACGCGCTGATGTCGCTGACCCACCTCGCTCACTGGAACGTGGAAGGCCAGGACTTCTTCGCGTTGCATAAAGCTTTCCAGGAACAGTACGAAGACCTCTTCGAGGCCGTGGACGAACTCGCGGAACGCGTGCGTGCGCTGGACGCCTATGCCATCGGCGGGTTGGGGACCCTGGCGCGGGCCGCGCAGATGGAGGAGTTCAAGTCCCCCATGCCGCAGAAGGACTACGTCGCGGCCCTGATCGTCGCGCACGAAAAATTGATCGACGACGCCACGCGCACGCGCGACGCCGCCGGTCTGGCCAACGACCTGCAAACGCAGGACCTGCTCATCAAGCGGTTGGAATTTCACGAAAAAACGGTGTGGATGCTCAAGAGTTACTTGAAACCCTGACCGCCCGTCGGCCCGCAGGGCTGACCCCAACGGCGGATTGCGCTTCGGCGCGGGAGGCGAAGCTGGTTTGCACCGGGCCGGTTTGCCGCTGGCGCTGTGCGCTGGAGGTGATCGACGAGTTGTTGCGTTTGCCGCACACCCAGGTCTCCGGCGAGGAAACGGACCTCTTGTTGGACCTGCGCTGGCAGCTTCGTCAGCGCACGGAAGCGGAGACGGTGCTGCGGCTGTTCTCCGATCTGCGACGGCGCATGGAAGCGCGCCACTACCTGGCGTTTTTCCGTCTGCGGCGCTGGTTGGAGAACCATCTCCTGGCCGCGGTGCGCATCTGCCCGGCCGCGGAGGCGCGTACGGCATCCGTGAAGCTGGATCACTACTGCGTGGAGGCGATCCGGCGGGTTTGCCTGTGCGCGTGCCTGGAGGCCGGTTCCGCGTTGCTGATGCCGCGTTTACAGTTTGCCTTCCGGCCCGTCGCGGGCGTGGCTTCCGGCGAGGTCCCGATGGCCTCCCGGCCGGAGTGCGGGCTGACCTGAAGGGAATCTGTGCAGGGAAACGCAATTTTCGGTAGTGGTACAGTTTGGCAAGTTTTCAGCCCCGGCAGGGGCGTCAGAAATTAGCCCACGGCGTGAGCCGTGGGAAAACGATCACCCGTGAGCCTAGCCCCGGCAGGGGCGGCAGAAAGGACGCCCTGTGCCGGGACCACCCGGCCGGTTTTCTGCCGCCCCTGCCGGGGCTGACTTGTTTTTTGTTCTTTTCCCACGGCTCACGCCGTAGGCTAACTTCTTGCGCCCCTGCCGGGGCTGCCAAGACATCAAACTGTACCAGCACCCAATTTTCCCTTCGCTGGAGTTCTCAACCCGCTGTTTTCTCCCGCCGCAGCCACACCGCCACCAGTCCGCCCGTGAGCACGACCACCGCGACCGGCACCACCCCGTGCCGCAGGTCCTCGCCA
>CAXTOX010000006.1:0-1924 GCA_964245885.1 uncultured Chthoniobacterales bacterium | reverse complement strand
GAGGTTGTTCCTGGCGACGTGCCGGCTCGCCGCGCTGAAACTCTTTAGCGCGAACACCCAACCTGCATGGAGTCCGACCGGCAGCCACAGCGCGCGGGTTCGCCAACGCGCGTAGCCGAGCACGCAGCCCACGGCAAAGAGCGTGGCCAAGCCTCCCAGGACCAACCGCAGGTCGCCCCATTGCCAGAACACCCTGGGCAAATAGAGGAAGCCGGACAGCCAGTTCACCTCGCCTACGGCGGCGGCCTGCTCGGGCGGCCGCAGGAAGTGCAGCGTCGCGAAGAGCGCCGCGACGAACACCAAGGCGACTGCCGCCGGGGCCGTCCGGCCGACGAGTCCCTGGAGCGCCCCGCGGAAAAACCCTTCCTCCGCGCACGCCACCGCCGCCGCCGTGACGACGAAGCCGAACATCGAACCCCAGGAAATCTCCCGCATCGCGCGCGGCGCATACAAACCCAGCCGCCAGAGGACGACGCCCATCAGCCAAAGCAGCCCTCCGGCGACCACAAAACCGAAGACGAGGTGTTGCCACCGGCGCGGGTCGGGTTCCAGGCCGAGGTCGCGCCACCCGCCGACCCGCAGCGCGCGGACCGCCGGCCACAGCAGGACCAGCGCGGCAATGAACATCGCCCGGTCGAAATAACGTCGGAATTCGATCCCGGCGAGCCCGTGGAGCGGCCCCCACGCAGCGGCGGCGTGCCCGGCCCAGTACAGCGGCGGGGCAAACAATGCTCCGAGGAACAGCGTGCCGAGGAAGTAGGCGGCGATTTTTAGAGAGTTGGACACAGAAAAAGCCTCTCGCAAAGGACGCGAAGGACGCAAAGGAAAAGAAGCACGTGCCGACAAGAAGCTCCCCTTTGTGCGTGTCTCCTTTTCTTTCCTTCCTTTGCGTCCTTTGCGAGAGGCCCTCTGCCTTCGGCCTTGACGCCTCTCGCCCGTCGCTCCTACCTTGCGTTTCCTCTTTTCGGTCCGAGGCAGCGTCCGCCCCGCCGTCGTTCTCCGTTCCCTTTGCAGGCTTTCCGTCTCTCGTTTGTCCCCGCGCCCATGAACATCCACGAATACCAGGCCAAGGAACTCTTCCAGAAATACGGCGTCGCCACGCCCGCGGGCAAGGTCGCCCACACCGCGGAGGAAGCCGCCGCCGTCGCCCGCGAGATCGGCGGTGAGCTCGTCGTCAAGGCCCAGATCCACGCCGGCGGCCGCGGCAAGGGGACGTTCAAGAACGGGTTCAAGGGCGGGGTGCATCTCGTCAAGACCCCCGAAGAAGCGCAGGAAGTCGCCGGGAAGATGCTCGGGCAAGTGCTCGTCACCCACCAGACCGGCCCCGAGGGACGGCTGGTCAACCAGGTGCTCGTCGCCAAGGGAGTGGACATCAAGAAGGAATACTACCTCGCCATCCTCATGGACCGGGCGAGCGGCGCGCCGGTGGTGATTGCCAGCACGGAAGGCGGCGTGGACATCGAGTCCGTCGCCGAGCGCACCCCGGAAAAAATCTTCCGCGAACCGGTCGATCCCGCGTTCGGGCTTCAGTCGTACCAGGCGCGCAAGATCGCTCAACACCTGGGCTTCGGCGGCGCGCTCAACAAACCGGCGGCCGAGGTGATCTTTAACCTCTTCAAGCTGTTCACGGCCTGCGACTGCTCGATGGTGGAGGTCAACCCGCTCGTGCTGACGCCCGACGACCGGGTGCTGGCGCTCGACGCGAAGTTTAACTTCGACGACAACGCGCTCTACCGGCACAAGGACATCACGGCGATGCGCGATGTGGCGGAGGAAGACCCGCGCGAGGTGGAGGCGAGCAAGTTCGGGCTGAACTACATCGGCCTGGACGGCGACATCGCCTGCCTGGTCAACGGCGCGGGCCTCGCCATGGCGACGATGGACATCATCAAGTACCACGGCGGCAACCCGGCCAATTTCCTGG
>CAXTOX010000005.1:62396-73154 GCA_964245885.1 uncultured Chthoniobacterales bacterium | reverse complement strand
AATTAGCCCACGGCGTGAGCCGTGGGAAAAGAACAAAACACGGGTCAGCCCCGGCGGGGGCGTAAGAAGACCGGCCGGGTGGTCCTGGAACGAGGGCGTCCTTTCTTGCGCCCCTGCCGGGGCTAGGCTCACGGATGATCGTTTTCCCACGGCTCACGCCGTGGGCTGCACTCTGGCGCCCCTGCCGGGGCTGGGAACTTGCCAAACTGTACCACTACCAATTGTTTTGACCTCCATCAGGGTTTCCCCTAGAAATGGAACCGTCCGCGCCCGCCTTCTATGAGAAATGCTTTTCTCTACTCGTTGCGTCTTTGCTCGGCCGTCGTCGCGCTGCTTGCCTGCGGATTAACCGCGCGGGCGCAGGACACCGCCGTGTACGCGACCCTCCACAGTTTCGACTACATCGACGGCAGCACCCCGGAAAACTTGGTGGAGGGGAACGACGGGAACTTCTACGGGACGACCTTCTTCGGCGGCTTCGAATACATGGCCGGCAAAAACAACTTCGGCAACGGCACGATATTCCAGGTCTCCCCGCAGGGAGAAATATCGACGATCTACGTCTTCTCCGGGGACAACGACGGGCAGCATCCCAGCACCCTGATCAAGGGCATCGACGGCAACTTTTACGGGATCGCCCGTTGCGGCGTGAACAGCTACGGTGCGGCGGTGTTCCGCATCACCCCGACGGGTAACCTGACGACGATCTACACCGCCGGCGACTTCAATGAGATCAATTCGCTGACGCAGGACGACGATGGCAACTTCTACGGCATCACTTACGGCAACTCGGGCAACGGCAGTATCTTCCGCCTCACTCAGGCAGGCGTTTACAGCACCATATACACCTTCACCGGCGGCGATGATGGGTATGCCCTCTACGGTCTGACCCGCGGCAGCGACGGCAATTTCTACAGCGCCGGCGGCGGGGGAGCCGATTCCAGTGGGACGATTTGCCAGGTCACTCCGCAGGGCGCGTTCAAGACGCTCTACACCTTTACGGGCGGCGCGGACGGGTTTCTGCCCAACGGCCTGACGCTGGGTCCTGACGGCAACCTGTACGGCACGACCCAAGCCGGCGGTGCCGATTTCTACGGGGTGGTGTTCCGGATCACCAACGCGGGTGGATTCACTGTCCTTCATGATTTCACCGGCGGCAGCGACAGCGGCGTGCCCGTGCAGAACCTGGTCGCGGGCCTCGACGGCAACCTGTACGGCATCGCCGCCGGCGATACGCAACCCATGGCGACCCCGTTGAACACCGGCGGGTCAGCGATCCCCATCGTAAATCCCCCGGTGGTTCCGGTCGGCGCGCCCGCGCCCGCACTGCCGTCCGTGTTCTACCGCATCACCTTGCAAGGCGCGCTCACTCCCCTGTACGCCAGGGGCACCACCATCGGTGGGACCATCAACGGCGGCAACGGGTTCATCCAAGGCAGCGACGGCGGCTTCTACGGCACGGACAGTGGCCAAGACGAAACGGCTGGCTCGGTTTTCAAGCTCGCCATCAAGTCTCACCCGACTTTCTTCACCGGGCAGGTGCCGCTGGTCAACGAGGTGGGCTACTTGGCTTTCCCGAACGGCAACATCTTCGGCTACTACTCGTTTCTGGATAACCCGAGCTACCTTTACCATTTCGATTTGGGCTACGAGTACCTCTTCGACGCCAAAGACGGACACGGTGGTTTGTATCTGTACGACTTCGCCAGCAGCGACTTCTTCTACACATCACCGATCTTCCCGTTCCCGTATCTGTATGACTTCGGCTTGCAGTCGGTGGTCTACTACTACTCCGATCCGAACAACGCTGGGCACTACAACACAGATGGGGTGCGCTACTTCTACAATTTCGCCACCGGCCAGATCATCACGAAGTAGGTGCGGCTTGCGCGGCACGGCAGGGGCACGGACATTTGCCCGTGCTCTTCGTCCTCGATAACTACGACTCCTTCACGTACAACCTCGTTCAGTATTTTGGCGAACTGGGCGCGGAGCCGACCGTGCGTCGCAACGATGAGATCACCGTCGAGGAACTCGCCGCGCTCCACCCCGAACGCATCTGCATCTCGCCCGGTCCCGGCACGCCGGCGGACGCGGGCGTTAGCGAGGCCGTGATCCGCGAACTCGGTCCCCGCATCCCGGTGCTCGGCGTGTGCCTGGGGCATCAGGCTATCGGGAAAGTATTCGGCGGCGAGGTCGTACGCGCGGGCCGGCTGATGCACGGCAAAACGTCGCCGATCCTGCACGACGACGACGGGGTGTTCGCGGGATTGCCGAGTCCGTTCGAGGCGACGCGCTACCATTCGCTCGTGGTGCGGCCGGAGAGCGTGCCGGATTCCCTCGTGGTGAACGCCCGCACGGCGGAGGGAGAGATCATGGGTTTGCGGCACCGGGAGTTCCCGATCCATGGGGTGCAGTTCCATCCCGAGAGCATCCTCACGGCGGAGGGCAAGCGGCTCTTGGAGAATTTCCTGAAGTTGTAGTGGGTCAGGCAGGCGTTTCCAAACCGACCTGCCGGGCGAGTTGCAACTGCCGTTGATCGAACGTCAAAAACTCCCTGCACCCGAGGACAACGGCCGACGCGATGTGCAGAGTATCCAGCGCGCGGCAGCCGATGAGGTAGGTGTGACGCCGGGAGAGGCTTTCCGCCGTGCGAAGGATATCTTTCCACCCGCACGGGGTCGGCTCAAGGAAATCGTCAGCGGAATCGCGTTCGATCTGCCGCAAGGCAGCTTCTGCGGCGCTGATCGTGATGGTTTTTCGGAAGACCGCACTCCAAATAGCGTTCCTCAGCTCAAAAGCGCCGAAGTCAGTCAAAGGGATCTCTGGCGTCAGTCTTAGCATCAACCGCTCGGCTGCCGCGGTGTTGGTATCGGCCAGGTAAATAGAAACCAGAAAACTGGTGTCCGCGTAGAAAATCAATACCGCTCCTCCCGCCGCATCTCCAACACGATGTTCTCTTTCAATGGTGGTTTGTCGCCCCACTCCTTTTCGAGTTCCTCGAAGTGCTTCACCCAGTGGGCGCGGCGTTCTTCGACAGTGCGCTCTGGTGGAGGCTGCGAGGGCGGACGCTCGGCCAGCCACGAACGCAGGACCTTCAGTTCCGCAGGGGTCAACTTGTCAATTTCATCCATCGCCCGGTGTAATCGTTCAGTCATCGTTGGTTTCCTCCTCAAACGATGATAACAGCAGCGCGAGAGATTGGCGAGCGATCTCACCCCGGCAGCGATGCCTCGTCGGTCTCCGTCAGCGACTCGTCTTCCTGGGTTACGCGGAGCACCTCCTCCACGGTCGTACGTCCCTCGACCACGCGCCGCCAGCCGTCGTGGCGCAGCGTCTTCATCCCGCCGGCCGCCGCGGCGGCCTTGAGGACGTTGCCACCGGCCTTGCCGACGATGAGTTTACGCAGCCGGTCGGTGATCACGCAGATTTCGTGGATCGCCATGCGTCCCTGGTAACCCGTGTGGCGGCACTGCTCGCAACCCGTCCCGCGCTGGAACTTTGCGCCGTAATCGTCCGCCGGGAAGTTCATCTCGCGCAACTGCGCGACCGGGTATTCCGCCGGCGCGCTGCAATGCGGGCAGATCGTCCGCACGAGCCGTTGCGCCAGAAACGCCCGCACCGTGCTCGACAACAGAAACGGCTCGATGCCCATGTCCAGCAAACGCGTGATGCCGCCCACGGCGTCGTTCGTGTGGAGTGTCGAGAACACGAGATGCCCCGTCAACGCCGCGCGGATGGCGATGTCCGCCGTCTCGCCGTCGCGGATCTCGCCGACCATGATGACGTTCGGGTCCTGCCGCAGGATGTGCCGCAACCCGTTGGCGAAGGTCAACCCGATCTCGGGTTTTACGTCGATCTGCGACACGCCCGGCAGCCGGTATTCGACGGGTTCCTCGATGGTGATGATCCGCCGTTGCACCGAGTTGATGCTGCTCAGGAAGCTGTAAAGCGTCGTGCTCTTGCCCGAACCGGTCGGCCCCGTGACCATCACGATGCCGTTGGGCTGGGCGAGCAGCGCCTTGACGAGCTTGGTCTGGTGGTCGTCCAGGTCGAGTTTATCAAACCCGAAGCTGTCTCGGTCCCGTCCGCTCAGCAGCCGCAGGGAGATGCTCTCGCCGTTGACCGTCGGGATCGTGGACACGCGCACGTCGATGCTGGTGGTGCCCGCCGACAGGTTGATGCGGCCATCCTGCGGGAGGCGTTTTTCGGCGATGTCCATGCGCGCCATGACCTTCAGGCGCGAGATGATCGCGTTTTGCAGGACGCGGAGTTGCGGCGGCACGGCGGCCTCGTGCAGGATGCCGTCGATGCGGTAGCGGATGCGCAGATCGTTCTCCAGCGGCTCGACGTGGATGTCCGTGGCGCGTTCGGTGATGGCCTCGCGGATGATCTGGTTGACGAACTTGACCACCGACGCCTCGGGGTCGTTGGCGTTGATGTCGGAGACGAGTTCCTTGTCGGTGAGGAGGTCGTCGAGGCTGCCGCCGCGGGCCTTGAGGAGTTCGTCGAAGGTCTCCGCGCCGACGCCGTAGAGGGTCTTCACCGCGCGCAAAAGCTGGGCGCGCGAGACGAGCACCCACTTCACCGGTTTGCCGCCCGCGAGTTGCGCGGCCAACTGGCGGCCGGCGCTGTTGAACGGGTCGTAGGTCGCCAGCGTCAGGCCGGTTGCCTCGTTGTTTTCCAGCGGGACGATGTGGTGCTGGAAGACGAACCGGCTCGGGAACATCCCCAGCGTGGCGCGGTCGATGCGGCTGGAATCCAGGCGCGGCTCGTAGGGCGTGCGGAAGGTTTCCCCGAGGCGGGTCAGGAGCCGGGCCTCGTCGAGTTTGCTGCCGTTGAGCACGCTGTTGATCCACGAGGAACCGGGTTCCTTGAGGTCGGCCAGACGGCCGGCTTCCTCGTCGGTGGGCGCGCCGGCTTCGCGCAAGGCGGAAACGAGTTTCTGGCGCAGGGTGGATGTCATGAGGCGGAAAGGTTCAAGATCCAAGACTCAAGACCCAAGGCAGAAGGTGGGAAGCCAGATCCGTCCTTCTGCCTCCGTGTCGGATCTTGGATCTTGGTCTTTTCAAAAATGGTCCAGGTCGGGCTCTTTCTTCGTCGTCACCGTGGTCCGCGTGGTCTTGTGCGTGACGGTCTCTTGCTTGCCGGGGCGACCTTTCGGGTCGGCGGGGACCTTTGTGGTGGTCGTGGTGGTGACAGCGGTGGCTTTGCGCACCTCGGCGGGCAAAAGTTGCGGTTCGAGGTCGCCGCCCAGGTAGGTGCGGGCACCCTCGTTCTCGTGCAGCTTGGCGAGCATCGCCGGCGTGTTGATCACCTCGGGATGCATGAGGATGATCAATTCGCTGCGGTCGCCGTTGCGGATGCGCGAACGGAACAGCGCGCCGAGGACCGGGATGCGGCTCAGGTAGGGGATGTTGTTGTCCGTCCGGGTGGAATCCTGCGTGATGAGGCCGCCCAGGACGATGGTCGAGTTGTTGGGGGCGGAGACCGTGCTCTTGAGCTTGCGGGTGGCGATGGTGGGCACCTGGTTGCCGTTGATGGAGAGGAACGCGCCCTGCACGACGTTGTCGATGCGTTGGACGATGTCGAGCGTGACCTCGTTCTCGCTGTTGATGAGCGGCACAACTTCCAATTGCAGTACCACGTCCTTGTACTCCACGTTGCTGGAGATTCCGGTGCTGGTGCCGACCGTCGACAGGCTGCTGACCGTCTGGGAAGGAATGGCGATTTCCTGCCCGCTGGCGATGATGGCTTCCTTGTTGTTGGAGGTGAAGATCATCGGTCGGCTGATGGTCTTGAAACGGTTGGTCGATTCGAGCGCACTCAGAATAACGTCGAACGACTTGCCGATGGTGATGATGCCACCGACGCCGCTGAAGCCGCTCGTCAGCCCGGAGGCCAGGGTGGAAAAGGTGTCGAGCGCCGAGGTGCTGCCGGTGGTGCCGGTCGTCGTGCCGGTGCCGGTGGTCGTGGTGCCGGTGGTGGCGCTGCTGGTGGTGCTGGTCGTCGTGCCCAGGAAGCTCCCGGGGTTCTGGCTGATGATGGCTCCCCGGTTGGTGCGCAGCAGGTAGTTAAAACCCAATTCGTTGCCCTTGGACAGTGACAGCTCGCCGATCACGGTGCGGATGACCACCTGCGGGGCGCGCACGTCGATCCGGTCGAGGATGGCGTTGACCTTGTCGCGCGCCTCCGCGCTGCCGAGCACCAGGATCGTGTTGACGCGCGAGTCGGCGATGAGCTTGGTGTTGCCGACGGTGGCGATGGTCGGTTTGGTGTCCAAGGCCTGGGTGTTCAGCTCGCTGTCGCCGATGCTTTGCGCGCCGCTGCCGCTGCCGCTCGAGGAGCCTAAGCTGTTCGAGCCGCTGCTGCCGCTGCTGTTCAGCCCGGTCGAGTTGCGGTTGCCGGTGCCCGTGCCGTTGGAGGTGCCGCTCGTGCTGCCGGTGGTGGCGCTGCCGTTGCTGTCGGTGCCAGGCTCGGCGAGCGCCTGCACGAGGATGGGCAGCACGTCGTTGGCGTTGACGAACTTCAGCGGCCGGCGCACGGGCTGGGCGAACGGCGTGTCGGCGTCGTACTCCTGCAACAGATGCTCGACGATGGGCATGTTCACCGCGCTGGTGACCACGTGCACGCGGTTGGTGCGCACGTCGGGGGTCAGGGTGATGCGGCCCTGGATGATGGAGTCGCCGCTCAGGGTGATCGGTCCGCCGCTGTTGTTGGACACCGCGATCGTGGGGTTCTCGACGGTCGGTTGGCCCTCGTCGGTGCCGCGGCGGATGGGCCGGCGGGCGAGGGGCGAGTTCACCGTCGTGGACCCCCCGGGGGCACCGGCCGTGGAACCGGCGGACGAGGTGCCCTTGCTGTCGAAGACACTGTTGAGGAACTCGACCGCCTTGCTGGCTTCGGCGCGTTCGAGCCGGATCCACTTCTCGGTTACGGGCGCGAGCGGCTGGTCGAGCGAAGCGACGAGGTCCACGAGGCGGCGCACGGTGGTGGCGTCGTCGGTGATGATGATGGCTCCCGCCTTCTCTAAGGCGGTGAAGTTCACGGTGTTGCCCGGCGGGATGTACTGCTGGAGCACGCCGGCGGTCTCGATGGGATCGAGGTAGCGCAGGCGCAGCAGGTAGGAGACGATCTTTTCGCCGACCGGCAGGTCGCCCGGTTCGGAAAAGATCGGGATGCCGACCGAGCGCGGGTTTTTGCCGGGCCCGAGGACCTTGACGACGTTGGCCTCGCCGGGGGCAATCGAGTACCCGTTGAGGTTGAGCACGGTCTCGATGATGTGCACGGCCTCCCCGCGCGGCACGTTCCTGGAGATGTCGAAGTTGAGCGTGCTCGTCGCGTTGACGGTGTTGTCGGTCAGGACCCGCTTGCCGGTGAGCCGGCCGTAGAAGTCGAGCACGTCGCCCACGGGGCTGTTGGAGAACATGACCTTGACCGTGTCCTCGCCCGAAGCGGCGTTGGGGTTGCCGGGCACGCCGGGCAGGCTGGCCGGAAAGGACAGGTTGCTGGGCAGGGTGGGCGGAGGGCCGGGCGGCGGGGGAGGCGGGGAAAACGACGGGGGCGGCGGCAACTGCTGGGCAACGGCGAAGGAAGCGGCGAGCAACAAGCCACAGCCGAGGGGAAGCAGGGAGCGGGAGAAAGTCACGGCTGGGAAAGGGCGTCGGTTCGGAGAAGCGGATAGATGTCGCACCCGCTTAAAGCAGGTTTTCCACCCGCCGTCAAAAGGATACCGGCAGCCTGAGACCGCGCGAGGGGCGGGGAGGTTCAAAAGCAGAAGGCAGAAGGTAGAAGGTAGAAGGAGCAACGGTCTAAAGATTCTCTGGCAAGAAACAGTCGCCACGCCGGTCCAAGCAGAAGATCGCCGCGTTCGCGCGTCCGGTTTTTCCCTCTGCTCCTTCTACCTTCTGCCTTCTACCTTCTGCCCTCGTTGCGCCCACCCTCGCCATCCGCTACATTTACCGCGCATGCCGTCCGCCCTTGATCTCCCGCGCCGCCAGCGTGCCTTCACGCTGCTGGAGATCACCATTGTCATTTTTCTGATCCTGCTGCTGCTCGGCATCGCCATGCCGAGCATGTCCGGCCAGCTCTCGCGCCAGCGGCTGCAAGGGACCTTTGACCGCTTCGATACCCTGGCCCTCACGGCGCAGAAACGCAGCGTCGCCGAAAAGCGGCCCTACACGCTCGTCTGGACGCGCGACGGCACGGTCCAGGTTTACCCGGCCAACCTCCCGGCGGACGAACGCAAGAAACACGGCCCCACGGCGGCACTCGTACCCGCCGGCCCCACCACGGCGCGCACCGAGCACTACGCCCTGGCGCGCACCGCCGCGCTGGCCGCTGATCCCGCCGGGGTCTGGACCTTCTGGCCCTCGGGCAACTGCGAGCCGGTCGACGTGCGCTACGAGGGGCCGGCCGGCCGGTGGGAAGCCGTTTACAACCCCTTGTCGGCCAAGGCCGACCTCAAAACCTTCCTCGCCCGATGACCCTGTCCCCTCCCCACGTCTTCCGTGCCCGCCGCGACGGCGGGTTCCTGCTCATCGAAATCCTCTTGGCCACGGCGATCTTCGTGGTCGGCGTCATCGCCCTGGGCCGTTGTGTGAGCAACTGCCTGACCGCGCAGGAAGTCCGCAACCAGGAGGAACGCGCCCGCCTCGCGCTGCAAAACGCCATGCTGGAAGTCCAGGCCAGCCCCGTGCTCCCCGACGAAAACCACCGTGCCAAGCTCGACGGCATGTTCGCGGGCATGGTCCTGATCGAACAGCGGCGCACGATCAATGTCGAAAACGAGGATCACGTCCTCCTGCCCGACTTGCACGAGATCACTCTCACCGTTCAGTGGAACGACCGCAACAAGCGGGAGCACGCGCGTTCCGTCGCCTTCACGATGCTGCGCGGGAGAGGGTGAGAAGGCAGAAGGCAAAAGGCAAAAGGCAGAAGGCAAAAGGCAAAAGGCAAAAGGCAAAAGGCAGAAGGAGCAACGATGAGATTTTTTGGCAAGAAGCAGCCGCCGCGCCGGTCCGCACAGGAAACCGCCGCATTCGCGCGTCCGGGTTCTTTCTCTGCTCCTTCTGCCTTCTGCCTTCTGCCTTCTGCCTTTACCCTCATCGAGGTGATGCTCGCCATCGCCATTTTGGGGATCATCTGCGGGACGATCTACCAGTTCACCGGGACGGTGATCCGTTCTTCAAACGTCTCACTGCGCACAGACGCGCAGGCGCAATCTTTTGGCGGGCTGCGGCGGCTGCTGGACGCGCAACTCTCCGCGTTGCCGACCAACGAGGTCGGGGTCTTCATCGGCCTGAGCCAGGAAGGCAGGAGCGGACACCACGACGCGATCCAGGTCGTGTGTCCGGCGGGCAACGCCCTGCTGACGCCAGACGCCCACGGCCTCTACCAGGTCACCATCGGGATGGATGAGATCCCGTCGGGCAGCGGCCATTATTCTCTCGTCATGGAGCGTGAACCCCGGCCGGAGGACAACGACGAGAACAACGGTTCGGCCTTCCAACTGCCCGCGGTCAGCGCGGGCGGCTTGAAGACGAGCCGCAGCCAGTTGCCCTCCGACACCGTGCGGCTGCTCGGCGGGGTCAAGTCGTTGGAGCTCGCCTACTACGATCCCCGGCTCAACACCTGGCAGGACAAGTGGAGCGACGACACCATGATCCCCAGCCTCGTGCGGGTGCGTCTGGCGATGGAAGATTCCGGCACGCCCTACGAGTTCATCGAGCAGATCCCCGGCGGGGGTCTCCGGCGCGGCTTGCCCAACACCGTCGCGACCAATGCCTCTGCGAACGGCGGGGGCTTCGTGCCCGGCGCGGTGGGTCCGAACGGTGCCCCCGTCCCAAATCTGCCCTCCAATCTGAAGCCGCCGGCACCGCCGCCGAACATGACGGTGCCGCCCCTGCCGCCCGGCCAGCCCGGCAATCATTCCGTCAGCTTCCCCAACGCTCCGTTGAACGGCGTGGTGCCGCGCTGATCCGCCCCTTTGCCCGCTGCCATGCCGACCCCCGCCGACCGTCCCACGTTTCGCCGCTTGCCCTCGCGGCGAACCGGCCGGAACGGCATCGCGCTGGTCCTCGTGCTCTGCGCGCTGCTCGCGCTGAGTTTCGTCGTGCTGGCCCTCGCGCGTCGAGTCGACCAGGCGATCTTCCTCGCCGCGGGCGAGACGCGCATCCTCGACGCGCGTGCTCTCGCGTACAGCGGCCTGCAATACGCCCTCCACCCGCAGGTGACCGTCCGCACGCCGCTCCTGCGGCATCAGGTGGACCGCGGCCACGGCTACCAGGCGCGCCTGGTCGGCGAGGGCGGCAAACTCCAGCTCAACTGGATGCTCGCCGGCGAGGACCCGGTGAAAATCGGCGTGCTCAAGCAATTTCTGGATTACAAGGGCCTCAAACCCGAGGAATGCGACACGTTCGTCGATTGCCTGCTCGACTACGCCTCGCCGGGCGACCTGCACCACCTCAAGGGCAGCCGTACGACCGTCGACGGCTCGCCCGTGCCCGGCAAACCCTTCGACGACCTCGCGGAAGTCCGGCGCGTGGTCGGCAACGAGCCGCTGACCAGGCAGGCGAATTGGGAAAACGATTTTACCCTCTGGAGCCAGGGGCCCATTGACCTGAAGTGGGCCGACGAAACCTTGATCGGCTCGCTGCCGGGCGTCGGCCTGGACCGGGCGCGGGCGTTCGTCCAGCAGCGGCGCGGCCCGGACAAGCTCGACGGCACGGCCGACGATTACCCCATCGACAACGTCAG
>CAXTOX010000005.1:13071-62386 GCA_964245885.1 uncultured Chthoniobacterales bacterium | reverse complement strand
GCGTGGCCGCAGGGCTTCTGGGCCTCAACCAACAGTCGCTCGCGCAGGTGCAAACGCTCTTGGGCATCAACGATCCGACCGTGCGGATCATCAGCGTCGGCCAGGCGCTGGACACGTCGCGTACCATCGAGGTCGTCGCCCGCAAACAGGGAATGCAACCGCAAATCATCCAGTGGAAAGAGTTCTGACCAACCGCCCTTCCCGCCGCGCCGCCGTGCCCGCCGCCGTGCCCGCCGCCGCCATGCCCGTCGCCCTGCTCGCCCCCGGAGCGGACCCCGGCGAATGGGAACTCTCGCGTCCGTCGACCGCAGGTGGCGTCCCGACGCGCCAGACCTTTGCCACGCTGGAAGCCGCCGCCGTCAACCTGGACGACGCCGAGCGGTTCGTGTTGGCGCTGCCGCTTTCCATGGGGCTTGTGCAGCGCCTGATTCTCCCGGCCGCCGAACCCGGCGAGCTGGAGGACATGACGCGCATCCAGTTGGAGAAAATTTTGCCCTATCCCGTGGAAGCCGTCAGCCTGGCGCTCACCGAGATCGCGCGTACGGACGCCGAGGTGACAATGGCGGTGGACACGATCCAGTCCGACCGGCTGGCCGCGCTCTGCGAACCGCTGGTCACCCGGGGCGCGTGGCCGCTGCGGGTGGTCTTTCACGTGCGGGCGCTGGCGGCGGGCCTGTCCGCGGGCGGGACGGCGGCGTTCCTCTGCCGGGAGGAAGGCCGGTCCGTGCTCGGGATCTGCGAGGACGGCAAGCTTGGCTTCGCGCAGGCGGTCAGCGGCGGCACGGCCGGGGAAACCGCCGCCGAACTGCCCGCCGCGCTCCTCGGCGCGGAACTCGACGGCATGCCGACGGATTTCCACGCGCTGTCGCTGGACGGACGCGTGGAGGAGTGGTCCCACGGGTTGGGGGCGGCGCTCAACGTTCCCGTGGAAGCGTTCGACACGGCCCGGGTGGGCTTGCTCGCCGCCGCCGCCGCGCGCAGCGGGGAAGCGGGCGACCTTTCCCCGGCCGGCTGGCGGGCCGAGCGGCTGCGCAACGAGCGGTTGGCGCGGCTGCGCCGCCGGTTGCTGCTGGGCGTGGGGCTTTACCTGGCGGCGCTCGGGCTGGCGTTCCTCGTGGCGGGTGGACTCTGGGTGCGGGGACGTTTGCAGCACGGACGCCTGAGCAAGCTGCGCCAGCCGGCGGCGTATTCCGAGGCGGCGAGCACGCACTGGCGGGCGCTCGCGCCGGCCATCGAGCCGTCGCGTTACCTCGACGAGATCATGCGCAAGGTCTACAACTGCCTGCCGGCCGACAGCAGCGTGCTGTGGACGAGCTTCGACCTGACGCCGCGTACGCTCTCGATCCAGGGGGAAGCGCCCACGCCATCCGCGGCGGTGGACTTCATCGACAAGCTGAAGGCCCCGGCGTCCGGATTGGGAGCGTATCATTTCGAGACCGAGTTGCCTGCCTCGCTGCCCAACGGCCGGGCGCGCTTCCACGTCACGGGCACGCTGGCCGAATAAGTATCCCCTTTACCCATGCGCCTTCCCGTTCTCTCCTTTGCCTGGTTCCACCGGTTGACGCGCCGCGAGCGGTTCCTGGCTCTCGCGGTGGCCGGAACGGTGTTCGTGATTCTGAACCTGCTGGCGATCAACTTCCTGCTCGACGCCTACGCGGGTCTCACCCACCAGTACGCGGAGGACCAGGGGAACCTGCTGCGGTTGAAAGCCCTGGCGGTCCAGCAGCCGATGTGGAGCCAGCGCAACGATTGGCTCAAGGCCACCCAGCCCGTCCTCATCAACCGCGACCGCGCCGGCACCGCCCTCTACGAACAGGTGCAGAACCTCGCCCGCGCCAAGCAGGTGATGCTCAATTCCCTGCAAATCAAACCGGCGGCCTCCGTGCCGGGTGGGGCGACGGCCAAGGAAGGCGGCGACGCGCCGCAGGTCGTCAGCGTCGACGCCGATACGCAGGGGGACTGGAAGGAAACCGTCCACTTCCTGACGGAGGTCCAGAAGCCGGAGAATTTTCTGGTGTTCGAGCTGGCGAGCCTGCACAGCAATCCTTCGGACCCCAAACAGTTGAAGTGCCATCTCCTCATCTCGAAATGGTATGCGCCGGCCGGGAAATGAACTAGGTTAACCGCCGTGAGAACGTCCCGTCTATCCCTGGCCGTGCTGTTGGCGCTGGCGGCTCCCGCGCCCCTGGTGCGGCTGTCGGCCGACGAAGCCGCGCTGCCCAAGGTGCAACCCGCCGCCGTCTACGAGCCGATGGCGATGCGCTCGCCCTTCATGGCCCCGACCGCCGCTGCGCCGGTGGCGACCCCGACGCCCGTGCAGCCGGGGCCGCACTGGTGGGACCAGATGAACGTCACCTCGCTCATGGAAGCGGGGGGCGTGTATTTCGCCGCCGTGGTGGACAAGGCGAGCGGAAAACGCTACGTCCTCGAATTCGGCAAGCCCGACGAGGACAGCCACCTCGTGTTGGCCAACGTGCAGTGGAGCGAACGCGCGGACCAATCGACGATCACCGTGCGCAAAGGCGCGGAGGTTGCGCCGCCGCTGCGTTTCGACGCGTCGGCCGTTCCTTCGGCACCGGTGAGCGCCATGCCGCAGCCTTTCAGCCCGACCAACCCGCCTCATTACCAAGTGCCGATGTCGAACAACCCGCCGCTGCCGCCCGGTTTTACGGGCACCCCGCCCCCGCCCCCGCCCGCGACCAGCGTCGTGCGTCGTAATGGTCCGATCGGGTCGCGTCCGGCGAACCCGGGAGCAGCAAACCCCCCGGTGCAACTGCCCCCCCAAGGTGTGCCTGGTGGGGGGCGCGCGGTGCGTCCGCTCGGCGGTGGCAGTCAGGGCGAGGATTGAGGGCTGGCCGGTGTAGGTCAGATGGTTCTATAAGACCTTCAAGGGCGGCACCGTAAACACAACGCCTGCCGCTCTCTTCCGGCGTGATCCGGCAAGAGCCTTCTACTGTCCCTCCGACAACACGAAGTCGTCCAGGTACACGTTGCCCGTCAGGTTGTTCGCGTAGAAGTCGACGTACAGGGTGACGGTCATGGTCTTTTCGCCGGTGAGCGCGGGGTTTTTCCAGCGCGGGGTGAGTTCGCCCTGCACGGCGGACCAGTTGCCGCCCACGCTGAAATCCTGCCCGTAGGCCGCTTCTTCCTCCACCACTCCGCCGCCGCCGCGCTTGACCCCGCCGCGCTCGTCGCGTTCCACCTTCGCCGTGCTCGGCGACCCGCGGTAGTAGCCGCGGATTTCCCAACGCAGCTTCTGGATCGCACCGCCCTTGCCCTTGAAAGCCAAACGGTAACGCTTGCCGGTGTCGAGGGTCAGTCCCCGGCGGATCAGCGTGATGTGCGGGGTGGTGCCGGGGATGCCTTCCGCCGGCATCGGAAACGTCTGCTGCGCCGTCGGCCAGTAACCCAGCTTCAGGCAGGAAGCACCCTCCGGCGGGTTAGCGGTGGGATCGCTCCCGTTGGCGACGACGTTGGCGTACCCGAGCGCGTTGCCGTTGATCGTCCAGAAGTTCGTCGCCCAATTGTCGGGCGGGTGGACCTCCTGCTTGAGCCGGTCCTCGCCCTTGATGTCCTGCGGCGACCCGAACTTCGGCTCGGTCTTCGTGCCCGTGTTCAACGCCATGGCGATGTGCCCGTTCGGCAAACCGATGATCAGATCGAACAGCCCGTCCCCGTTGTAGTCGGCGGCGTAGAGGCTGCACAGGCCCGGCAGTTTGGAGGTGCCGCCGAAGGTGAGGGTGGCAGCGCGCCGGAGTTCCTCGCCCGGCTTGCCGGGGTTCAGGTAGACGCCGACCTCGCCCGTGCGGTCGGCCACCAGCAGGTCCGGCTTGCCGTCCCCGTCGTAGTCGACCACGGTCGGGATCAACTGTTCGCGCCCGTCGCCGTAGGCGAGGTACGTGTGCTTACCGGGGGCGCTGGAGAACTTCGGCGCGTCGCTGCTGCCTACGTTCTCCAGCAGGTGGATGGTGTTGGCCGAGTACGTGCCCTCCCCGGTGAGGAGGTCGAGTCGGCCGTGGCTGGACCAGTCGCAGGCCGCGGGGGAAAGGAGATTCGCCCACAGATGGCCCTGGTCGTTGGTCGGCACGCGCAGCTTGTCGACCGAGCCGGGCCACAGGTAACGCGGCTGGCGGGCGCTGCCGGTGTTGGGCAGGAACAGGATCTCGCCGGCGTAGTTGCCCACCAGGAGGTCGAGCAGTCCCGTGTGCCGCCAATCCGCCAGGGCGAAGCGCGGGCAGAACCGTATCTCGTCGCGCCCGTCGTTGCCGCGGTAGTCGTGGTCGCGCGGCTTGTCGCAGGCCGACACGAAGATCGGCATGAGTTCGGCGCTGGTGAATTTCGGCGCGGCGGCCGTGCCGACGTTTGGATAGAAGCGGAAAAAGCCAGTCGGATCGGCGGTGATGAGGTCGGGCTTGCCGTCGCCGTTGAGATCGACGAACGCCACCGAGGGCGGCATGGAGATCCGGCCGAGAGTGCCTTTCTCGTTGAGAACCTCCGCGCTGAAGGTAAACCCGGTCAGGCTGCCGTCGGCGTTGACGCCGTCCCAGACGTTATCCTGCACGGTGCTCTTCTCGAAGCCCCCGGTGTCGCCGAAGAGGTTGACAGGCTTGGCGGCACCCTGCTGCGCGACGAGCGGACACGATGCGACGGCCAAGGCCCAAAGGAGCGCGAACGCGGCGAGCCGGCCGGGGGAAGAGGGGGAACGCATGGGGAGGGACGCGCCGAACCTAGCATGCACGTGCCCGCGGGCGAGTGCACCCGGTTTTTCCGAACAGCCGCGGTCGGAGGATGGCCGTTCACTCCTTCAGCCAGACGTACTTGTACGGGTGGTCGTCGATGCGGTTGGACGACCAGCCCTGCACCGCGGGCGAGAGCAGGTAAGCGCGGACGTGATGGTAGATCGGGATGATCGGAGCCTCGTCCATGAGGATTTCCTCCGCCCGCTGGAGTTGCGCCTCGCGCGCCGCCGCGTCGAGCGTGTGGGCGTTGTTCAGGGCGGCGTCGTAGCCGGCGTTGGCCCAGCCGGTCTGGTTGATGATGCTGCCGCCCACGAAGAGTTCCAGGAAGCCGGTCGGGTCGAGGTAGAAGGTCGTCCAACCGCCCTCGTACATCTGGTAGTCCTGCTGCGTGCGCCGGGAGAGGTAGACCTTCCATTCCTGGTTGGTGAGGGTGGCGTTCACGCCGAGTTCGGTCTTCCACATCTGCTGGACGGCTTCGGCGATGACGCGGTTGGCCTCGGAGGTGTTGTAGAGGAGTTCGATCGGCGGCAGCCCCTGGCCGCCGGGGTGACCGGCGTCGGCGAGCAGTTTGCGCGCGGCGACGGGATCGTACGGCAACCGGGCGCGCGCGGTGAATCCGCCGGTGTCGGGCGGGTCGAGGGCGTAGGCGGCGCGCTCACCGCCGCGGGTGAGGTTGCGCACGATGGCCTCGCGGTCCACGGCCAGGCCGAGCGCACGGCGCACGCGCCCGTCGTCGAGCGGAGGGCGCTTTGTGTTGAGCGCGAGGTACTGCGTACGCGCGTACGGGTCGAGCCGCAGGGCACCGGGTTGGTCGCGTTTGTACGCGTCGATCTTGGCGAAGGGCACGCCGTAGGTCCGGTGGAGCTGGCCGGCGCGGAAAGCGCGTTCCTCGGTGTCGAGGCTGTCGTAGGGATAGAAGCGGACCGCGTTGAGCCGCACACGCGCGGCGTCCCAATAATAGGTATTTTTGCGTACGTCCACGACCTTGTTGATCGTCCACTCCGACAGTGCGAACGGGCCGTTGCCGACGAGCCTGCCGGCCTTGGTCCAGCCGGTGCCGCGATGGTCGAACGGTCCGGCGGCTTCCACCGACGCGCGGTGTACGGGGAAAAACGGCGGCGCGCGCAGCAGGTTCAGGAAATACGGCGTCGGATGGTCGAGCGTGACCTCGAAGGTCGCCGGGTCGAGCGCGCGCACGCCGACGGTCGAGAAGTCGGTGGTTTTCCCGGCGTTGAAATCTTGCGCACCATGGATGTCGAAGAGGTAAAAACAAAACTCCGCCGCGAGGGCGGGGGTGAGTTCACGCCGCCACGACCAGACGAAGTCGTCGGCCGTGACCGGGTCGCCGTTGCTCCACCGGGCGTCGGGGCGCAGGTGGAAGGTGTAGACCGTGCCGTCGGGCGAGAGGTCCCAACTGCTGGCGACGCCGGGCGTCGGGTGCGAATCGACCGGGTCCACGCTCGCCAGCCCCTCGAAGAGCGCGGTGGCGATGGCGAATTCCTTGGTGCCCGTGATGACGTGCGGGTCGAGGTCGGTGGGTTCCGCGCCGTTGCCGAGCAGGAGGACCTGCTCGCGGTTAGCCTTGGCCACATCGGTTTCCGAGCGGTGGCAGGCGGCGAGGAGGAAAAGGCAGGAGGCAACGCCGAGTCCGCGAGACATCGCCCTGCAAGGGCGATCACGCAGAAGGCAAAAAAGCAGACGCTGGCAGAGGCCAAAAGCCTGGGAACGGGCCGGTGCGTGCGTGGCCCGGCTGACTTCGCCAGATGGAATTTTACCTGCCGCTTCGTGGTGGTTCACCGGATTGCATGCGGTTCGGGGAACTCGATGCGCTCGTAGATCTCCGCCAAGGGTAACTCGACGGACAACGGCGCGAGCAGCAGCGAATCGGTTGGTTGGGTGTACGCGACGAACTTCCAGCTTCCGTCCGCCTGCCGGACGAAGTGCTCGACGCACCGGCGTTCCGTGGCAACCAGCACGTACTGGGTGAATGACTCCAATTGGCGGTAGTGGCCGAACTTATCGCCCCGATCGAAGGCCTCGGTCGAGGGGGATAACACCTCAAAAATCACCTGCGGATTGAGCAGGCTGGCCGGCTGGTAGGCTTCGTCGAAGCGCGGCTGGCCGCACAGGGCCGACACGTCCGGGTAAGTGTAGAGTTCACCCGCCTCAATGGCGACGCGCAGATCCGACGAATAGGAATGGCAAGGCCGGCCGCGCAGCCGCGTGCGGAGCGCGACGGTCAGGTTGTCGGTGATGAGGACGTAGATCGGCTGCGCGCCGCCCATCGCGGACACCTTTGCGCTGGTGTCCTCGCCCATCGGGAAGATTTCTCCCGCGACGTATTGGCTCTTGTACGTCGCGCGGCTTTCCAGCAGCAAATATTCCTCCGGCGTAAAATACCGTTTTGGCAATGCTCCCATGGCGCTCCCTTTATAACGCGCTCCTGCCTCCGCTGGCAACCCGGTTCCTATCTCGTCCCGTTGAACGTCAGGTAAGTGTACCCCTGCAAACCCCGCTCGAAATTTGCGAGCATCCGCATGGCGTCGTTGGGTTTGAGCCGGTCGCTCTTGATCGCGGCGTCAATCTGCGCCTTCATCAGCCGTGCCAACTCGGCCTGCTGCCACTGGGTCAAAGCGAGCACGCCCGCGATGGTGCTGCCCTCGATGACTTCCTCGATGTAGTATCCGCTGTCCTCGTCCTCGTCGAGAAAGACGTGCACCTCCGTCACGCGCCCGAAGAGGTTGTGCAGATCCCCCATGATGTCCTGGTACGCGCCGACCAGAAACAACCCTAGGTAGTAAGGCTCGCCGGGATTGAGCGCGTGCAGGGGCAGGGTGTCCTTCACGTCCTGGAGGTCGATGAACTTGTTGATCTTGCCGTCCGAGTCGCAGGTGATGTCCACCAGCGTCGTGTTACGTTCCGGCGACTCGTTGAGCCGGTGGATGGGCATGATGGGAAAGAGTTGTCCCAGCGCCCAGTGGTCCAGCAGCGACTGGAACACGGAGAAGTTGCAAAGGTACTGATCGGCCAGCGAGATCGACAGGTCACGGACCTCCTCCGGGATGTAACGCATGCCCTCGTGGAACTTCACGACGTTACGCGCGATCTGCCAGTAGATGCCTTCGACCTTCGCTTTCGTTTCGAGGTCGAGCAGGCCGAGGTCGAACATCGCCGAAGCCTGTTCCTTGTACTGCAACGCATCGTGGAATCCCTCCAACCGGTTCTCGCGCGAGAGACCCTTCTGCGTGTCGGAGATGTCCTGCACGAGCTTGGCGTCCTTCTCCGTGACCTCGATGGGGCCGTTCGCGCCGTCCTTGGCAATCGCGCCGAACGCCTCGACGACCAGCATCGAGTGGTGCGCCACCAGCGCCCGGCCGCTCTCGCTGACGAGGGTGGGGTGGGGCACCTTCTCGCCGTCGCAGATTTCCATGATGTTGTACACGATGTCGCGCGCATACTCGTGGAGCGTGTAGTTCGTGCTGGAATCGAACGCCGTGCGCGAGCCGTCGTAGTCGACGCCTAGACCACCGCCTACGTCCATGAAGCCGATGTCGTGGCCCATCTTGGTGAGCTTGGCGTAGTACCGCGCCGCCTCGCGCGCCGCGCGCTTGATCGTGCTGATGTCGGGCACCTGGCTGCCGACGTGGTAATGCACGAGCTTCAGGCAGTGCGCCAACCCGTTTTCCTTGAGGTAGTTGCTCGACCACACGAGGTCGGCGGTGGACAGGCCGAACTTCGCGTTCTCCCCGCCGCTCGCCGCCCACTTGCCCGATGAACGCGTCTGCATGCGAATGCGCAGACCCACCAATGGCTCGACGCCCATCTCCTTGGAAATCTCGACGATCTGGCGCAGTTCCTCGATCTTCTCGACGACCATGATGATCTGCTTACCCAACTTGCGTCCCATCAACGCGTTCTGGATGAAAATGGCGTCCTTGTAGCCATTGCAGATGACGACGCTCTCTAGGTCGCGGTGCACGGCGAGCGCGGCGAAGAGTTCCGGCTTGCTGCCGCACTCCAGCCCGAAGTGAAATTCCGCGCCCGCGTCAAGGATTTCCTCCACGACCTCGCGCAGTTGGTTGACCTTGATGGGGAACACGCCGCGGTACGGCTGCTGGTAGCCGGCCTCCGCGATGGCGCTGGCGAACGCCTTGCAGATCGTCTGCACGCGGTGGCGCAGGAGGTCCTGGAAACGGATGACCAGCGGGAAGCCGAGGCCCTGTTCGCGCGCCTCCTGCACGACGGCCATCACGTCGATGGCCGCGGCCGGGTCCTGGCTGGGCGTGACCTGGCAGTTGCCCTGCGCGTTGATGGAGAAATATCCCGCTCCCCAGCGGTCAATATTATAGGCGCTCGTCGCCGAGGGAATGTCCCAGTCGCCGTCCGGTTTGATCATGGAGTCGCGTAGGGTAGTGCCGGGGGGGCGGAATGCAATCGGGCGTTTGTAAAAAATCGAGGCGGGCGCGCGCGAAAAGTTTTGGGAGATTGCTGGGTGCGCGTTCGGGGTTGCCGTGCAAGGTCGGTTCGGCTACAAATGCGCCGTGCCCCTGTCTGCTGCTTCCGCCGACCAGAAGAATTCCCCATCGCCGCGCCGCCGCTGGCCGTGGTGGAAACGCCTGCTGGCCGGTGCGGGAATCCTTGTGTTGCTACTGGTGATCTTCTACCGGCCGATTATTTTCGCGGTGGTGAAGTTCGTCGCGCCCAGGTTCGCCGCGAAGGAACATTTGAAGGTCGATTTCGACATCGGCGGCTCGATCTTCACGAGCCTGCGCATCGACAACCTGCACGTCACGCCAACCGCGCCCGGGCCCATCGAAAAAGCCAACGTCGGCCACCTCGAACTCCACTACAGCCTCCTTACCCTCGCGCGCCACGGCCTCAACTCGGCGTTCATCGAGAGCGTGGCGCTGCACGACGTGGACGCGATCTACGACCCGAGCAAGTCGCCGCCCTCCCCGCCGAAAAAGAAGGAGCCTTTCTCGCTGCCGCCCTTGCCGCTGCCGGGCAAGCTGAGCCTGCGCAACGTCAACTTCCTCATGCGCCCCGACACGCCCGAGGGCGCGCACGCCACCGGCCAGAACGCCGCCGCGTCGTCCGTCGTGCCCGCGCCGGCCTCGCCCGCCATCGCCGCCGCGACCGAATCCGCCGCGAGCCAGGGCCTGCTCGTCAGCGGCCTCACGCTCGAACTCGACCCCGAGCGCAACGGTGAACTGCGCGCGGGCGAACTCCGCATCCCCGGTGGCCCGGACCTCACGAACGTCTCCGCCGCCACGAGCTACCGCGACCGCGACCTGCGTCTGACCGACGTGAACCTCGCGCCGGAAATCCACCTGCGCCTGCTTGAGATCAACGGCTCGAAACTGGAGCAGCAGATCCTCGACGCAGCCATCGACGCCGACCGCCTGCTCGGCGGCAACGCCAACATCGCGCTCGACGTTCACGGTCTCGGCACACCCCCGGACGTGAAGCTCGCGCTCGACCTCAACGCGCTCTCACTGCCGACGCTCTTGCAGTTCCTCAAGCTCGACCTGCCGCTCGTCGGCAGCCTCGACAAGTTCCACGTCGATTTCACGGGCAACACCGACCGACCCAAAAGCTGGACCGGCCGCTCGGAAATCCGCGCGGGCGGCCTCGCGTACGGCGACGCGACCACCACCCCCGTGGACACGATCGCCCTGCGCGCGGAGCTCGACAACGGCACGGTGGACGTGGAGGACGCTGCCGTTCTCCAAGGAGATAACCGCATCAACGCCCGCGCGCACGTCATCCTCGCCGAAAAGATGGCGGACCTGCCGCGTTCCGACGGCCACGGCACGCTGGAGATCAACGCGCCCGACTTCAACAAGCTGCCCGTCAAGCTCCCGCAACAGATCGACGGTTCGCTCCACGCCAACGGCGATTTCACGCTGTCCGGCGGCAAGCTCGTCTCCACGCTCAAGGCCCGCGTGCAAAACCTCGGGCTGCCCGCGCAAAAGGCGGTCGTCTCAACCATCGACCTCGCGTTCGACACGACGAAAGTCCTGCCCGAAGACGCCACCGCGCCGCCCACCGCTCCCGGCGCGTCGCCCCCGCCCCACCTGCCGTTCTACGACCGGCTGCAAACGCACGTCGCCGCCAACGTCGAGGGTATCGCGTACGCCGACTACCGCGTGGACAACGTCAAGCTCGCCCTGTCCACCGACCAAGCCAACGTCAAGTTGGAGACGGCCGAGATCAACCGTGGCCCCAACAAGGTCAACGCGGATGCGACCTACGTCCTCCCCGAGGATTTCGCCAACTGGCAGCAACAGCCGCTCGCCGCCGACCTGAGCATCGCGCTGCCCGACGTGAGCCAGTTCTCCGCCGACCCGCGGACGTTGCCCTTGAAAGGGTTGGTCGCCGCGAAGGCCAACGCCACCGCCCAAAGCGGCGTGTACGGCGGTGGCCTGGACCTGCAAATCCGCGACCTGCAAGCCAAGGGCGCGACGGTCCGCACCGGCGACGTGGTCGTGGCGGTCGAAAACAACCGCGCCGTCGTCAAGACCGGCCGCATCGTGCTCGACGACAAGAACGCCATCGACCTGAGCGGCAACGCCGCGCTCGCCGCGCCTTACCCGTTCGAGGGCGGACTGACGGTGGACCTCGCCGACCTCGGCAAGTTCAACGACGTGCTCAAAGCCAACGGCACACCCGACGCCGCGCTTGGCGGCAACCTCAAAATCGCCGGCAACGTTCGCGGCCATCTCGCCACCGCTCCGAACGCCAACGACCAGCAGATCGACGGCACGCTCGACGTGACCGCGCGCAGCCTCCAGGCCAAGGGCGCGAAGATCGAGAGCGTGGACACGCAGGTGGTCGTCGTCGACAACCACGCCACGATCAAGACGGGTCAGATCAAGATCGACCCGAAGAGCGGCATCACCTTCGGCGGGGCCGCGGACCTCGCCGCGCCTCATACGTTCCAGGGTAACCTCAACTTGGACCTGCCCGACCTCGGCGCGTTCAATGCGCTGCTCGCCACGCCCCCCGCCAAACCGAACGGCGAGGACAACCACGGCTCCAAACCCGCCCCCGCCACGAAGCTCGGCGGCAGCTTCCACCTCGCCGCGCAAGCCAGCGGGCACCTTAACTCCGCGCCGGACGCGAACGACCAGCGGATCGACGGCACGGTGGACCTCAACGGCGCAAACATCACCGCCAACGGCGCGAAGATCGAGCGCATCGACGGCAACATCGTCGCCGACAACAACGCGGTGACGATCAAAAACCTGACCGTCCGCCTCGACGACAAGAACAGCGTCAAAATCGACGGCCACGCCAACGCCGCGGCGCCCTTCGACTACGCGCTGAGCCTCAACGTCAACATCGCCGACCTCGCCAGGTTCGAGCCGCTCCTGCTCACCCCGACCAAGCAGCAGCAGTTGACCAAGGCCGAGATGGAAGCCGCGTCGAGCGCCAAGACGCCGCCCGCCGCGCAGATCAACGCCCCCGGCAAGACCGCCTCGCGCGACAACGTCGTCGTGCCCGACGCCGTCACCCGGACAAGTTCGGGTAAAGTGGCCGTGGCCGTCGGGGGAAAACCCGGCACGCGGGACATGCGCGCGGAGATCATCACGCCGACCGTGCCGAAGCTCGGCGGGTCCATCCAGATCAATTGGAAGGCGCAGGGCGATTTCGCCAAGACCGAAGGCGGCCCGCACTTCTCCGGCGGCGGCAAGATCGCGGCGCACCAGGTGGTCTTCAACACGTTCGGACCATTGGAAGCCGACGTGGAGGGGCAGTATTCGCAACTGGTCATCAATTTCCCGACGATCTTCGTCAGCACCAACGGGTTCGAGTTGCGTTCCACCTTCGCGCTCAAGGATGCGCTCGCGCGCCTGGACAACATCCACTTCAAGCAGGGCAGCAACGAACTCCTTTCGGGCTACGCGCAGATCCCCGTCGACCTGACGAAGCTCTCGTCCCCCGACGGACCGATCCCGGACGAAGACAAGATCGACGTGAACATCGCCTCCAAATCGCTGCCCCTCGGGTCGTTGCTGGCGACCACCGGCACCAAGAACAAGTCGCAGCCGCCCACCCTCAAAGGGACCGTCGCGCTGGAAATCACCGCGCACGGCAGCCTGTCCAAGATCGTCGCCGGCATCAAGGTCGAGGCGCGCGGGCTGGCGAGTTCGCAACTCGCCACCGTCCGCCCGGCCGACGCCGATTTCCACCTCACGCTGCACGACAACCGGCTCGACCTCGACACCGTCGTGCGCCAGCCGCAAGTCCAGCCGCTGACCATCAAGGGCAACCTGCCCGTGGACCTCAAGACCATCGCGCAAAGCAAGGAACTCGACCCGAAGTCGCCCGTGACCCTGAGCATCCAGCTTCCGCGTTCCAGCCTCGGGTTTTTGGCCGGCGCGACGAAGGCGCTACGGTTCATCCAGGGCGACACCGCCGTGGACGTGCGCGTGGGCGGCACGATTGAAAAACCGACGCTGGCCGGATCGCTGGAACTGAACATCCCCGCCGCGCGCGCGGAGAACATCACCGTGCCCGCCATCCGCGACTTCCACGCGCGGCTGGCGTTCACGGAAAAGCAACTGCGCTTCGAGCGGTTCAACGGCGAGATCGGCGGCGGCAAGATCAACCTGGGGGGCAACGTCGGCTTTGCCAAACTGACTGACCCGACCCTAGACCTGACCGCGACCGCCCGCGACGTGCTCGGCGCGCGCGACGATAATCTCACCGTGCGTGTCAACGCCGACGTGAAGGTGGTCGGCCCGCTGGACGGCGCAACCGTTTCCGGCCGCGTGGGCCTCACCAAGAGCCGTTATTTAAAAGACATCGACATCGTGCCCATCAACCTGCCTGGCAAGCCCGCGCCCGCGCCGCCCGCCGCCGCCCCGAGTTCAGACACCTCCGAGGGTCCGGGAGCACTCGCCGTCAACGTCTCGCCGGTGGACAAGTGGAAGTTCAACGTGGACATCAGGACAGACGACCCGTTCTTCATCCGCGGCAACCTCGCCAACGGCCAGGCGCTCGTGGACCTGCACCTGCGCGGCACCGGCGCGCAGCCGTTGCTCGACGGCAACGTGAACATCAAGAACCTCGTGGCCACGCTGCCGTTCAGCCGCTTAGAGATCACCGACGGCAACATCAACTTTTCCCCGGACCAGCCGCTCAACCCCGTGTTGAACCTGACGGGCACGTCCACGATCCGCAACTATCTCGTGAGCTTGTTCATCACCGGGCGCGCGAAGGACCCGAAGATCACGTTCTCCAGCGACCCGCCACTGGGCCAGGAACAGATCGTCTCGCTGCTGGCGACGGGAGCGACGACGGACGAACTCGCCGGCAACGCGCAGGGACTCGCCGGCAAGGCGACGCTGCTGGTGGTGCAGGACTTGTACCGGCGCACGTTCAAGAAGCACCAGAGCGTCAACGCGGAGCCGCGCGAAACGCTCGCCGACAAGGTGAACCTCGACGTGGGCGCGACGGACCCGGCAACGGGCAAGCAGGAGGTCAGCGCCGGGTTCAAGGTGAACGATAAGGTGCAATTCGTGGCGGACCTAGGGATCGAGGGCGATCTGCGCGGGCGTCTGAAATATCTCATTCGATTCCGCTGATGATGACACGTAGCTTTAACACAGAGACACAGAGGCACAGAGGGCCACAGAGAACAGAGGAACGAAGAGGTTTTTCTTCCCTTGTTTGCGTCTTCCTCTGTGGCCCTCTGTGCCTCTGTGTCTCTGTGTTAAAGTGCTGCATCCCTTATCTGGCCGCACTCCTCCTGCTCACCTCCTGCGGCCTCTTCAAACCCAAGCACCAACCGGGCGCGGCCACCACGACCCAGGCGGGCGACGTGGTCGTTGATTTCCAGGGCGTCACCGGTTTCACCGAAAGCGACCTGCGCGACGCGCTTTTTGACCCGCTCGATACCATCAAGAACGACGGCTTGCGGCCCGCGACCGCCGACGACGTGGCGTTCTTCCTCGAACTCTATTACCGCAAAAACGGCTACTCTTTCGTCAGTACCAACTACACGATCCTCAATGCCAAGCACCTCGTCCTCAAGGTGGACGAAGGCCCGCTCGTCCTTCTGGGCGACATCCGGTTCACGGGCAACGAGCACTACAAGGACCCCACCAACTTCCAGCAGTACATCATCGGCCAGACCCGCGAGCGGTTCCCGGCCTCGCGCAAGGACTATCCTTACGTCGATACCGACGTGCAAAAGGGCACCGACCTCGTGCAGCGTTTCTACCTCTCCGAGGGGTATCTCAACGCGCAGATCGGCACGCCCACGGTCGAGTTCGTCAACGGCCGCACGCGCGCGAACCTGACGGTCCCCATTGCCGAGGGCGGGCGCTACCGCTTCGGCGACGTGAGCATCGACGGCGACCTCGTCTACCCGCGCGCGCTGGTCCGCGGCCTCATCGCCGACCAGCTCCCGCTGCCGTACACCCGGCCGCGCGTGGACGCGATGCAGCGGCGGCTGGAGGATTATTACAAGAACCACGGGTACTTCACCGCGCAGGTCACGGCGGACAGCGATCCGACGCTCGTCGGCACGGCGGGCGGGGCGGTCCCGGCGCGGTTCACGGTGAAGCCGGGGCCGCTGTACCACTTCGACGGCGTGCGGATCACGGGCACCGACCGGCTCAAGCCCGAGTACCTGCGCAACCGCTTCCGCCATCTCCACGGCAAGGTTTACGACCCCAAGGTGCTCGACGAGGTGTACCAGGAGATGATCAAGACGGGGCTGTTCGCGCAGTTGAAGGTCGATCCCGTGCCGGTGCCCGAGGATGCCGTGCTGCGGCTCGATATCGGCGTCAAGGAAGCGAAAGCGCGCGAGTTCGGCGTCTCGCTCGGCTTCGGGACGTTCGAGGGAGTGATCTTCGGCGCGGAACTGCGCGACCGCGACCTGCTGGGCACCGGGCGGCCGATCTCGTTTTCGTTCGACTATTCCACGCGCACGGTCAGCGGCGAGTTGCTCTACGTGGACCCGCACCTCTTCGAGACCGACAACGAGCTGCGTGCCCGCCTGAACGTGCTGACACGCGACCTCGACACCTACAAGAAAACCGAGGAAAGCGGGCTGGTGCAACTCTCGCGCTCGATCCGTAAAAAATTTAGCTTCAGCGTCTTCGCGCAGGTCGACAACGTCAAGACCACCGCGCAGCACGTGCAGGACTTCAACCTCGGCAAGCCGAACTACACTGCCGACATCCTCGGCGGGACGCTGAGCGTGGACCTACGCGACAATCCGGTGACACCCACGAAAGGATTAATCACGGCGCTGACCGCAGACGTGGCCTCGGAAGACCTGGGCGGCAACGTCAACTTCGTGCGCGGCACGTTCCGGGCGACGTACTTCCAGCCCATCGGCAAAAACCAGCTTCTCCTGATCGGCTACCGCGTGGGCATCATCAAGCCGTTCGGGGAAACGGGCGGGCAGCTCCAGTTGCCCAACGACGACAATCCGCGCACGCCGACATTGTCGGCCGGGTCGGTCCTGCCGATTGACGAGCGGTTCTTCACCGGCGGCAGCACGAGCGTGCGTTCGTTCACGGAGCGCGACCTGGGGCCGTACGACCAACGGACGGGTTACCCGATCGGGGGTGAGGCATTCACGCTGCTCAACGCGGAGTACCAGTTCCCGCTGAAGCTAGCGGACCTGAAGGGCGCGGTGTTCGTGGACGCGGGCAACCTGAAGTCGCGCGCGGAAGAAGTGGGCTTTTCCAACCTGCGCTACGCGGTCGGCGCGGGCATCCGGTACAATTTGCCCATCGGTCCGCTGCGGCTGGATTACGGGGAGAACCCGAACCCGTATCACCACGGGCGGCACCGCGAGCACAACGGGGCGTTCCAGTTCAGTTTTGGGTTCGCGTTTTAGAAGGGCATCCGGACGCTTAGTGCCTATCCGGATATCCGCGTGGGTTTTCTTACGCCCCTGCTGGGCCTTGGGGCCGTTCTTCCCCGGGGCTGATGCCCCGGGCTAAACTCTTGCGCCCCTGCCGGGGCTGAAAACAGGGTGACTCGAATAGATATTTTAGCCCCGGCAGGAGCGGCAGAGAACAGGGTGACTCGAATAGATATTTAGCTCCGGCAGGAGCAGAAAACAGGGTGATTTCGGACAGGCACTTAGCCCCGGCAGGGGCGGCAGAATTTAGCCCGGGGCGTGAGCCCCGGGGAAGAACGGCCCCAAGGCCCAGCAGGGGCGTAAGAAAATGCGCTCGGATTGATCGGATAGGCTCTCATCGAATTATGGGCCATACGGCGGGGGCGGCGGGCTGGAAGGACGGATCGGCGGCGGCAGCGGAGGCGGTGGTGGAAAAACTGCCTGCGGATAAGCAAATGTTCCCGGGTAACCCGGCGGTGGGGGAGGAGGGCCGCGCCTGGAAAACGCCCGGACAAGCGCCCAGATGCCTGCCAAAATCAACAGGAGAAAAAGAATCAGCCCGCCGAAATAACCGATCCGATAGGCTGAGTCCGGCGGCGTATGCGGCAGGCCGGGTGGGTGGAGGAAATGAAAGCTGTCCACCGTTTGGCGAATTTGCGGGTCGTCGCCGGCCTCGCCGTTAGTCATCAGGGCTTCGAGGAGATAAGTGCCGTCGCCCGTTGGGACCGCCAGCACAAGCGTCGTGACATGTTGACCCTGGAGAGTAGCGGTTCCGCGCCGCTCGTAGGTCCGGAACCCGGCGAGTTGCACGAACTTCCCGCTCGTCTTTTGTCCGCCGCCGGATTTTTCCATGCCGATGTCAAACCCGGTGACGAAGCTGTCGCTCGCGGCCTCGCCGGGTTGACCGCGTCCCTGGACGAGGACCAGCAGGGTGCGTTGGCCGGCGGCGTCGCCGAACGCGGCGACCACGCCCGGCACGTGCTTGAGGTCGCGCCCGCTCCAATCCGCCGGGACGGTCAATGCACAGTTTTCAGCCGTGAGCGCCTGCTCCTCGTTGGTCGCGCCGCGGGCGGCGGCGGTGGTAAGGAACAGGGCCAAGGTCCAGGCCAGAAAGGTTCTCGCGCGTGGGTTCATCATGGTTTTTGTGGTCGGCATAGAGGTGTAAACCATGATGGTTGGAGAGTAAAACAGGACTGTGCCGGGTCCGGCGGCGAGGTTTGACGAAACCGCGGCTTGCCAAAAGCTCGATTCCTGGTGTAACCATCCGGGCTGATGGTTCCCTCGATCTTGAAAGGCTCCTTTCGCAAGAAACTAATGCGTAAACTGTCCGTGACCGTCCGCGCAAAAAAGAAGGCGGCAGCGGACAAAAAGAGACGGGTAGCCGCCAAGGCGGCCAAAGCGGCCGTGTCACCGCTCAACCCGGTGCAGGCGGTGTTGCGCGCCGCGAGTTTTGCCGCCCGCAAGCACCACGGCCAGACGCGCGCGGACAACCAGACGCCGTACTTCTCGCACGTCGCGCGGGTGACCCTGATCCTCAGCCATGTCTTCGGCTGCGACGACGACGAGGTCCTCACGGCCGCGTTGTTGCACGACACCATCGAGGACACGGCGACAGACTACGACGAGGTGGCCGAGTTGTTCGGCACGCGCGTGGCCGATTACGTGGTGACACTGACCAAGAACGTCATGCTCCCCAAGCAGAAGCGGGAGGAGGAATACGCCGGCCGTCTCGCCGCCGCGCCGGAACCGGTCATGATCGCCAAGATGGCCGATTTATACGATAATCTCAGCGACCGGATGCACTCGCCGAAGCTGCGCAAGACGGCCGCAACGGCCGAGAAGTTGCTGGAGATTTTCGGGGAGAAGCTGGAGACCCGGATCGGGCGGTCAGCGCACGCGAAACTCTCCGTGCTGCTGGAGGAGGTGACACAGTTGCAATTGGCGGAGACGCTGCCTGGCAACCCGGCGTCCGGGCACGATTGAAGCGTCACCAAGTCTGTACCGAACGCCTCACAACACCGTCAACAAAATCAGGATCTGCCCGTCGCCGACAAACGGCCCGCGGATGAACAGCGGGTGATCACGTTTGAGCTTCACGTTCGCTTCCACGAAGACCCGGTTGTCATCCCGCAACTTCAGGAACAACGCGTAGCCATCGGTGATCGGATTGCGGGTATCGACGCTCAGAATGAAGTCACGGCTGGGCACCAGCCAGTCTTCCTGGCCGGTGTTGATCGCCTTCTTCTTCTCGCCGAGCAAACGAAACTCGTTGTAGCCAAAGATCTTTTGCAGGTTATCGGCCTGGGTACGGAGTGCCTCCGGGGCAGCCTGCGGATGCTCGGATCGGGTGGCCATCACCAGCGCGCCGTACAGCACGTCGCGGCTGGTGGCATCCTGCGGTTGTGCCTGCTGCGCCCGTGCCTCCAATCCGCCGAACGCCAGTGACAAGGCCGCCGAGGCGAGCAGCGGACGGAAGCCGTGACAATGAGTCATGGAAAAAGCGTGAACCAACGCAAACCGAGCGGGCGACTACGGGATTGCGCTCGGAGCCGCGGACGGCGCGGTTGCCGGGGTGGCGCTGGGAGCCGGAGCGGGCGAGGGGGCTGTTCCGGCCGCGTTCGGCAGGTAAGGCGGATTGTTCAACCAGAGGACGTTGGCGTCACCGACGTGCAGGGAAGTAGCCGCCGCGTTGTTGCCAACGCTCGGGGTAACCTGGATATCGTCGTTGAGGTCGACCGGCGTCGGGGACGGCTGGAGCATGGCAAACGCATTGTCCGGCGGCCGTTGCGCGCTGGGTGCCGGCGGCTGCGGAGCAGGAGAATCATTGACCGCTACCGGGCCGGCAGGCGGTTGCTGCGTGGTGGATGCCACGGAGGGCACTTGCTGATGCTGGGGCACCATCCCGTAATAAAGAGCACCGGCCACGAACAGGCACAGCACTCCCGCACCCGCGAACCGGGCAAACGGCCAGACGAACGCCGGGAGCCGCCACGCCGGATGGGCCGCCGCCGCGCGACGGGCGACGGCTTTGTCGATCTCCGCGTCGATGCGCTCGCGCATCTGGTGGCTGAAGAACTCGGTGTTGGTCAGCGTCGGAGCCTGGAGATGCTCCTTGAGCAAGCCGCGCAGTTGGAGGGCGGCAGCCTTGTCCGTCCCGGCGGCTTCGGCGTCGCCGGCTTCCGCCCGGCGGGCGAGTTCCTGCTCGAAGGCTGCCAGGGCACTGCCCGTGAGCTGGCCGTCGATCCACGCGGTGTAACGTTCTTCAAAGGTTTTCATACACGTCTTTCAGGAGGGTTTGGAGTTTCTTGCGCGCATAGAAGAGACGGCTCATCACCGTGCCGATGGAGCACCCTACCGTCTCTGCGATTTCATGATACTGAAGGTCTTCCATCTCCTTGAGCAGGATCACCGTCCGGTGCTCGGGAGAAAGCTTGGCGATGGCGGCGTCGATCCGCTGGCGCACCTCGCCCCGTTCCAGCTTTTTGATGGGGTGCGGCTCGCTCTTGGGCGCTAGATCGCTGCCCGGCTCCATTTCGTGGAGGCCGATGCTGTCATCGAACTCCTGGGTGCCTTGGATCTGCTTTTTGCGCAGCCAGTCGATGGCCACGTTCGTCATGATCCGGTAGAGCCAGGTGTAAAAACTCGACTGGAACCGGAACCTATCCAACGACTTCCACGCCTTGAGGAAGCCATCCTGAGCAAGATCCCAGGCATCCTGCTCATTGTGGACGAGGTGGTAAATCATGGCGTAGACCCGGGTGCGGTATTTGGCGACCAGTTCATCGAAGGCCCGGCTGTCGCCTGCCTGGCAGCGTCGCACCAGGACAACGTCCTCCGGCTCCGCAGTCGGGACGGAAGACAGCGACGGTCCACCTCCGTCTTTGGATGTTTCTGACGGTGCCTCCCTCTGCTCCATTCAATGAAAATGAAAAAATCGAAGGCAACCTGCCAGAAGAATCGAACCTGCACCCCCCACGGGCTGGGGTGCTTGCTACTCAATGACCCTGCCCGTAGCGGCGTCGCCACTCGCTGCGGTAATGCCCCATGAGCGACACGATCCCGTCTCGCACCTGGAAAATCCGCCCGCGCATGTCCTGCGCCTGAGCGAAGTCGAAGAATCGTTCCGTCTCGCACTGGGTGGCAGCCTCCAGAGCGTTGGTGATGGCTTTGAGCGCCCGTTTCAGGTAGGCAATCGTCATCCCAAGCTCGTCCACGTCGTCGTCGGACAACGCGGCGGCCAGTTTGACGTTGGCGAGAGTGGCGTTGGTCGTCAGCCGGGCGACCGCCGGGTGCGGCGCGGCGGCTTCGTTGTCGTTGAAAAACCGGTCGACGTGTACCGCCAAGGCGCTGGCGGCCTGGTAGAGCGGGTGACGGCTGTAGCAATCCGCGGGTTCTTCCTCCTCTTCTTCGTCGGGTTCTTCTTCGTCCTCGTCGTCGAAATCTTCGTCCTCTTCGAGGTCGTCCTCGTCCTCGTCGTCGGCGAGGTCCTCGTCCTTGTCCTCGTCGTCCTTGCTGGTGTTCTCGCCAGGACGCTGGGAAAAGAGGGTGTCCAAGTCGGCGCTCCAGTCCTTGCCGTTGTCGTCCAGGAGGTGGTGCCAGCCCATCTCGCGGGCGATGATCTGGTCGCGGTTGGGGTCGTCGACGTATTTCTCCAGCAGTTCCATGTACTTTTCCGTCTTACGGTCCTGCTGCTGGAGAAATCGCTCCCAATCGTATTCGTCCCAAACCCTCTCCTCGCCACCGGACTCGAAGTGATTGTCGGCCATGATGGAGACTGTTATCCTACCTCGCGGCCCCTTGCAACCCGACACGCGCCTCCCGATGCCCACAAAACTGCTCCTCATTGACGGCAATTATTACGCCTACCGTTCGTTCCACGCCATCCGGGGTCTGACCAACTCGCAGGGCCAGCCGACCAACGCCATTTTCGGTTTCGCCAAGACCGTGCGGCGCATGTTCAAAGACCTCCAGCCCGACCTCGCGGCCGTGTGCTGGGACCAGGGAATGCCCGCCCGCCGCACCGAACTCCAGCCTGAGTACAAGCAGCACCGCGCCGAGATGCCCGCGGAGATGGTGCCGCAGATCCCCTTCATCCACGAACTCGTGCCCAAGCTCGGCCTGCACGGGGTCTCCCTGCCCAACACGGAGGCCGACGACCTGATGGCCTCGTACTGCTGCGAGGCGCACGCGCGGGGCATGGAGGTGATCCTCGCCACGAACGACAAGGACCTGCTCTCCCTGGTGGAGGACGACATCCTCGTGTACTCGACGGCCAAGGCCGACCTGCCCACCCCGGAGACGTTCTTCACGCTGCTGGGGCCCGAGCAAGTTACAAGGAAATGGGGCGTGCCGCCGCCGCGCATCCTCGACGTGCTGGCACTCAGCGGCGACGCCAGCGACAACATCGCCGGGGTGGCCGGCGTCGGCCCGAAAACTGCCACGACGCTCATCCAGACCGCCGGTTCGCTGGAAAACCTCTTGGCCGACGTGGACTCGATCAAAAACGAGAAGCTCCGCGCCAAGATCGCCGACGCGCGCGGGCAGATCGCCCAGAACCGCGAGATGGTGCGGCTGGACCACGATCTGCCCGTGCCCGTGCCGCTGGACGAACTCGTCATCGCCCCGCGCTACGACGAGCTGCTGGCGGCGCTGGAGTGGTGCGAGTTCCGCTCGATGCTGGCCGAGGTGCGTGCGGAGGCGAAGCGGGCGGGGGCGAGCGCCGGCAAGGAGGGGGGAGCGCCCGCGAAGCCGGCGGCGGTGCAGGATGATTTGTTCCCGTTCTGAGAAAGCGTGTGAGCAACCCCACCGCAGGCGGTCGTCCACCATGGTCCTGATGGCTCTCCGAGCCGCTCCCTAGATTCTCTGGTTGGGGAACGTCAAAAGACGGGTACGGTCATCCAATCCAAAATAGGGAGCGGTTCGGAGAGCCATCAGGACCATGGTGGACGACCGGCCGCAACGGCCTGCTCAGATGCGCAAACAAAAAAGGACGGCCCCACGCGGGACCGTCCCTTCGATGAAAAACGAGGTGGGTTGAAGCGGCCGGAGCGTCAGAGCGGCTTGATGCTGTTGACGATTTTGCCGATCTCGGTCTCGTGCGTCTTTTCCTTGGAGGCGGTCGCCCAGTAGGTCATGATCACCAGCTTGCCCTTGAGCGGGATGAACACGACGGCCACCGTTTGGTCTTCGCTGTCCAGCTTGCCCTTGAAGTCCAGTTCGGTCGCTTCGACGCCGGCGACTTTGAAGGTGCTCTTCGACTGGCTGGAAGCGTCGATGGTCACCTTGTTGTCCTTGAGCATCTTCTCGGTTTCGTCGAGCGCCGAGTCGATGCCCTTGTCGCTGCCGACGGCTTCGACGGCCACGTAGATCTCATCGTCCGGGCTGTTGGCCTGGACGCCTTTGTCGATGGCCTCGGGCTTCCACTTGTCAGGGATGTCGACGCTGGCGATGGCGAAGTCTTCGTTGGGCAGCTTGAAGTTGCCGGCCGAAGCGGAGGCCGCGACGAGAGTGCAGGCGAGGAGCGTGAAGAGCAGGGGTTTTTTCATGGACGTAACGTTTTTAATGACACGGGCTTGGTGGATCGTAGCAGGCATGATGTTCCGCTCAACGCAATATTTGTGTCCTGCCGGAGCCTTTATCCGGGCGGAGGCGTGAGAACGGCATAGCGCGGCGGTCTTGCACGGGGAATGCTGGATTGACCCGGAAATCCATCGTAAAATCCGCTCGTTGCCCGTCCGCATTCTCTGACATGCCTGCCGCCAAATCCGTGCCGCCCGCCGCTGTTTCCCGCCCGAGTGTCCGCCGCATCGGCCAGCCGCGCGCGGCGTTGACGGTCACCGCGCTCGGGGTCGCCAGCATGGCGGCGGTGAGCATGGTCGTCGCGCGTGGCTTCTACACCGGACATCATTTTGGCTTCCAGTTTCTGCTGTGGAACCTGCTGCTCGCCTGGGTTCCGGTGGTTGCCGCCCTCGCGGCCTACCGCTTCCACGTCCGGGGGCGTCGGCCGGACCTCCTGTCCGGCGTTTGCGCGCTGGTGTGGTTCCTCTTTTTTCCGAACGCCCTTTACATCGTGACGGACTTTGTGCACCTCGAACACCGCCCGCCCGTGCCGTTGTGGTTCGATCTGCTCCTGATCGCCTCGTTTGCCTGGACGGGTCTGTGCCTGGGCTACCTGTCACTGTACCTGATGCAGGAGGTCGTTCGAGCGCGCTTCGGCCGGGGAACGGGCTGGGGATTCGCGGTGGGGATGCTCGCGCTGGGCAGCGTCGGCGTCTACGCGGGCCGGGTGCTGCGCTGGAACAGTTGGGATGTGATCCGGCATCCCACCAGCCTGCTGCGCCAGGGAATCGACCTGGCGGACGGACCTTCCGGGCGGCTGGGAGTCGTGGCGTTTGTCAGCGTGCTGTTTTTGTTTCTGCTGACGACGTACTGCGCAACGTTCGCGCTGACGAACCTGCACGAGGACGCCTGACGGATCTCAGCGCGGCGGCAGCAGCGCGATGCTGGAGCCGACCCAGGTTTTTTCCCGGTTGAAATCGACGCCCATCATCTTGCCCTGGCTCATCCGCACGAGGTTGTTGACCAGAACGGGTTCGCCGTCCGGCGGCCAGAGGAACATCAGGCGGATTTCGGCTTTCGAGCGTGGGCCATCCACCGTCGGCACGAACTCCGCGTAAGTCACTTTTCGTTGCAGAATCCAAGCGTGCGGATGGTTGAGGGCGAGCAGCTTGTCGCGGGTCGGCTCCACGTCCACGCCGAGGCCGGCAAAGGAATACAGCGGCTTGAGCACGTAGTCCTCCAACTCCTCGCCGGGCGGGAGTTCGTCCGCAAAGAACGCCGGGGAGGCGTGGTCGGTCTTCAGGAAAGGCAGCGAGTGCTTGCTGATGCGGAAGTACCAGTTCGGATGCCCGGCCCATTCTACGTCCACCTCGTCTTGCAAACGGTAGGAGAGTTTGCCGTCGAGGTCGGGGCGGCGCAGGAATTCGTCGAAAATCAGCCGGTTGTAAATGCGCCGGATCGGGGTCTCACGCCCGTCGTGGTGGTAGAAAAGTTCCCGCCCGCGCCGGACCACCTCGGTGATGTTCGCCGGTTGCACGCCTAGCAACTCCTCGGTGCAGGCGAAGTCGATGCGGGTCTTCTGCTGGCCGGGGTCGATCTCGAGCAGGATGACGTTTTCCGGCGCGTGGCCGCCGAGGATCACGCGGCGCAGGAGGTCGTTGTAAGCCGCCTCGTCCAACCCGGAAAAGAAGGGCTGCCAGTCCGCCGGGATCGCCGGGAACGCCCTGCGCAAACAGCGCATCACGAACGGCTGAAAAGCGTACAGGCTCGGGAAGCCTTGTAGTTCGATGAGGAGCGGGGTGAGTTTGCCATCCACCTCGCAGATGCCGAAATCCACCTGCACGAACAACGGGTGCGGTGTCTCGCCCGGCACCTCCAATCCCGGCGGGATCGCGGTCTGGGCGTGTTGCGCGAACCCGGGCGTACGGAGTTGGCTGACGATGTCCCAACCGGCACGGGTGACCTCTTCCGCGAACCCGGTCGTCAGGAAAATCGGGGTCTCCGAGATGCGGAAGTCCGTCGGCCATCGGTGGGTTTCGTTCGCGCAACGCAACAGCGCGGCGTAACCCTCGGGCGTGAAGGCGGCGTTGAAGCGGGCGCGTTGGGTCGGGTCCATCGGGTGAAACGAAGGCTCAGTGCTGCGCCGACAGCCAGTTTCAAGCCGCCGGCAAAGGACCTGCAGCGACCAGCTTCTTGCGGCGTGCATCGACCACCAACGACAAACCCTCCAGGGTGCGTGCGCCCAGCAGCGTCATGTCGCCCGGTTCGGCGAACACCACTTCATCAATCGTGAAATGCTTGTCCACGCGCAGGATGGCAAAGCCGACGCTGCGCGTGATCGTTTGCCCATTTGCCATGGTGAACGCCAGGTCCTTTTTCTCGCGGTTCACGCCGATCTTCTCCAAGGTCTTGGCGAGAATCCAGGTGTACTCGCTGCCGGCGTCCACGAGGGCGGAAGGAACGGTGACCGCTTGTTTGCGATCCACGTGGTTCTCGATCTTGCAGCCAACGCGGAAGGTGCCCATGTCGTGGTAAATATGCTTGTCTGCCTGGACAAATCAAAGCGAATGGCACCTGTTCAGACCAGGAACTTCCCCTTGCCCATGATCTGCTCGCCGTCGAACCAGATGTCGAAGTCCCGGCCCACGCAGTCGATGTGCGTCGTGGACAGCCAGTTCTGCCCCGTGTGCTCGGCGTACGGATGGCCGAAGGCGATGTGGATGCCGGGGATCTTCTCGTCCTGCAAGATGTGGCCGATGACGTGCGTGCAGGCGGTGTTCGTGCCGATGGCGAACTCGCCGACCCGGTTGCTGTTCTCGTCGGTGCTCGTGTAGGCGCGGAACTCGTTGAGCAGGTCGTCGTTCTCGCAGTGCAGCGCGCGGATGCGGTTGTGCTCGACCTCGATGGTCAGCGGCGTGGCCTGGATGTCGCCGTATCGCTGGCAGAGGTAATCGCCCACCACGCCGTCCACGACGAACACGCCGTTGGTGTTGTGCGGCGAGGTGAAAATCTCGCCGCCGGGCAGGTTGCCCCATTTCTCGGGCGAGATGATGCCGCTGGTCTTCACCCAACGCAGATCGGGCGAAAGCTCCGCCTCGAAGTCCGTGCCCTGCGCGGTCTGGCACGTCACCTTCCTGGCTTGGCGGGCGCGTTCGACGAGGCGCTGGCTCAGGGCGTCCACCTCCACGAAGTTCGCGCGCATGCCTTCCAGCATGATCCGACGGTTGACGTTGACCATGTGGCCGTGGCGAATTTTGTGCGCGTTGACGACGGTGGTCATCTGGATGCGCGAGCCGAGTTCGCCGGTCTGGGTGAGCGCGCAGAAGATGCTCACCTGCGACTTCGCCAGATCGTCGAGGATGACGCGCGGCATTTCCTTCAGCGGTCGGGGCGCGTGCTGCTCCAGCACGAACACCGCGCACTCGCAGCCGACTTCCTCGACCTCGCGCTGGAGCGCGGCGGCGATCTCGCGGGTCGCCTCGTCGGTGATGATCGTGATGCGCTCGTCCGGTTGCAGCCGCAGGCAGTCGCGGATGGCGTTGCGGGCACCGGGCAGCAGCTCCGGGTCGATGGCGTCGGTCGAAAGACGATCAGACATGGCGAAAAGCGGGAAATGTGACGAAGAATTGACGCGCCGCCAGCGGTTTTTGCAGGCGTCCAACCAAGGTAGGGTTGCCTCTCCGAGGCAATCCAAATTTGTCTGGTTAGCTGACTTCGTCGTTTGACGTTCCCTTCCAGAAACATTTGGGTTGCCTCGGAGAGGCAACCCTACCTTTATCTCAATCGTCCGTCTCCGCCGGGGCCATGGTGGGTGGCGGGGTGGACGAGCGTGGTTCTTTCACCAGGAGGTTCTCGTAGGTCTCGTGGGTGATGTGATCCACCACCGCACCCAGATTTTCGCCGGAACTCTTCCAGGCGGCCAACTGGCGGTCGGCACCATTCCCGTGGTGGATGATCTTCTCGACGTGCGCGGCGGCCTTCCCGCTGCCGAGTTCGTCCACTTCCGTGCTGACGAAGTCGAGCATCTCGTGCAACAGGCTACGCTCTTCGACCTCGCTCTCGCGGCCAAAGTCGATCAGGCTGCCTTCCAACCCGTAGCGGCAGGCGCGCCAGCGGTTTTCGTCGAGGAGCCGGCGTTTGTAGACGCGGAAAGTCAGGTTCTGGCGCTGCAACTTGTAGAGTTTGCAGATGATCGCCTGCATGAGCGCGGCCAGCGCGATGGTGTCATCCACACGGCTCTGCGCGTCGCAGACGCGGAACTCCAGCGTGTTGAAAAACGGGTGCAGCCGGATGTCCCACCAGATTTTCTTCGCGTTGTCGATGCAGTCCGTTTTGACCAGCAGCTTCAGGTAATCGTCGTATTCGCTGATGCTCTCGAACGCGTCGGGAATCCCCGTGCGCGGAAACCGCTCGAACACCTTCAGCCGGTAGCCCTTGAACCCCGTGTCCCGCCCGAGCCAGAAAGGCGAATTTGCCGACAGCGCGAACAGGTGCGGCAGGAAGTAGCGCGCCTGGTTCATCACCTGGATGCCCGACACCCGGTCCGGGATGCCGACGTGGACGTGCAGGCCGAAGATCAGGTTGGCCCGCGCCACCTGTTGCAAGTCTTCGACGATGGTCTTGTAACGCTCGCCCTCCGTGATGAGCTGATCATCCCAGTGCGAAAACGGGTGCGTGCCGGCGGAGGCGATCTTGAGGCCCTGTTTGTCCGCGAGTGCGGCGAGGTCGCTGCGCAGGCGGATCACCTGCTTGCGGGCCTCGTCCACGTTGCTGCAAATGTCCGTGCCCAACTCGATGACGGACTGGTGCATCTCGGCCTTGACGTTTTCCTTGAGCGTCATGTGGCCCTGTTCGTCCTCCAGGATTTGCTGGACGTACGAGCGCAGATCGCGTGTCTCGGGATCGACGATCTGGAACTCTTCCTCGATGCCAAGGGTGAAGGTGTGCTGTTTGTCGCTCATGGGAAGAATGCAAAATGCAGAATGCAGAAGTTCAGAAGGGGGAAACGGAAACCCAAATTTTTGATTTTCTATGTTCTGACTTCTGACTTCTGCATTCTGCATTTTCAGGTCAGTGGCTGCCCGGCGGCGGCCGTCTGCACGTACTTGCCCCAACTCAGGTTGTTCTGACCGGGCCGGTGTTCGCGCGCCTTGTGGCGGACCATCTGCGCGGCGGCTTCCACGACCCACTCGAAGTTCTCCCTGCCCACGGAGTGGATGTCCGCATCCGGTGCGGGGTTGCAGAAGTCGATGGCGAGCGGCTCGCCGTCGCGCACGGCGAACTCCACCGTGTTGAAGTCGTAGCCGAGGTACTGGTTGAGCTTGAGCACGTCGCCATGGACACGGTCCCACAGGGATTTCGGCGTCTCGAAGTTGGCCGCGTACCTCTGGTGGAACGGGTTGCGCGGCTCGTAAGGCATGATCCGCACATGGCGCTGGTCGATGCAGTAGCAACGGTAGTATTGTTCGAACTTCACCTCTTCCTGCAACATCATCACCAGTTGGCCGGTCTCGCCGTAGGCCTGGAAGAACTGCTCCGGGTTCTCCAGCTTGTAGACGTTCTTCCACCCGCCCCCCGCGAACGGCTTGAAGTACGCCGGGAAACCGACGTAGTCGAAGATCACTTCCCAATCGAGCGGGTAGGCGAGGTTGCGGAAGGAGTTGCCGTTCGTGTCCGGCGGGTGGTCGTGCGAGGGCAGGAGCACGGTGCGCGGCACACTGACACCGATCTTCGTGGCGAGCGCGTTGTTGAAGAATTTCTCGTCCGCGCTCCACCAGAACGGGTTGTTGACGACGGCGGTGCCGGTCAGCGCGGCGTTCTTGAGCCAGCCGCGGTAGAACGGCACATCCTGCGAGATGCGGTCGATCACCACGTCGTAGCCGCAGGGTTCGCCCTGGAGCACCTTGTCGATGCGCACGGGTTCGGCGTGCACCTCGCCGTGGCCCAGGGAATTGATCCGGTCGATGACGGCGGGCGGGAAAGTGCTTTCCTGTCCGAAGAGGATACCTGCTTTTTTCATAAGTTAAACAACACGGGAGAGGTACGTCGGCAACATCTCGCGCCACCAGTTCCAATCGTGTGCGCACCAGCGTCGTTCGTCGAGCCAGTGGTTGATGCTCTTGGAGCGGAGAATATCCGACATCCGGAAGTTTTCCGACCGGCAAATGTCCCATTCGCCGGTGCCCAGGAAGATGCCCATGTGCCCGTACTTCCACGGGTCCTGGCAATGGGCCAGGTAGTCGGGCGGGTTGTTGAAGTAAAAATTGTCGTCGCGGTAGCCGTTCATGAACCCGCCCATGTCGAACGCGCCGCTCAGGCTGAACAGATGCTTGACCCAACCGGGATGGCGGAAGGCGATGTTCGCCGCGTGGTAGCCGCCGAAGCTCGCGCCACCGACCGCGACGTAGTGGCAGTTGCCCCGTCTGCGAGCGTAGTCGAACACGTCGTTCACGATGACGTTCTCATAGGCCATGTGCGTCTTGACGCGGTCGGCCGGACCGATGCCGCGGTTGTACCAGCTTTCGAGGTCGATGGCGTCCGGGCAGTAGATCGTCACCTTGCCGTTGTCCACGAACCAGCGCACCGCGTCGATCAGGCCGAATTCCTTGTTCTGGTAAAACCGGCCGTACGAGGTCGGGAACAGCACCAGCGGCAACCCCGCCCCGTCGCCGAAGACGAGCATCTCGAAATCCCGGCTGAGATAGGGAGTGTACCAACGAATGTAATGTTCGTTCATCGGGGGCAAGACAGACCCGGAACCAAAGCGTCCCTGTGATGGACATTCGGTTCTGCTTCGCGCATAGGTTGGCCGGGACGAGAGAAAATGCAGAAGTCAGAATGCAGAATGTAGAAGTCCGGAAGGAGGTACGCCGGTCTTCGGATTTTTACCTTCCGCTTTCTGCTTCCTGCCTTTTGCCTTTTGCCTTTTCCGCCCTCTGAACTTTTGCATTCTGCATTCTGACTTCTGCATTTCCCCCCTCCCATGAGCACTTTGACGGGCGACATCCGGCGGCACGACGCGTTCCCGTCCGCGCTGCTGGGCAACCGGCGCGAGGTGCTCGTGTACCTGCCGCCGGGTTATTCGCGTTCGCGGCTGCGCTACCCCGTGCTGTACATGCACGACGGCCAGAACGTCTTTGACGCGGCGACCTCGTTCACCGGGACGGAGTGGGGGGTCGACGAAACGGCGCAGCGGCTCATCGAATCCAAAGAGATTGCCTCGTTCATCGTCGTCGCCGTGGCCAACGCGGGCGAGGACCGCATCCACGAGTACACACCCACGCGGGGACGCTACGAGGTGTACGGCACGCCCGGCCGCAGCAAGGGGCTGGCGAGCCGCTACGGGCGGTTTTTGGTGGAGGAGTTGAAGCCCTTCATCGACAAACGCTACCGCACCCGGCGCGAGGGCGAGTACACCGGGTTGGGCGGCTCGTCGCTCGGCGGGCTGGTGACGCTGACGCTGGCGTTGCGGTTCCCGGGGGTGTTCACGCGGTTGGCGGTCATGTCGCCGTCGGTGTGGTGGGACGACTGCATCCTCTACAAGCTGGTGGACGGCATCAAACGCAAGCCGCCGCTGAAGATCTGGCTCGACACGGGCACGGCCGAGCCGGGTTGGGAACGCGTGGGCGTCTTGCGCGACCGGCTCGTGGCGAAAGGCTGGGTCGAGGGGCAGGACCTCGTTTACAAAGACTACGAGGGAGCCGGGCACCACGAAAGCGCGTGGGCCGAGCGGATGGGCGAGGTGCTCAAATATCTGTTCCCGTCGAGTCGAAGATAGCCTCTCGCAAAGGCCGCAAAGGCCGCGAAGGAAGAAGACGAGCAACGGAAGAACGACAAACTTCTTCCCATCCCTTTCTTTTCCTTTGCGTCCTTCGCGTCCTTTGCGAGAGGCTTCTTCCCTGCATGAAGGCACTGTTCCCGAGCCTCATTTTCATTGTCGGCCTGACATTTGCCGCCGCTCCGCCCGGCGTCGCGGCACCGTCGCCGACCCCGACCCCGGCCGCCTCCGCCAGCCCGACGCCCGCGCCGACTCCCGCCGGACTGGCGCTTACGGAGATCGCTCCCCAGGGCCAGACCAAACTCGCCGCTCTCAACGGCATCGAGCCTGAAGACAATCCGGACAAGATCACCGACGCCGCCCGCACCGCCTTCCGCGACCTGATGGGCCGCGCCGACGCGCTCGTCGAGCAGGGCAACCAGGCCGCGTCACCCGGCCCGAGTTCCTCGCTCGACACCCTGCGCGACCAACTCGCTGCCTGGAAGAAGCTCCAGGATGCCCTCGATGAACAGACCAAGGCGCTCGGCGACCGCGGGGCCACCCTCGAAAACGAAAACCGCGATCTCGACGCGACCCAGAAACTCTGGAAAGACACCAAAACCACCACCGACGCGAAGGACGCCAACGCCCCGGCCGAAATCCGCGAACTCGTCAACGGCGTGCTCGCCGCCGCCGCCGACGCCCGCAAGCGGGTCGCCACCCGCCGCACGGTGGTCCTTTCCCTCCAGACGACCTTCAACGATCTCGGCACACGCGTCGCCGCAGGGCTGGCCAGGGCGCAGGCGGCCAACGCCGAAGCCGTCAAGACGCTCTTCGTCGCCGACAGCGGCCCCCTCTGGACGCCCGACGAACAGCCCCGGCCGGACTTTTTCTCGCGCTGGCGCGAATCGGCCCGGGAGCAGTGGGATCAAACCCGCCGCTTCACCACACTGCACTGGGGCTTGTTCGCCCTGCACGGGACGATCTTCGCCGGCCTGCTGGCGGCGATGTTCTGGCTGCGGCGGCGCGTCGCGCAGTGGACGGAGGAGGAGCCGCACCTCGCGCGGGCAGCCCCGATCTTCCGCTTGCCGGTGGCCACGGCGCTGGCGCTGTCGTTCATCCTCAAGGGAAACATCTACGCCGGGACGCCGCCGCTGTTCCGCGCGCTGCTCGGGGCGGTGGCGCTCGCGCCGACGGTCGTCATCCTGCGCCGGGTGCTCGACCGGCGGCTGGGGCTGATCGTCTACTCGCTGGTGGTCTTTTACGCGGCGGACCGCCTGCGGCTGGCCACGGCGTCGTTCGCCGCGGCCAACCGCTGGATCTTCTGCGTGGAACTGGCCGGGGCCATCGTCGTTTACGGGCTGTTGATCCGCACCCAGCGCCGCGTGCATCCCGAGGGCCGCGCCTCGCTCGGGCGAGGGTTGTTCGCGCTCTGCGCGCTGGCCATCGGCGTGCTTGCTGCCGCGCTGGGCGCGAGCGCGCTCGGCTACGTGCGTCTCGGCACGCTGCTCGGCGAGGCGGTGCTCTTCAGTTCCTACCTGGCGGTGGCGCTGTACACGCTGCTGCGGGTCCTCGAGGGATTCATCGCCATCGCCCTGCGGGTGCGCCCGGCCACGGCCTCGCGGGTCGTCGTGCAGCACCGTGAACTGGTCCAAGACCGGGTTTACCGCCTCTTCCGGGCGGCGGCGGTCATCCTCTGGGTCGCTGTGACGCTGGACCGGTTCCAGGTCCTCCAACCCCTCTACGACCATGTGACCACGGTGCTGGACTACCGGCTGCCGCTGGGCGCGACGAAGGTGACTCCCGGCAGCATCCTGGCCTTCGCGGTGGCGATCTGGGCGTCGTTCCTCGTCTCGCGGGCGGCGCGGTTCTTTCTGGAAGAGGAGGTCTACGAACGCGTGCGGCTCTCGGCCGGCCTGCCCTACGCGATCTCGACGATCCTCAACTACTCGATTCTCGTCGTGGGCTTCCTCGTCGCGCTGGGGATGCTGGGCGTGGATCTGACGAAGATCACCATTGTCGCCGGGGCGTTCTCGGTCGGCCTGGGTTTTGGATTGCAAAATATTATTAACAATTTTGTCTCGGGCATCATCCTGCTCTTCGAGCGGCCCGTGAAGGTCGGCGACGTGATCCAGATCGGCGACGCCGTTGGGGAGGTGCGCCGCATCGGCATCCGCGCGAGCATCGTGCGCACGCGCGACGGCTCCGACGTGATTCTGCCCAACGGCAGCCTCATTTCCAACCAGGTCATCAACTGGACCTACGGCGACCGCGCGCGCTCGGTGGAGATCCCCCTGAACATCGCCACCGGCGAGGACCCGGCGCGGGTGCTCAAGCTGCTTCTGGACACCGCCAAAGCCCAGCCCGGCGCGGAGGACCGGCCCGCGCCGTCGGTCTACATCACGGCGCTGACCGCCGCCGGCCTGAGCGTCGTGGTGCGCGCGTGGACGGACCACTACGAGGATTGGATCAAGGTCCGCAGCGACCTCTCCGTCGCGCTGGCCGTCGCGCTGGCGCGCGAGCAGGTCAAGCTGGCCTGAAACCGCTGGCGGTCTGCGCGAAGGATTGCCAACCCCGCCCGGGTGTGGTCTAATATGGTGGGTAAAAAAGGGGTGGGGGAAAGAATGCCAATCTACAAGATCTACCGCAGCGGCGTGGAGGAACGCAGGAACAGACGGGCCCTCGCCCGCTGGCGTTGGGTGGCGGTCGCGGTTTCCGTGGTCCTGCTCGCCGTCGCAGCGACGATGCTGATGTTCGCGCCGCATTGAGGTGCGGCGGCGTTCCCCGGGTTCAAGTCGCCGGGGGTGGTGCCGGGCGGCCGGGCTGCCGGGCGGGGCCGGTGCGGCTGACGAGCCGGGTGTAGATTCGCGTCCAAAGCGGGATGGCGGTCATTGCCAATCCGGACAACCAGAGGTTGACGTAGGACAAAAGCGCGGCCACGAGGCAGGTCGCCGGGATGACCAGCGAGCGTTCGGCCCCGATCCGTAGATCCAGAGGCGGGGTGGCCGGATCGAGAAGTTCCGGGTGACGGCCCAGGTAAGCCCACAACGTAAAGTTTGCCAAGCCCACCAGCGAGAGGCTGGCCATGTAGAAGAAAAGCGCCGACCGGTACGCCGGGAAATCGCTGTAAAAAGCCGTCGGCGCGGGCATGAACGAGACGAAAAGCAGCAGGATCACGTTGATCGTCACCAACCGGGGAGTGCAGTTCCGTACCCAGCGAAAGAGCCGGTGGTGCGAGCGCCAGTAGTTGCCGACGACCAGGAAGCTGAGCGTGAATCCCACGATGCGCGGGACCATCCCGGCAACGGCATGGGCGAGAACGCCTTCGCTGACCGGACCGGTGAGCGCGGACGGGTGGATATTCAGTGCCAGCAGCGTGATGGCGATGGCAAAAACCGCGTCGCTAAAAAACGCCAGCCGGTCCACTTGGAACTGCGTGCGGTCCCCGGGACCGGTCGTTGGCGCGGGATCGTTCAATCGGTGATCAGTTGGGTCGAGTTGATGTGGTAGCCCCGCAGCGTGGCGCGCGTGCCGGACACCCGGAAGAGAAAGTTCTCCTCGCCGACGCCCTTCTCGAACGTGGTTTTGTAGCGCAGGTCCACGCTGGTGTCCGAGTTGAAGGTGTTCGACCGCCAGCCTTGGCTGTCGCAGGTCTTGTAGTTGCCGAGTTTGCGGTGGACCGCCTCGATGAACTTCAGGAAATCCGTGCGGGCCATGGCCTTCTGGAAGTCCGCGTCGGCGGTGTCATAGATCTTGTCGAACTCCCCGACGTTGAACCGGTCGTGGAACTGGTCCATCGCATCGGAGGCGATTTCCTTGCCGTGGACAAAGTCTCCACAGCCGGTCAGCCCGCAAGCCAAGAGCAGGACAGCGAGGAGCGGCGTCAGTACGCGAAGCTTCATGAGGAAGGCAGTTTGGCAGAAACCCGATTACCTGAAAAGCCGGGAATTACTAGCTTGCAGCTTCCGGGCGCACTTCCAGGAAATCGTGTGCAAAGTTTCCGAGCAGGCTGCGGCGGGGTTTCTCCACGCTGTCTAAAAGCTGCGACCCGGGAAGCAACGACAAATCATGGGAATCCGGTGGTTATTCCCCCCGCAAAGCTTCCTGCTGGTCTCCGACCGACCCCCGGTAACCGTAGAGCCGGCCCTTTTTGATCATCTCGGCCACCGCGGGCGGGACCATCGTTTCCCAGGAGGAATCCCCGCTCTGGATCAGCTTGAGCACCGCGCGTGAGAAGATCGCCAGGTTCTCGGGCTTGTAGCCTTCCAATCCCTCGATGTAATGATTCTCCACGAGGTGGTCGTAGAGGTTTTGCAAGTTGGGAGCGACCTTCAGGTTCTGCACGGTGAGCACCTCCCCGGTCTTCTCGTCCTTGACCGGGTAGACGTAGAGCTTCAGGTCACCTTTGAACAAACGCCCGAGCGACTCCAGGATGCCACCCTGCAAGGTGGTGTAATATTTCTCCTGGAACAGGTCGATGAGCGACGGGATGCCCATGGCAATGCCGATCATCTTGTTGGTGCAGCGCGACAGGTACGCGCCGAGCCGGAAGTATTCGCCGAACTTGGACACGAGCACCGTGTGACCGAGTTTTCCGAGCACTTCTACGCGGTCGATGAAGTCCGTGTGGTCGATCTTGCCGCTCGTGCCGCCCCAGGCGGCGAGGTTTTGCATGGTGATCTCCATGAGCACGACGGCCTCCTCGCCCATGACCTTCGGTTCTTTGACGAACGCCGCCTTCGCGCAATCAAGGATGTCCTGGGTCGTGTTCGTCAGCGGGCGAAAGCTGCCGCGCTCGACGATGACCGTCTTCTTGTAGAGGAGTTCGTCGGCCCGCACGACCTCGCCGTCCGCCGTGAACATCGCCGCGTCCGAGAGCCCCTGCTCGACCAACTGGAGCGCCATGAGCCGGTTGTCGATGTAGTGGAAATCCGGCCCGGTGAATTTGATCATGTCCACCTGGATGCGCTCGGTGTCGAGACTGTCGAGCAGCGCGCCGATCAGCTTCTCGGGGTTCTGGTACTGGTAAAACGCCCCGTGGATGAGGTTCACCCCGATGATGCCCAGGGCCTCCTGCTGCTGGAGGTTTTCCTTGTCCAGCATCCGCACGTGGATGATGACTTGGTTGGGCTCCGCGCGCGGGTGGGCCTGCCAACGGACGCCTAGCCAGCCATGGCTTTCGGAAGGGTGGTTGTACGCCCGCGCGGCGACGGTGTTGGCGAACGCGAAGAAGCTGGTTTTCCCCCCGCGCTTCTCGGCCAGACGCTCGATGAGCAGCCTGTACTCGTATTCGAGCATCTGGCCGAGCCGCTGGCGGCTGACGTAGCGCGGCGTCGGTCCGTAGATGGCGTCGGAAAACGTCATGTCGTAGGCCGAGATCGTCTTGGCGATGGTGCCCGACGCCCCCCCAACGTGGAAGAATTGTCGCGCCACCTCCTGGCCCGCGCCGATCTCGGCGAACGTGCCGTACTTGGTGGCGTCGAGGTTGATCTGGAGCGCCTTCTTATCGACGCTGTTTTCGCCGTCCTGTCTAATCATCATAAAAGCAAGATATTGTGGCCGGAGTTCCGCTGGACCTGGAAAGAATCGCACGACCGGCGGCGGGCGGTGGCACGGGATGAGGATTGCTGCCGGGCAGAATTTCTGCTTCCGTGTAGAAGCCATGAAGATCAGCCCGAAAACCGACAAAACGCTCCTTGCCGCGCAGGGGTATTTTGAACTCGGGATGCTCGACGAGGCGCTGGAGGAGTTGGACACGCTGCCGCCGACGCTGCAGGAAGGAACAGAAGTGCTCCAAATGCGGCTGTTCATCCACATGCGCGAGAAACGCTGGCTGGAGGCGTTGGAGATCAGTCGGACTTTCTGCCGCGTGCAGCCCGACGAAACGCTGGGGTTCATCCACGCGGCGTTCTGCCTGCACGAGCTGCGCCGCACGGCGGAAGCCAAGGCCTTTTTGCTCGCCGGCCCCGCCGCGCTGCTCGGCGAGGCGACGTACCATTACAACCTGGGCTGCTACGACGCCACGCTGGGCAACATCGAGGAAGCGCAGGCGCATCTGCGCACGTCCTTCAAGCTCGACGGCAAGTTCCGCGAGTACGCCCGCACCGACCCGGACCTCAAGCCGGTCTGGGGATTGATCTGAGTCCTACTGGTCGAACCCGAGGCGTTCGCGCCACTTCGATGGATCCTAGGAACAGTGGAAGACGGCATACACAAAAAGCGCATCGGCAGTGGCCTCGTGAAACACCTCGTAAGGAAAGCGGCGAACCAGAGCGTGGCGGAACTCTTCGACGGCAACCGTGAGAGTAGTGGATGCCGTCTGATGGTGAGCACGTCGGCTTCCAAGCACCGCAGGAGATCCTCGCCTAAACCCGGTTCACGACTCTCGTACCATTGGTACGCTGCCGCCACATCCTCGTCGGATTCAGGCGTGAACGTGACGCGTTCAATCATGCTGCGCGTGCCCGTTCCTTGACTTGCTCCCACGTCCGGCCCGATGTCGGGTGCTGTAGAAAACGCTCTTTGCGACGGCGAAGTTCAGCCTTTTTTCGTCGGAGGCCAGCAGCGATGCTTCTTCTTCGACGATGCTGTCCCAGAGGTCCTCGACCAATTGGAGGCGTTCGGCCCGGCCAAGTTTGAACAGGTCTGCAAATTCAATGTTCATGGCTCCATTGCTAACGGATTCGACGGTGCCGGGCAACTCCCGTCGTTGCGCCTCGTCCAGAAGGGAATGCTGTCTGCGCGGCGAAAACGTGCTGTCGTTCCTCCGTTGCCAAAGTGCGCCATTGGCCCGCACGCAGGTCGCCCAACCCGAGCACCCCGACCCGGACCCGGATCAACCGCAGCGTCGGGTGTCCCACGGCGGCGGTCATGCGGCGCACCTGACGGTTTTTGCCTTCGGTTAATTCGAGTGCGACCCAGCAGTCCGGCACGTTTTTGCGCACGCGGATGGGCGGGTCGCGCGGCGGCACGTCCGGCGGCGGATCGAGCCGGCGGGCACGGCAGGGCAGCGTGCGGTACCCCTGCACGACGACGCCCCGCTCCAGCGTTTGGAGCGCGTCGTCGCTCGGCACGCGTTCGACCTGCGTCCAGTATTCCCGCGCGTGGGCGTGCTCCGGCCGCAGCAAACGGGCGTTGAGTGCCGCCTCGTCGCTGAGCAGCAACAAGCCCTCCGAATCCGCGTCCAATCGTCCGATGGGGTACACTGCCTTCGGGAACCCGAATCCCGCCAGCGTCCGCCACGCCGAACCCGCTTCCGGCGTGAACTGCGACAACACGCCGTAGGGTTTGTGGAACGCGATCAGCATGCCCGGAATCTGTGGACAAGATCAGGCTTTGACTGAACGCAGACCATGCGCCGTGCCGGGGAAAACCTTGCGCGTTTCCTCGCGTTCCATCTGCCCGCGCGTGACGCCGAGTTGGTTGTGCAACTTCAACTCCCGCCACAACTGCCCGCCCGTGATCTCCCCGCGCAGCAGCGCCCCGTAACGTTCCAGGGTCCGCGCCACCGCCTCGGCCGTTTCGTTGACAAACTCCACCCGGAAATGCCGCGCCCCCAACGCCCGCAGTCGTTCGACCGATTCCGCGCCGGTCTGCGCGCGCGCGTTGAACACCGTGTTGCGGCAGCCGGCGTCGGCCTTGAGCGGGTGTTCCAGGCCAACGCGGTCGCGCAGGCGCACTTCCTTTTTGTCGCAGGGCCGGCCGCAGTTGCGGTAATCGGTGCCCTCGGAGAGAAACGCGCAGAACACGCAATGCTCCATGTGAAACATCGGCATGTGCTGGTGGATCGTCACCTCGAACCACTCCGGCGGCGCGGAACCCAGCAGCGACTCCAACTGCGCCGCGTTCAGATCGTAGGAGGCCGTCAGCCGCTTCAGCGTATACCGCTCGTGGAAATACTCCGCCGTCAGCCGGTTGGCGACGTTGAGCGAGAAATCTCCCACCAGGCTGCCGGCCCCCGCAAAGAAGCGCAGGTGGTCGTAGTTGCGCACGAGGTAGCCGTCCGCTTCCGACGAACGCACCTGCTTGAGAATCCACTCCTCGCCGGTTTTGAAGACCCGCGGCGGGGCTACCCGGATCGTGCGCGTGCCGGGCGCGCGAAAATCCCGGAACCGCCGCACCGCCTCGCGGTAGCTCTTCGGGTCCTCGAAATCGCAATACACCGTCTGCGTCCCCGCTGACAACGCTGCGTCGAGTTGCGCCAACGAACGCACGAGGACGATGAGTTCCGCCGCGCCGGTCTTCCCTCCCGTGGCTGGAACTGGTACGCGCGCGGATTGCTCACCCCATTTCCAGCGTCGCGGCCGCGCGCGTAACTCCTCCAATTCAGCCACGACCTCGCGGCGCAGGCGGTTGAGTTCACTCACGGGCAGGATCGCGCTTCCTTCCAGCCGGTTGCAGATCGAGCCGAGCCGGAACGGGCTGCCGCCGAGCCGGCCGAGTTGTGCGGTGAGCCGTTCGTCGGTGAGCGGCTGCTGGTCGGCGACCGCCAGTGGGATGGTGGAATCCCGTTGCGCCACGTGCCCCGCGCCGTCGCGTGCGATCAGCGTCAACGGCCCTCCCACATGCCCATGGACCTCGAAGTCCACCGGCCGCTGGAAACGCGGCACGTCGCCCGCGAACGTCTGGCGCAGCCGGCGGTCCAGTTCCGGGTCGCTGGTTTTCCAGACCCGCTCGCCGGGTTTCACCCGGGCGAGGTCGATCCCGCCCGCGCTACGCGCAAACGTCAGCATCGTCCCGTCCGCGCCGGCCGACGCCGCCGTGTAGACGCGTCCGCCCTGTTCCGGAGCGTCGGGCTGGCCGGCGTCGAACACCACGCCGTCGCCCGCCTTGAGCGGCGCTTCCAGGTCGACGAACACCCGGTCCCCGCGCACCCGCCGCACGCGGCCGAGATAGACGCCGCGTTTCTTGCCGAAGCGCGCGTGGACGAGTTGCTGGTTGTCGATGCCGCGCAGCCAGCCGGTGTGCAGCCCGCGCGAAAAACTCATCTCCAATTCGTATCGGTCCGCGGCAGCCATCCCGTCTGTCGCCGTTGGTTCCTCTGCCTTCTGGACTTTTGCATTCTGCATTTTGCATTCTGCATTTTCTTCCAGCCGGTCGAGCGCGGCACGGTAGACCCGCGTGATGCCCGCGACGTACTCGGGAGCCTTGAGCCGCCCCTCGATCTTCAGCGAGGAAACCCCGGCGCTGGCGAGGTCCGCGACCGCGCCGAGTCCGGCGAGGTCCTGCGGGCTGAGCAGGTAACGCCGGTCGCCCAATGGCACGGGTTCGTTGTCGGCGAGGAGATCGTAGGGCATCCGGCACGCCTGCGCGCACTCGCCGCGGTTGGCCGAACGCCCCCCGAGCGCCTCGCTGGTCAGGCACTGGCCCGAGTACGCGACGCACAACGCCCCGTGGACGAACACCTCCAGCGGCAGCGACGCGCCCGCATCGTCGAGCGCCGCGCGAATCGCGGCGATTTCCTGGATCGAACACTCTCGCGCCAGCACCACGAGTTGGCATCCCAAATCGCGCACGAACTCCGCGCCCGCCACGCTGGTGACGGTCATCTGCGTGGACGCATGGATCGGAAAATCGGGCGACAGCCGCCGGATCAACCGGCAAATGCCCACGTCCTGCACGATGGCCGCATCCACTCCGGCGGCGATGATCGCGCGCAGGTAATCCTCCGCTTCGATCAGTTCGTCGGGGAAGACGAGCGTGTTGAACGTCACGTACCCGCGCACCCCGCGCCGGTGCAGGAACTCCATCAAAGCCGGCAGATCGGCTTCGGTGAAGTTGTCCGCGCGCATCCGCGCGTTGAAGCGGCTCAGGCCGAAGTAGACCGCGTCCGCGCCGTTTTCCACCGCCGCACGGGCGCATTCCCAGTTGCCCGCCGGGGCGAGCAGTTCGGGCACGCACGCGACGGCGGGCAGGGGATCAACGACGACGGAAGACGGCATGGCGACGAACGCCATTATACGACTTCCGTGCCAAAACACGAACCGCCCGCCTTGTCCGACGCTCCCACCGTGCTGGTGTCGGCCCGGGATGGCGGGGGAACCCCCGAAGGGATCAAGATGCAACTTGAGGTAGAACGGCCGCGTGTGGCCGCTCCAACCGAACCGGCCGCGTCCGGTGCAGAAACCGGATCAGCAGGCCCGCCGCCGCCACCGCCAGCCCGAGTGTGACACCCCACCACAGCCCGCGCGGGCCGCCGTGCCGCGCGATGCCCACCACGTAGCAGGTCGGCAGTGCGACCAGCCAATAGGAAGTAAACGCGACGGCCGTGGGCACGCGCACGTCGGTCAACCCGCGCAAGGCACCCATGCTGGCGACCTGCGCGCCGTCGAAGATCTGGAACACCCCCGCGACGACGAGCAACTGCGCCGCCAGCGCGGCGGTCGGTGCGTCCGGCACGGCGAGCCCGGCCAGTTGCGTGCCCGCGAGCAGGAACATCGTCGCCGTCGCCGTCATGAACGCCACCGCCAGCCCGATGCCGCTCAGCCCGATCATGCGTACGCGCCGACCTTCGCCCGCCCCGACCGCCTGGCCAACGCGCACGCTGACGGCCATCGACACACCCAGCGGCACCATGAACGTCAACGCCGCGTAGGTGATGGCCACTTGGTGCGCCGCCAGCGGCACGGTGCCGAGCCAGCCCATCATCACCAGCACAAAGGCAAAAAAGGCGACCTCGCAGAACAGTTGCACGGCCACCGGCAGTCCGACGGCGAGTTGCCGGCGCAGTTGGTCCCACGACAGCGCCGCTGCCCAGCGTGGAGGCAGGGCTTCGCGGAAGCGCGGCGAGCGCAGCACCAGAGCGAACGTGAAAATCAGCAGGACCACCCGGGCCGTCAGCGTGGCCCAGGCCGCGCCGACCAACCCCATCGCGGGCGAACCGAGATGACCGTAGATGAGCACCCAGCTCAGGAAGACGTTGAGCGCGACGGTCCCGAGCATCGCCAGCGTGGGCAGCAGCGGGTGGGACAACGCCTCGCAATACTGCTTGAGGCATTGCCACGCCAGCGCGGGCACGAGCGACCAGCCGACGATCACGAGAAACGGACGCGACTGCGCGAGCACCTCCGGCGGCGGGTGGAGCAAAGGCAGGAACGGCCAGGCGGCGAACACCGCGGCGACGAGCGCCAAGCCGGTGGCGAGGCTGATGGCAAGCCCGTGGCGGAGGGTTTCGCCGGCTTCGTGCGGGCGGTGCGCGCCGTGTGCCTGCGCGGCGAGGATGGACACGCCCGCCACCAGGCCGATGCCGGTGACGAAGAGGGGGTTCAGGACGTTGTTGGCGAACGCGCACGCCGCCAGCGGCACGACGCCGACGCGGCCGATCATGAGGCTGTCCGAGAATCCCAGGAGCATCTGCCCCACCTGCCCCGTGGTCATGGGAATGGCCAGTGCGAGGGTCGCGCGGACCTCCTGGAGATAGACGTGGCGGGTGGACGGCGGCATGAGGCGGATTCCCACCTTCGCATGGCGGCGCGGCGATGGCAAAGGACGCGCGCGTGTCCCGCCGCGAAGCGGCCTGTCCAGAAATCACCCTCTGGCCATGACCGCGAGTTTCAAGACGGTGTTCCAGTTCCGGCCGGTGCCGCGTGTGTGAACGTGGAACTCCGTTTCCAGGCCGAGTCGCCGACTGGCTTCCATTTCGAGGGCGGCTCATTTCTCCAACTCGCCCCACACCGGTTCCTCCAATTGCAAGGCGGTGTCGTCGGGTTCGCTGCGGTTGATCTTTTCGTACTCGGCCGAAACGTCCGACCACGCGCGCAGGCGCACGGTCACCTGATCGCCCGTGCGCAACCTCGCCGCCGGCGTCCACACGTTGTCGCGCATGCTCCACAGGTAGACGAGCGCCTGGAGCGAACCGCCCCCAGCTTTCTTGCCCGCACTCTCGCTCGTCCCGGTGGAGGCGAGATCGACGAGATGAGCCGTGAGGATGTGATCTTTGTAGGGCACGCTGCCGGGCAGCGGCACCGACGAAACGCTTTGCACGGTGCCGGTCATCAAGTAATCGTCCCCGGCCTTGGGACTGAAGAAATGCGATTCCGGCGGCTGGCCGAGTTTCATGGGGATGAGCTTCCAGTTGCCACTGGACAGCTCGCGCGAGGCGAGTTCCCAGATGACGAGTTTCTTGCCCGCGAGCCGGTCGTGGCCGCGGGCGAGTTCGCGCGAGAGGATTTCGCGCGTGGCGAAGGACGCGTCGCTGTTGCGCAGGATGACGTCGATGGGTTTGCCCAGCGCGCGGCTGAGGTGTTCGGCGAACCCGGCGGACTCGCCCCAGCCCATGCCTTCGAGCGAGAAGATGTTGGAAAAACTATCGCCGAGCAGCAGCGTGTCGGCGGTGGGCGTGGCGCGCCAGGGAGCGTTGCCGATGTTGACTTGGTGTATTGTTACGCTCTGGGGTTGGTAGACGGTCTGGTCGGCGGGCAGCTTGAGCATGAGCGCGGTGTCGCCCAGGGCGGAGATGTTTCTCGCCGCTAGCAGATTGTTTTCACCCGACCCGCCGGAGAGACTGAGGAACCTTGCCAGGTGATCGGCGACGAACTCCATGGTCTCGGGCCGCCAGTGGGTGTCCGTTTGTAAATAAAGCGACGACCCGTTCCCGTTGCGGTCAAGCTCTTGCACCTTGAGCTGCATCAACTGCCAAGTGGGATCGAAAATCCTCACGCCTGCCTTGTCCAGCCGCTGCGCAAATTCCGAGAACGACGGGTTCTGCAACGCCTCACCTGCCTTGGCATTCGCCGACAGCATCTCGCCGTCGATCACGGGCTTGACCGGCACGGGGAGGATCACCAGATCGATTCCGCGCGCCTTGAGCTGGTCGCGGAAGTCCACAATCGCCGGGATCGGGGCCGCGTGGATTTTGCTGTTCTGGCTGCGCTTGGCGATCTGGTTGGGATCGAGGAACGGCGGGCCGATGGCGTATTCCACGTCCGGCCGGTAGAACAGCCAGCCGGGCCGGCCGGGGTACGCCTGTTCGTTGCCCGCGCCGAGCGCGCCGGTGAGCACGTCCTGCACGTGCGGCAGCAGCCACCGCGAAATAATGGAACCCTTCTCCATGCCCTTCTCGAAATCCTTGATGTCGTCGGCCTGCGGCGCGAGGTTCCAGAAGTCGGCCGGATGACGCGCCGCGCGGATTTTTTCCCACTTGGGCAGCGTGCGGACGACATCGAAGGACGGCAGCCCCCGGCCCGCGTGCAGTTCGGCGGCGAACTGGAGGATGGAAGGCACGGTGATCGTCAGCAGAAACACCGCGATGAGAAGCCCCTTCGCGCCGGGGGAAAGCACCGTGCCCTTGAGGTCGCGCTCGGCGACTTCTTCGCGGTCGAGTTGGCGGTTCCGGCGCTCGCGCAACGGCGGTTCGTCGTAGCGCGGCAGCGAATGCTTCGGTTCGCGCGGCCGCCCGGGGTCTGGCTCTGGAACGGGATCGGCCATCAGAAGATGAAATAGATGAACGGATTATACTCCTGCGTGGCCAGGATGACGAGCGCCAGCCAGCCGAGCGCGAGGCAGGTGGCCGCCTTGGGCAGTGTCAGCCGCTGCGTCCATTCCCAGGTCTGCGGCGCGAACCACACCACCACGGCCGCAATCGCCACGGAGAGGAGATAGTAGGGCCGGTAGACCAGGCCCGCGAGCAGCGACGCACCCGGCTGCGGGTGACCCGCGCCGAACATGCTCGCCAGATACCCGCCCGCGTGCGGCAGGTCCGTCGCGCGGAAGAAGACCCACCCGAGCAGCACCACGATGAACACCACGCCCACCCACACCACGCGCGGCAGCGCGCCGGGGTAGCGGATCGTGTTGTCGGGCTGGCGGAAAAACCGGCGCTCGAACGCCAGCATCCCGCCGTGCAGCCCGCCCCAGATCATGAAGTTCCACGACGCCCCGTGCCACAGCCCGCCGAGCAGCATCGTCACGATGAGGTTGCGGTAGGTGAGGAGGTCGCCGCGCCGGTTGCCGCCGAGCGGGATGTAGAGGTACTCGCGCAGCCACGTCGAGAGCGAGATGTGCCAGCGTTGCCAGAACGTCGTGATGGAATCCGAGCGGTAGGGCGAGTCGAAGTTTTTTGCGAAGACGAACCCGAGCATCAGCCCGAGGCCGATGGCCATGTCCGAGTACCCGCTGAAATCGAAATAAATCTGGAACGAATACGCGAACGCGCCAAACCAGGCGTCGAGCGTGTGGAGCGAGCCGGCGTCGAAGCAGGTGTCGGCGATCTTGCCGCAGGGGTTGGCGAGCAGGATTTTCTTGGCGAGGCCGAGAGAAAAGAACGCCACGCCGCGCGCGAACTTGTCGCTGGTGAGCGTGCGGTTTTTCAACTGGTCGGCGAGGAACGAAAACTTGAGGATCGGCCCCGCGACGAGGTGCGGGAACATTGACACGAAGCACGAGAAGTCGATGAAGTTCGCCATCGCCTCGGCGTCGCCGCGGTACACGTCGATGGTGTAGCTGAGCGCCTGGAACGTGTAGAACGAGATGCCCAGCGGCAGAATGACGTTGAGTGTGTTGTGCCACTGCGCGGCGGTGAACCCGAGGCCCGCGACGATCCCGTTGTAGCTGTCCACCCCGAGGTTGAAGTATTTGAAGAACCCCAGCACCAGGAGGTTGGACACGACCGACACCGTGATGGCGGCGTGCTGTCCGCGCGAGCGGGTCGCGCCCGACTTGCGGGTGTTGGGCAAGAGGGTGACGGGTTTTCGGAAGAATCCTTGTTCCCCGAATCGCCAGAACCGCCAGTCGTCGTGGGCGATGACCAGGCTCATGAGCCAGTCGAGGTTCGTGGTGACGAACATCAAGATGACGAAGCGCGGCCCGGCCCAGCCGTAAAAGGTGTAGCCGGTGAGCACCAGCCAGAGGTTGCGCAGCCGCTGGCGCTGCGGACGCCAGGCGTACAGCGCATAGTACACTGCCAGCGTGAAAGGCAGGAAGTAGTAGACGAAAATGTGCGAACTGAAGATCACGCTTGGCGGGCGCTCTTTGGTAACCCGTGCGGACGCGAAGTCAAGGCGCGTCCGTCGTTCGGGAACGCGGCACTTTAACACAGAGATACAGAGACACGGAGGGCCACAGAGAAGAAGGGGAAAGAAGGTTCCGCCTCCTCCTTCGCCCGTCTTCCTCCTCCGGGCTCCGTGTCCTCTGTGCCTCTGTGTTAAAATGAACACGTCCCCGAACGACGGACGCGGGTTGCGAGTTGCGGGGGGCGGGTTACCTGTGGGAATGCCCCGACTGGTTACCTTCTCCGTCTCCCTCAGCCTCGCGCTGCTCTGCGCGGGAACGACGCCTCTCCGCGCACAGAGCGCCGACGAAAAATTCCGTGCCGGCCTCGCCGCGAAGGTGCAGACGCTCGACAAGGCCAACGCCGGTGCCGTGCCCGGGACCGACGGCTGGTACTTCGTGGCCTCCGAACTGCGGTCGCTCTCCGTGGGCAAGTTCTGGGGGGCGGAAGCGGCGAAGGTCAGCCGCGCGCCGAAACCCGAGCAGGCGGACCCGCTGCCGGCGATCCTCGACTTCAATCAGCAGCTCAAGGACCGCGGGATCACGCTGATCGTCGTGCCCGTGCCTCCGAAAGTCGAGATTTACCCGGAAAAAATCGCCGCTGACCTGCCCGCGCCGTCCGGCGATCCCGACCGCGCGCTGGCCGCGTTCTACGACGAACTCCGCAAGGGCGGCGTGGACGTGGTTGACCTCGCACCTGCCTTCCGCGCGAACAAGGCCGGCGAGCATGGTCCGGTGTTTTGCAAGACGGACACCCACTGGTCGGGGGAAGGTTGCGTGCTGGCCGCGCAGGAGATCGTCAGGGAGGTGCGCGCGAAGCTCGGGATCACTGCCGTGCAAGTCAAAAAGTACGTTGCGGAGTGGAAGGAAATCTCCATCGACGGCGATCTCGGCAGCATGCTGGATGCGAACGCGAAGAAGCCCGGTGCGGAGAAAATATCCGTACACCAATTGCAGGAGGCGCTCGCGCCTGACCCGAACAGCCCCATTCTGTTGTTGGGTGACAGCCACACGCTGGTTTTCCACGACTTCCTCGCCGAACGCGCGGGTCTGCTCGACCAACTCACCTTCGAACTCGGCAGCGTGCCCGACCGCATCGCCATCCGCGGTTCCGGGGCGACGCCGGTGCGGATCGACCTGTACCGCCGCAGCATCAAGGAGCCGGGCTACCTGGCGAAGAAAAAGGTGGTCGTGTGGTGTTTCACGGCGCGGGAATTTACTGAGGCCGCACAGGGCTGGCAAAAGCTGCCGGTGGCGAAGTAACACGGGGGCATCACCGCCCCAACTGCGGCCCGACCTCGCGCAACACCCCCGCCGCCCACGCGCGGCCTTCCTCGCTGTTGTAGTGGATGCCGTCGCCGCCCGAACGGCCGGGTGTGTAGTGCGTGTACCGCAGCGAATCCACCACCGCGTAACCGTATTTCCGGCCGCCGGCGATGATCAGGTTCTTCACGATATCCTGCACGTTGCGCGAATAGTGCGAGGAGTCCGGCGGCGTGATCCAGATGATCTGGCGCACCGTGCCCGGCTCGCTGCGGATCGCGTTGACGAACCGGTACAGGATCTCGCCGAACTTGGTGGAATCGCCCGCGTTCATGGCGTCCATCCAGTTGGTGCCCAGTTGCACGACGACCGTGCGCGGGTGCAGGATGGCGACGAGGTCTTCCACCTTGGGCGCGACGGCCGGGGCGGGGCGGCGTCCGCCGACGTAGTCGTAGAGGATGTTGGTGCGCGGGGTGATCTCGCGGTAGCCGCAGTGCGTCTGGTAGTCGGGCTCGTCGCGCAGCCAGTGTTCGGGGGACGAACCGCACGCGGCGTACATGGCCACGCTGGCGCGGCCGAGCTTGGCCACCAGCCATTCGGCCATGCCCTCGCCGAAGCCGCCGACGCTCATGGAGTCGCCGATCATCAGCACGCGCGTGTACCCGCGGCTGCCGTACATGTTGAAGCCGTTGGCGTACGACGTTTCCTCTGCGAGCAACGAACCGACCGCGTACAACGGCGGCGCGGCCATCAGCGCGACGCCCGCCCGGCGCAGGGAGGTCAGGAACGTCCGGCGGGAGACGGCGGCAGGCGCAGTCAACGTTCGGTCGGAAAGGGTCGGACTTGGCATATCGGAAGGGTGGGCAATAAAAACCCGATTGGCCCTTCCGCCAAGGGAAAAGGCAAGCTCAATGGACCTCCGTCAAAGCGTCTCGCCCGCCTTCGACTTTTCCTTCAACAACAACTCGCGCACAAAACGCACCGGCGGCTCGCCGTGGTCGGTGATCGCGTCGTTGAACTTCTTCAGCGAGTACGCGCGGCCCTCCTGCGCCTGGTAGTCGCGGCGCAGCTTGAGCAGTTCCAGTTTGCCGACGGTGTAGAACAGGTATCCGGGATCGAACGTGCCCCGGAGGGCTTCCTGGTGCGCCGGTTTTTCCTCGTAGTAACAATTGTCCACGAAGAACTTCGTCGCTTCCTCCACGCTCATGCCCTGCGTGTGCAGCTTGATCGACACGCACAGCCGGCAGATGCGCAGCAGCGCCTCATCAGACTGCGCGAGGTGGTACTTCGCGCCCTGGAGGTCGTTCGGATCGTCCGCGTTTTTCCGCCCGAAACCTTCCTCCACCGCCATCTGCTCGCAGTAGTGCGCCCAACCCTCGATGTACGCGTAGGAACCGCTGATCCGCTGCACCTTGCTCACCGGCGAGGCGTTCATGCGCAGCGCCTGCACGTAGTGCCCGGGGTACACCTCGTGTACGCTGACGATATCCGCCGTGTAATAATTGAACGCGGTCAGCCACTGGTTCTTTTCCTTGTCGGGCCACTCCGCTTCGGTCGGCGTGACGTAATAATATGCCTGCGCGCCGAGCACCTCGAACGGCCCGGGATTGTCCGACGACGCGAAGCTGCCCGCGCGCAGGTACTTGGGCGTTTCCTCGACGTTGGCGCGCACCTCGCTGGGAATGTCCACGATGTTGTGCCCGACCATGAAGCCACGGATCATTTCCAGGTGGCTGCGGATGTCGGGCAGGAGGCTGTCCGCCGTCGGGTGGTCATGCTGGATGGCCTTGAATACGTCGATGGGCGGCTGGGTCGGGTCGATGATCTTCGCCGCCGCCGCGAACTCGCCCTGCTCGCGCTTCAGTTCGGCCAGCCCGATTTCGAGCAGTTTGGCCGGCGGGATGTCCAGCGCCTCGTTGTAGGCGAGCATCTTGCGGTAGCGGTCCTCGCCGAGCGCGTAGCCTTTCGGGTCGGCCTTGGGCAGCCGTTCTTTAATCAGCCAGTCGGCGTAAGCCGTCAGCTCGGCGGCGACGCGGTCGTTGACGGTCGCGAACTCCGCCTGGAGCGCCGGGTCCTGCACGCCTTTGACGGCGTCGACGAGGTCGTGTTTCAAGAAATCCGCGTTGCCCTTGGCGATGACGATGG
>CAXTOX010000005.1:0-13061 GCA_964245885.1 uncultured Chthoniobacterales bacterium | reverse complement strand
CTGCGACTTCGGCAGGACTTCGACGAGGTTCGCCCGGGCCGCGGCGAACATCGCCGGGACCTGCCGCTCGACGGCCACGAGGCTGCGCAGCCGGTCGGCCAGCGGGGCGTAGTCGCGCTTGAGGTAGACGTTGGCGTCGAACGCGCCCGCGTAGGTCATCGGGTTGTGGTCGATGGCACCCGCCTCTTCCAGTTGGAACAGCCCGTTCTTCACTCCGAGCAGCAGCAGCTTGTAGTCAAGTGCCGACGCGGCGCTCAGCTTGGCCGGATCGATGGCCTCCAACCGGGCCAGGAAGGTATGGGCGCGCTGGATCTCGGCGTCCACCGCCGCGCGGCTGTAGTCGCCGAACTTGCCGTCGTACTGGTGCAGCCCGAGGCTGACCGCGCCCAGCGGCCCGAAATTGAACCCGTCGGAAATGATTTCGTCCGTGAGCTTGGCAAAGGTAATTTCGAGCGAAGAGATGTCATCCGCGCGCACGGGCAGCGCGGCGGCGACGGCCAGGACAGCGGACAGCAGGAGCGGCAGGGCAAGGGACGGTTTGTTCATGGTGACGGAAACAGACGCTTGCAAGAGCGCGACCGGCAGTCTGATGCAACCTGGAGCGTGAGGCAAGCGGGGGAGGGCAGTTGTGTCTGCAATGTGGTCACGGCGCTGCGTCGCCGCGTCTGCGGGGGTGGGACGTTCTTGCCAGAACCAGACGCGGCGACGCAGCGCCGTGACCACATCGGAAAAAACCTTCAGTTGAAGTACAACGAGAATCCCAGCGCCACGCCGCTGAACGCGCGGTCGAAGTTCTCCCAGACCTTCGGGTCGGTCAGCGTGCCTTCTTCGAGGTAGGGCGTCGCGGCGGTTCCCTGCACCCAGAGCATCAGGTCGAGGTTCGTCGGTTCGGTGAACGCCCGGCGCACGTCGATCCCGCGCTTGCCGACGCCCTCGCGCCAGAAGGGTGCCAGCTTTTTGCCGGCGAGGATCGCTTCGGACTCGTCGAGCACTTTCATCCAGGCGTCGATGCGTTCCTGGGTCACCTCCGCAGGCAGCACGCCGGTCTGGCGCGGGTTGGGAATCCATTCGTGGTCGTCGTCGGTCTCGGCCAGGATGCGCCGCCACGACTCCCGGCCGAGCGCGGGCGCGCGGGCAAGGTGGTCGAGCGCGGCGGTGAGCCGGGCGGGTTCGCGCACGGGGAAGTTCAGCAGGTGGACGAAGGCGAGCAAATCCGAGATCGCCACGCGGTCGAACTCCATCGCCGTCCCGGGCGAGCGATGCAGTAGGAAAGGAAACGGCGTCTTGGGTTTCTCGAAGAACAAGTGCGCGGTGTGGTCGAAGAGGCTCGCTTCGTCGTACGCGAGCACCGTCTCGGCCAGGGCGCTTAGCACGTGGCAATACCCGCGGAACCACGGCACGTCCCCGGCGTCGAACTTGACGAGAAAGGTGTCGGCGTCCCGGTCGGGCTGCTCCTCGCCCGGGTTGAGATGCTCCAGGGTGCTCCAGACCGTGTCGGTGGCAGCCAGCTTGCCGGTGCCGGCGTAGTCGATCCGCACGTGCCCGGGCCGGAACGCGACCTTGCCGGGATCGTCCGGCAGCGCGGCGAACGTCCCCTCGGCCACCTGGATGTCGGCCAGGAACGTGACGAACACCGTGCGGAATTCCTCGTACGAGATCGGCGCGACGGCCGCCGGGTCCGCCGGATCGACCGGCAGGCGCAGGAACGGCAGGGAAGCCGACAGCCGGCTGGCGACGAGGCCGTAGTGATGCCAGGACTGGCCGAGCTTCTCGCCCGCGCGCAGGAATTGCACGATGCCCAGCGCGTACCGGCGACGGTCGGTCGTCGCGTCCCCCGTGGCCGGGTGACCCGCGACGGCGTCCGCGAGCATCTGTTGGCCTTGGGCGAGCGTGCCTTTCTCGAAGGCTGCCCTGGCCAACGCGTCTTCTTCGTCCGCCGACGCGGGGAGGGCAAGGAACCACAGCGATAAACCGAGGGCCAGCGCGACGCGCCAGAGGGCACGTTTCTTTGTCCGGCGGGAAGGGAGGATGGTCGTCATGGCGGCGAGCGTCTGTCGGTGCCGCACGGCCGGCAAATTGATTAAATCAGCCCGGCCGGCAGTTTTTTCGATCAACGCGGTTTTGCCCGGTGCTTCTTCCTGCCCGCTTCGTCGCGTTTGAATCGTGTTTCCACGGGCCGTCGCGCGCGGATTCGCCTTGACGTTGACGAACAAATTTCGGAGCTTTCACGCCGTCCGCCGCGATATGACCAAAGGCCATCGGAAGATCGAGCATCTTCCTCTCCAAACCGTTTACCGTCAGGTATTTTCGCCTTGGCACCCTGCGGTTTTCCGCCTGCTGCTCTGGATTTCTGCCTTCTGCCTTCTGCCTTCTGCCTTCCTCCGCGCCGTGCCCGTCGATGCCAGCCCCGTGCCGGCGGCGTCGGTGACCGTGCTGGCGCTGGGCGATTCGATGGGGCTGTGCGGGTTTGCGGCGCACTTCGACAAACGCCTGCGCGAAGACCCGCAGGACAAGGCCGTTTTCACCTACGTCGCCTGCGGCACGATCCCGTCGAGCTGGCTCAAGCGGAAGCCGTACCTCGATGCCAAAACGGCCTGTGGCTTCCTGACGATCAAGACCAAGGAAGGCGACGCCAAGCCGGAAGTTTTCGAGGACACCTACGGGATGACCAAGGGCCACAAGCCTACTTCCCACCCGGTTCCCAAGCTCGAAGACCTGCTCAAGGAGCACGAGCCCGACATCCTCGTCGTCCAGACCGGCGACAACCTCTTTGACATCTTCCACGACCAGAAAACGGTCGAACCCGCCCGGCACGCCTCTGAACTCGACGCGCAGGTCAAACCCTTCGTGGATGTGCTCAAGACTCAGACCTCGTTGCGGCGCGTCTACTGGGTTTCGCCGCCGATCTCGGGTCGCGTGTCGGACGAAATCCAGGAGTTCGTGTTCCAGGAGGTCAGCAAGATCGTGAAGGACAAGGCCACGGTCATCGACTCGCGCCCGTTCTTCACTTTTCCCTACAAGCACATGGAGCCGGACAAGGAGCATTTCCTCGGCTCGCAGATGGACGAGTGGGCGGACAAGGTCTATGACCTTATCCACCAGGACCTCGCCGACCACCCGCTGCCGTCCGCCGGGGCCTTGGCCGAAGCCACCACGTCGCCCACGCCCGCCGGACCGTCGCCGACGCCCGCCGCCGAGATCTCGCTCAGCGCGACGCTGGTTTCCAAGTCGAAGCCAATGGAAGTCAAAACGCTCCTGCCCTACCGGGAATCGCTCGTGGCCTACCTGTACGACGTGCGCAGCGTGAGGTCGGGCGAGTACCAGGAAAAGCAGATCGTCGTGATGCATCCCGCGCACGTTGACCTGAAGCCGCAATCTCTGGACAAGTACAAGGAAGGCGAAGTGTACACGTTGCGCGTGCGCGAACTGACCGGCACGCCGTGGGAGACGATCAAGTCGTCCGACGAGACGAACCGGATCGACCTGACGCCGTACATCCAGGTGGAGGACAACGCGCGGTTCCCGGGGAAGAAGTAGATTAGGAACCGCTCGGAGAGCCGTCCCGACCGATTAAAGGAAATTGCGCTTGCATCGGACGGTGCCGCCAAGTTTTCTGACAGGGATTTAAGGAATCTGGACGCGCCGTTGACCATTGCCCCCGGCTCGCCACCCGCACCCCGCCACGATGCCCACCCCGTCCACGCCTCCGCCGGTTCCCAACGCCGCCAACGCCGTTCCGCCCATGGAACCGTTCATCGACCCGCAGACGACGGGCATGCGCGAGTTCACCTGGCGCGCGGTCATCGTCGGCACGCTGCTGGGCATCGTCTTCGGCGCGTCGTCGCTCTACCTCGTGCTCAAGGTCGGCCTGACCGTTAGCGCGTCGATCCCCGTGGCGGTGATCTCGCTGTCGATCTTCCGCGCGCTCTCGCGGACGTTCGGGACGCGCGACGCCACGATCCTCGAACACAACATCACCCAGACGGCCGGTTCGGCGGGCGAATCCATCGCGTTCGGCGTCGGGGTGACGATGCCGGCCATCCTCATCCTCGGCTTTGACCTGGAACTAACCCGCGTGGCGATGGTCGCCATCCTCGGCGGCCTGCTGGGCATCCTCATGATGATCCCGCTCCGCCGCGCGCTCATCGTCAAGGAACACGGCATCCTCAAATACCCCGAAGGCACCGCCTGCGCCGCCGTGCTCAAGGCCGGCGCTTCCGCCGACGACCGGGCGGCGGCCTCGCCCTCCGCGCAGGCGGAAATCCGCGCCGCCGAAGCCGCCGGGCTGGGCGCGTCGCCGGGAGCCGTGGCGATCTTCGTCGGCTTCCTCGTCGGGCTGGGCTACAAGGCGGCCTACGCGGCGCTCCGGCTCTGGAAGGACGTGCCCGAAAAGGTGTTCGGCGCGCCGTTCAAGGGTGGGTCGGTTTCGGTCGAGGTTTCGCCCGAACTGCTCGGCGTCGGCTACATCATCGGGCCGCGCATCGGCGCGATCATGTGCGCGGGCGGCGTGCTCTCGTACCTCGTGTTCATGCCGATGATCCATTTCTTCGGCGACGGCCTCGGCGCGCCGCTCTCGCCCGGCAAAAAACTCATCGCCGACATGGAGTTGGACGAACTGCGGAACGCCTACATCCTGTTCATCGGCGCGGGCGCGGTGGCGGCGGGCGGGATGATCAGCCTCGTGCGTTCGCTGCCGACGATCTGGCACGGCCTGCGCGCCGGCCTGCGCGACTTCCAACTCGGCCGCGCCGAGGCCGCCGCCAATCCCGGAACCGCCGTCGCCGTGCCGCGCACGGACCGCGACCTGCCGCTCAAGTTCGTGGGCATCGGCCTGGTGGTCCTCGTCGTGGGCATCATCGCGGTGCCGGCGCTGCAAATGAACCTGCTGGGGGCGTTGCTCATCATCGTGTTCGGGTTCCTGTTCGTGACGGTGTCCTCGCGGCTGACGGGCGAGATCGGTTCGTCGTCCAACCCGATCTCGGGCATGACCATCGCCACGCTGCTCTTTACCTGCCTGATCTTCCTGCTCATCGGCAAGACGGCCAAGACTGACCCGGGAGTGTATGTGACGGCGTTGTCGGTGGGTGCCATCGTGTGCATCGCGGCGTCCAACGGCGGCACGACCTCGCAGGATTTGAAGACGGGCTATCTGCTCGGCAGCACGCCGCGGCTCCAGCAGTGGTCGATCCTGTTCGGGGCGTTCGCGTCGGCGCTGGCGCTGGGGCCGATCCTCCTTTTGCTCAACAACAACGCCACGACCTACGTGCCCGCCGCGCAGGTCGCGCCCACGGGCCTGGTGGCACCGGCCGACGCGAAGTTCGGTGCGAACGAAAAGATCGTCGGTCCGCAGGCGGCGGACGACGCGAAGCAATACGCCACCTGGCAGAAAACCGACGATGCCGGCGCACCGGCCGGGAAATATCTCGTCGATCCCGGCACTCGCGCGGCGGCCTGGCTGGTCGATCCGGGAATCAACGGCACGTACACGCAGCGGCCTAACGGCACGACCGTGAACAAGTTCCACGCACCCAAGGCGGTGTTGGTGAGCTACATCATCAAGGGCATCCTCGGCGGACAACTGCCGTGGGCGCTGGTGCTGCTGGGCGTGATGATCGCCGTGGTGTTGGAACTCTCGGGCATCCCGTCGCTGGCCTTTGCGGTGGGGGTGTACCTGCCGTTGTCGTCGTCGTCGCCGATCTTCATTGGCGGGGCGATCCGCTGGCTGGTCGACGCGCGCCAACGCCGGCATCTGCGCTCGCGTCAGATCACGCTCAGCGAGGAGGAGCTGGTGGCGGAAAGCGACAAAAGCCCCGGCGTGCTGCTAGCCAGCGGCTACATCGCGGGCGGGGCGATTGCGGGGATCATCGTCGCGTTGATCCAGGGGGTTTACACGAACACGGATGCCGCGCTCGGCGAATGGGCAGACAAGCACAACGCGTTCTACAGCGGACCGTGGAGCAACGGGCTTTCGTTGCTGCCTTACGCGTTGCTGTGCGGATTCCTGTTTCTGGTCGCCCGCGAGAAGCTCCTCGCCCCCCGTCGGGCTGCGCGTGTTTCCTGATCGGGACGGCTTTCTCTTGGAAGGAAGCAGTGCCGACGATGGGACTCGAACCCATACTCCGGTTTCCCAGAAGCGGATTTTAAGTCCGCTGCGTCTGCCATTTCGCCACGCCGGCTTTGCGTTGAATATTACTGCGTTGCAACGCGTTGTGCATTGAAGCAAACATCGGAAATCGCGTCCGCGCCACACTTTGTGCTGCTGAATCGCGGTAGAACGCAACGCGTGGCAACAGTGGCACGGGCAAAAACCATGGGCAGAGCTTCCTGTCAGTCCTCGACCGCCGCAAGCGCAAAATCCCGGGGTCGTGGCAACGTGGCGAGCGTCACTGCGCGCAGTTGCGTGTCGACTTTGGCAATGGACGGACCGCTCCCAAGTGTGATCTTGCCCCGAAAACGAGGACCAGCAGGTGTGTTCTCCGAACCCCCGCGATGAAGCTCCGCGTGATCAGATCCCTGGCGGGCAGCACCCGCGCGTAGGCGCGCGCTCTTCACGGATCGCGTCGGCGTGCCAGCCCGCAGGTGGCACCCACCAGCATCCCGAAGCCCAGCGTCAACCCAAACGCCCGCCAGCCACCGGCTGCAAACTCGTGCCAGTAGCGCGGCGCGTCCTCGCGCAAGGGATAAGGCACCATTGTGAACACCGCCCCCGGCACGCTGTAGAGCAAGCCCGCCACCGCTCCGGGCAGCCATCGTCTACCCGAACCGGCTGAAAACTCCGGCAGCACCGCCACCAGGAGTCCGATGCTGGCGTACGACAATCCCAGACCAAGCCCTAAAGTACAGCGTGCGACAAACTCCAACGGTTGGAAGAAGGGCGTTGCTCCGACGAGCAGCCCCCAGGCGAGGCCAACCAGGGCGGAACCTTTGTGAAAGCGCGTGTGCATGGGCGTAATGAGAAGAAAGAGACCGTCATCCCCCTCGTGGACAGCATCCTGTGGCGATCGTGCTACGTTCCTTCCAATAGACCTCCGGCGAAAGTCCCGGCGGAGAAGTCAGAATTTAGCCACAGATTACGCAGATTTCCGCAGATTGAAAGAAGGGAAGGGAGGGAACCCCTTCTTCCCCCCTCTTCTAATCTGCGAAATCTGCGGCTAAATGCTTACCTTTACTGGAAGTCTCTTGAGCGCAGCAACACCTCAACCATATCCCGCGATGGACCCCGCACAAACGACGCTGGCAAACCTCCGCCTCCGACTCGGCATCGTCAACGTCGGCTGCTGGGTTCTCGCCGCCTCCGCCGGACTGCTCTATCTGTTGTCGGGTGGAACCAGAACGCTCGATCTCCGGTGGTATCTGCTCATCGCTTTCGGGTCGGTAGCGGTTCAGGCGGTGTTCGACTTCATCGGCGGGACGTTGCTCATGCCTGCACCCGAGCCGACCGTCGCCGAGTTTTTCCGCGGCTGGCTGCCGGGAGTGCTGGGCCACACGCTGGCGCTGGCGGTTGTCGGGGGGCTGAGCTACGCCTGCTTTCGTTTCACCGGAGGGTACGCTTGCGCCATTTTGCTCGCGGCGGCGGGACAAATTTTCGCCCGCCGATTTTTTTTACATTTCATCGGGGGTGCCCCCACCACGGAAGTCGCGCAGGATGGCACCAAGATTTTGGTTGCCGATGCGGCTGACCCGGCTTTCACCGGCGGGATCGTCGGGTTCGGAGTGCGCGCCGCCAGCGTGTGGCCCGTCAACTGGCGCAAGCATCTGTCGGCTGAGGAACTCGCCAGCGAGTCCCTGCGCCGAAGCTGGCAAGCCGAACATGGGTTGGCCGGCCGGACCCTGGTCCTTATTTTAGGCTGGAATGTGTTGGGCGCATCCATCGGTTCGTTCGCCTTCCACCTGGCCGAACGTTCCCCGGGCGAGGCTTTGTTTGGCTACGCTTGTTGGATGACGCTCTGGGCTTTTGGCAGCCTGCTGATCCTGCCGAGCTTCAGCCGGAAGGCCGTGTTTGCGGCTGATCGGGCCGTCATCGACGCCGGTCACGATCCCCGAGGTTGGATCACTCGTTTCCCGAGCCTCGTGGGCGAGGACGGCGGATCAAACGCGGCCGTGCAGACCATCTTTTACCCGGTGCCGTCTGCCAGGATGCGGCGATCTCACCTAGAGAAGCCAACGGTCGGTTTCATCCCCGGCAGCCTCGCCCGCAGCAATCTTTATTATTCGTGGTCCACGTTCACGATGCTGGGACGGGCGGTACACTGCAACGTAGGGCGACCGGCGCTTTGGGTCTTTCCTCCGTCGGCTTGAGGCGCTTCATGGATGCAAGCGACCGGGTAGCAGGTGCCAGCCGTCCAGACGACGCGAAACGCTTGTACGTCGTGCTTTTCTCCATGGCGTTCTCGGTCGGTTTCTCGACGGTCTGCTCCCGCTGGGCAGGCTCGGACGGCCGCAGCGCCGTGGCTCTGGACCTCGCGAACCTCGCGTTGCTCGGCGCCTACGCGGTTGTATCCGGTGACCGTCCGATCTTGGGGTTGTTTCTAGCGGCGGGTGTCTTCGGGCTGGTGGAACTGCTCGCGGATTTCCTCTGTGTGCGCTGCACCGGAACACTGGATTACTCCGTCGCCCGCTCGCTGATGGTGCTGGAGTCACCGTGGTGGATGCCGTTCTCTTGGGCCTTGGTAGCGGTACAAGTCGGCGTCTCAGGCGATGCCGCCATCCGGCGGTTCGGGTTTGTCCGCGGAATGCTCTTGACCGGCTTGCTCGGGTCGCTGTTGATCCCGGCCTACGAGGAAATGGCCTGGGGAGCAAACTGGTGGCGGTATCAAAACTGCCTGCGCGTCGGGCACACCCCTCTTTACATCGTGCTTGCGGAAGCGGTCATCGGAGTGGGGCTATCGGTCTTTGGTTACTTCGCCCTGCGGGTGTGTTCGCTCCGCGCCACGGTTTTGCTGGGAGTCGCCGCCGGGGGAGTGACCATTCTGGGGGGAGTCGCCGGCTGGGGAACGATTGAATTCCTCTGGCGCGGGGCGCGGCCGAACTGGGGTTCGATTTGAATGGATGCGGTGAACGAGGCGGCGAGCAGGATTTTGCCGTCCGCCTTCACGACGATGGAACTGACCGCGCTCCCGTTGCCCGTGGTAAAGTCGGCAACGACGTTGCCCGCGAAGAGGGTCCCGCTTCGGCTGCGGCCGTGCGCAGGAGCGCCTCGGTTTCCTTCCAGCCCAGGCAGGCGTCGGTGATCGAAACGCCGTACCGGAGTTCCTCCCGCCGCGCGGGAATCGGCTGCTTGCCGCCTTCCAGATAACTCTCCAGCATCGCGCCGATGATCGGGCCGGGCGTGCCAGCCCTGGCAGCGTCGCGGCGTTGTTCGAGGATGCTCTGCCAGACGAGTTCCTGGCGGGCGTGGTGCTTGCCGCTGTTGGCGTGGCTGCAATCGACCATGAGCACCGGCGGCAGCTTCGCGGCCGATAATCCGCGCGCCGCCTCGGCGATGCTGGGCGGGTCGTAGTTCGTCCGCAGCCGGCCGCCGCGCAGCACGAGGTGGCCCAGGTTGTTACCGGTCGTTTTGACCACGCTCGTCACGCCGCCCTGGTCGATGCCCAAGAAACTGTGCGAATGCCGCGCGGCGCGCATGGCGTCGATGGCGGTCTGGCAATCGCCGTCGGTGCCGTTCTTGAAGCCCACGGGCATCGACAGACCGCTGGCCATCTCGCGGTGGGTCTGGCTCTCGGTCGTGCGTGCGCCGATGGCCGCCCAGCTCACGAGGTCGTCGAGGTACTGCGGCACGATGGAATCCAGGAACTCCGTCGCCGCCGGGATGCCCAGGCCCACGATCTCGCGCAGCAGCCGCCGGGCGAGCGTCAGGCCGGCCTCGATGTCGCACGAGTCGTCGAGGTGCGGGTCGTTCACGAGTCCCTTCCAGCCGAGGGTGGTGCGCGGTTTCTCGAAGTAGACGCGCATCACGATCTCGATGGAATCGGCGAGTTCCTCGCGCAAGGTCAGCAAACGACGGGCATAGTCGAGCGCGCCCTCGGGATCGTGGATCGAGCACGGGCCGACGATGGCCAGCAGGCGGTCGTCGCGGCGGGTGAGGATGTTTTCCACGGCGGCGCGTCCGGCCAGCACGGTCCGGGCGGCGCGCTCGTCCGTGGGGAGCTTGGCCTTGAGCACGGCGGGCGCGACGAGGCGTTGGGTGGAAATGACCCGGAGGTCCTGGAGCGGGAGCATGACGGAGAGCGCCTGCGGCGCGGAGATGGGGTTTAGGGAACAGGAAACAGGGCGGAAGGCAGAAGATTGGACACGGATGGCTCTAAGGAATAAATGATTCGAGCGTTATTTCTGTTGGCGTCACATGATTACGAAACAATCCATTCCCCTCGTTCCCGCTTTGTGGGCGGCCGTCACTTTGACTCTATTGTGCACGGGCGTCAATTTACAGGCTCAAACCGTGAATCCTTCTACTCCCCCCTCCACCGCCGACGTACCCGTGCGCGAGGTCGTGCTGTTTTCCAGCGGCGTCGGTTACTTCCAACACGAAGGCGGCGTGACGGGCGATACCACCGCGCAACTCCACTTCAAGACCGGCCAGATCAACGACATTCTCAAGAGCCTCGTGCTCCAGGACCTCAACGGCGGGCACGTCGGCGTCGTGACCTACCCGTCGCAGGACCCCCTCGCCAAAACGCTCGGCAGCTTCCAGGTGGACATCAGCGACAACCCATCACTGGGCGACCTGCTCAACAAGCTGCGCGGTGCGCGGCTGGCGGTTTCGCTGGCCGGCGTCAACGGGCCGGAGAATTTCTCCGCCACGGTGCTCGGGGTCGAGAAACGAGCGATCCCCGGTGCCAAAGCGGGAGAGGAGCCGTTGACCAAGGAGTATCTCAACGTCGTGACCGACCGCGGCATCCGTTCGCTCGAACTCGACAAGATCGACCGGTTCCAGTTGGAGGACGCCGGCTTACAGGAAGAACTCAACCGCGCGCTCGCCGCCGTCGCCGGAGCGCGTGACCAGGACAAGAAGCCCGTGGACATCCGCTTCAACGGTGTGGGCGAGCGGCGCGTGCGGTTGGGTTACGTCGTGGAAACGCCGGTTTGGAAGGCGAGCTACCGGCTCGTGCTCGCGGGCGACGATCCCAACGACCGCAAGCCCAAGGCCACGCTGCAAGGCTGGGCCATCGTGGAAAACCAGACCGACAACGACTGGAACAACGTGCGCCTGAGCCTCGTTAGCGGCCGGCCGATTTCCTTCGTCCAGAATCTTTACCAGCCGCTCTACGTGCCGCGCCCGGAAGTGACGCCGGAACTCCACGCTTCGTTGCGCCCACAGACGTACGAAGACGGGCAAGGTCCTGCGGGTGAAGGGATGGTCACGGGTTCCAACATCCCCGTTTCCGCCGGGGTCGCCGCGCCGGGCGGCTCTTCTGCCCGAAGCCGGCTCCTACAAAACTCCGCCGACGCTGAAGCGGTGCCCAAGCCCATGGCGATGCCGGCTCCCCTGCCGGCGCGCGCGAAACTCGAAGCCCCTTCGTTCGATCCTACCCAGAGCGTTTCCTCTCTCACCGACGCCGCCAAGGTCGGCGAGCTTTTTCAGTACACCGTTGGCGATGTCAGCCTGCCCCGGCAGCGTTCGGCGATGATCCCGATTATCAACGATCCCATCGAGGTCAAAAAATTGTCCATCTTCAACCAGGGCGTGCTGGGCAACCATCCGCTCAACGGCGCGCGCCTCAAGAACACCACCGAAGACGCCAAGCACCTGCTCGGCGGACCGGTGACGGTGTTCGACGAAGGCCGCTACGCGGGCGACGCCCAACTCGACAACGTTCCCCCCGGCGAAACCCGGCTGCTGAGCTACGGCATCGACCTCCAAGTGTCGGCGAACGTCAAGGACCTGCGTAACCGGCAGAGCATCATGGCGGGCAAGATCGTCAAGGGTGTGCTCACGGTCACAAACAAGTCGGTCTCGGCGAAGGAATACAGCTTTGAGAACAAAGGCGACCACGACAAGACGGTGGTCATCGAACACCCCCTGCGCCCGGGCTGGAACCTCGTGGAAACCCCCAAGCCCGTGGAAACGACCAACACGCTCTACCGTTTCGAGCAAGGCGTCGGCGCGGGCAAGACGGAACGGTTCACGGTCAAGGAGGAAAGTATCCAGGCGCAGCAGTTCACGCTCGTGTCGGCGGCGGCGGACACGGTGGTCTCCTTCAGCCAAAGAGGCGAAATCTCCAAAGAGGTGCGCGACGCGTTGGCGAAGGCGGTGGCGTTCAAGCAAGCCGCCGTGGAAACCCAGAGCCAGATCAGCGAACACGATTCGCAGGTGAGCACCCTGACCGCCGACCAGACGCGCATCCGCGAGAACCTCAAGAGCGTGGACCGCACGACTTCCTACGCGACGCGCCTGCTCAAGAAGCTCGACGACCAGGAAAGCCAGATCGACAAGCTGCGCAACGAGACCGAGAGCCTGCGCACCAGGCTCGATGGCCAGAGCCGCGACCTGCAGAACTATCTGACCGGCCTCAACGTGGAATAGCCGTCCAGGCGGAGCGTTGCGCGCGAATTAAACACCGTGCCTCCCGAACCTGACAGCGATACCCTGACCGCCGAGTCCGTGGCTCTGCAAACCATCGAGGAAAACCAGGAACTGGCGAAGGACTACGCGTCCGGTGACCTAGCGGTGTTCAGCGAGTTGCAGGAGAAGGCGGTCAAGCTCGCGGCGGGCCGCCTCGACGAGCAGACCGTGCGGGACACGTTGCAGCGCAAGCTCGGCGCGAGCATCTGAGATTTATGAAGCCATCAGCGATCATCGGATTGGTCCTCATCGTGGTCGGCATCCTGATCCTCGTTTTCGGAGGGATTTCGTTCACGAAGAAAAACACCGCCAAGATCGGTCCGTTGGAGCTGGAGGAGAAGCACCAGGAAGTGGTGCCGATTCCGCAGATCATCGGCGCGTTGAGTCTGGCGGGAGGTATTTTCCTGGTGGTGCTCGGCAGCCGGAGGTAGAAAGCTGCGCAGCTACAGCGTTTTTCGTTTGCGTGTGGAGTCCTCCCAGCCCCGGCAGGGGCGCAAGG
>CAXTOX010000004.1:59210-77937 GCA_964245885.1 uncultured Chthoniobacterales bacterium | reverse complement strand
ACCGCCGCCCCGGTTCGACGCGGCCCGCGATTGATGATCGTCGGGCAAAAGTTCCGCCTGCGCGTTGCGGTCGGAGGCCGTCGCATCCGCCGCCGGAGTGGCTTCGGCGGGAGGCGTGGCATCGTTTGCCCGCCGGTTCGAGGCCACCGACGAAATCGTCACCGCCATCGAGGTCGAAGCAGCGTCCGTGTCCGCAATGGTGACCTGCGGGTCCTTGAACAGGGCGCGCTCCTCGTCGGTGAGTTGCGTCGTCGGCCGCCCGAGTTCCTCCACCTGGGTGTTCAGCGTGGCACTCTGCACGTCGAGCTTGGCCAGCTCGTCGTTGAGGAGTTTGCGCGCGGCCAGCCGGCGGGATTGGTCCTTGAGCTGACGCAGCACGATTCCACGCAGAAGTTCGTTTTCCTTGGTCATGCGTGCGAAGTCGTCGCCCGTCATGCCTTTGGCTTTCATGTCTTCGAGCTTTTTCGCTCCTTCATCGAGCTGCTGGCGAAGCTCGGTGACAGTCGTGGCCGACCGATCATTCTGGTCACGGCTGGAGGCGAGTTGGTCGCGCAATCCCGTCAATTCCTGCTGCACGCCGGCGAGTTCCTCCTTCTTCTTGACGGACTCCTCGGTCAGGTTGACGATGCGCGATTCCGCGTCGGTCAGCTTCTGGGTCAAGGCCGTGTTTCGCCCCTGGAGAGACTCGATCTTGTCGCGGGCGTCACGTGTGGACTCCGCCTGGGCCACCGCCGTGTCGCGTTCCTTCGTCAAACCGGCGATCTTCTTCTCGTCATCGGCGAGGTGGGCGTCGAACTCCCCCCGGGTCTTGGCGGCGGAATCCGTGTCCGTCTGCGCGCGAGCCAGTTGCTTTTTCAGGTCCGCAACTTGGTCGCGAAGTTCCTTGCGGGTCTGGATGGCGTCCGGCCCCTTGACGGAAAGGTCCCTGAGACGGTCCTGCGCCTTGGAGAGTTGAGTCTGGACTTGGTCGCGGTCCGTCTTGATCCGGTCGAATCTCTTCTGCGCCACCTGCGCCTCGGAACGCGCTGTCCTCAATTGATCCTCCATCTCACCCCGCGCTTTGATGAGCGACTGCTTTTCCTTTTCGGCCGCGGTGGCCGTTTCCTGCTTCTCCCTTTGCACGGACGCCAGCGCCTTCTTCTTTTCCTCCTGGGCGGTGGAAAGGGATTCGAGCGCCGACTTGAGTTCCTTCTGGCTCTTGCCGAGCTTGGTCTTGAGGTCCACGACCGTGCGGTCCATCGCCGCCGTGTCCACCGCGGCGGTTGGCGGGGCCAGCGCGGTGCTGCCGATAGGAGCGGAATTGTCCGGCGTGGGAAGTTCATCGCCGTCCCCGGCCCGGCTGGCCGCACCGAAGGCGGGGGTGGCAGCTTGCAGCGCGCTTTTTTCCTCCAGCCGACGAATGGTGTCGGTCGTGCTGTGCAAGCGATAGCGCACGATCAGCGGCTGCCAGTTCGGATTGGTCTGGATCAGTTGTTCGAGCAGACTCGCGGCGAACCGGTACTTGGCAAGGGCGGGGGCATGCTTGCCTTCTTGTTCCAACTTGTCGGCCTGCTGGATCGAAGTGTACACCTTCAGGAACACCTCGGAAGGATCGTTCGTGTTCACGCTTTCCTGCTGCACGGCGCGGAGGGCCAGCGTCTGGGCGTGCACCGCAGCGCCGAGCGGGAGCAGGGCGGCGGAACCGGCCGCAGCGCAGGCGGTAATGCAGCGCGTACGGGAAAATAGCGGGGGTAGCCGGCGGGTGGTCATGGCAAGACGCAAGAAGCGGGGAATGTTCATGTCACGAAACACAACGACGAGTACAGGAAACCCGATGAGCTGGTCGGGGGGATGCCGCCGGACAAAACGATCCATACCACAGGGATGCCTCGTTGACAGTCCAAAATGCGTGATTTACACTGCTCCAAGGAGACCGTGCCCTGGAGGAAGGATCATCGAATCGCGTGCAAAGCGTCCTGGATAGCCCTGTCCTCGTTCTCAATCGGCTGTGGCAAGCCGTTAACATCTGTACCGCCCGGCGGGCGTTCAATTTGCTTTATGAAGGTCACGCCCAAGTGGTCGCGGCGGACGACGGCGAGCGGAATTTTCTAACGCATGATTTCAAGAGTTGGCGCGACTTATCCGAACGCTCGCCGGAACCTGTGATGCTCCAGGGCGTCTCGCTGAAAATCCGGGTGCCCCGCGTCATCGTCTTGATGTTCTTCGACCGGCTGCCGAAGAAAGAGGTCAAATTCACGCGCCACAACATCTTCGAGCGGGATCACAATACCTGCCAGTATTGCGGCAAAGTTTTTGACCGCAAAGACCTGAACCTTGACCACGTCCTGCCGCGCGACAAGGGTGGCCAGATGACGTGGGAAAACGTGGTCTGCTCGTGTATCCGCTGTAACACGCGCAAGGGGAACAAACTCGCGCATGAGGTCAACATGGCGCTCATCCGCAAGCCCAAGCGGCCGAAGTGGCGGCCGTTCGTCCATCTGAGTTGGGGCGGTCCACACGACGAGAGCTGGAAGCACTTCGTCGATGTGGCTTACTGGAACGCCGAGTTAGGGGACTGAGCGGTTCCCATCGTCGGCAGAGGTGCGCTGCCTTCAGTGGTGACCGGGTAATTCCGAGGATTCGGGGCGTGCCGCCGCGGTCGTTCCGCCGATGGCCTTCGACAGGCCTCCGCCGAGCACCGGCAGAGGATAGACGCCCAGCACAAAGATGGTCACCACCAGCGCGATGATCGTCAGGCGCGTGAGGGGGCTGATCGAAATGCGCTCCGTGGACTCCAGCCCGTTGATGGAGGACTGGAAGTACATCGCCCGGACCACCCGCAGGTAATAGTAGAACCCACAACCCACCGTCACGACGCCGATGGCGGTGAGGAGGTATTGTTGGTGCGCCAAAGCCACGGCAAAAACGAGCAGTTTTCCGAGGAAACCCGCCGTGAAAGGCAGCCCGGCGAGGGAGGCCATCGACACCAGCATGGCGAACGCCAGGAATGGCGAGCGTTTTGCCAGACCGCTGAAGTCCGCGATATCGTCCCCGGCCGAGTGGTTGGCCACAATGATCATCACCATGAACGACAGGAGCGTCATTGGCAGGTAAGCCGCCAGGTACACCGACACCGCTTCGCCCGGCTGCAAACCCGCGAACGCGCCTTGCGGCGAGTTGATCGTCGCCGCGCTAGCCACCGCGATCAGCAGATAGCCCGCGTGCGCGATGCTCGAATACGCCAGCAGCCGCTTCATATTGTTCTGCGGCAAGGCGGCGAGGTTCCCGTAGATCAGCGTGGCGGCGGCCATCACGACCAACAGCACGCCCATCTTGTCGGCAATCGCCGCCGCGTGGAAAAACGTCTCCAGAATCCGCATGAAAACCACGAAGCCTGCCGCCTTGGAGCCAACCGACAAAAAGGCTGTCACCGGCGTCGGCGCACCTTGGTAAACGTCGGGCACCCAAATCTGGAACGGCACGGCGGCAATCTTGAAACCCAGGGCGATGGTCAGCAGGAAGAACGCGAACATCACCGGGGCGGTGCTGACCGAGGAGTCGACCGGATACATCTTTTCCAACGCGGCCGACACGGCAGCCAGGTTCGTCTGGCCCGTGATGCCGAAGATCCACGTGATCCCGTAGACGAAGAACCCGGTCGAGAGCGCGCCGAGGATCAGGTACTTCACGCCGGCTTCCAGTGAGGCGGCGTTGCGCCGGGTGTAGCTGACGAGCACGTAAAAGGAGATCGTGACGAGTTCGAGCGAGACGAAGATCATCACGAAGTCGACCGCCGAGGCCATCCACATCAAACCGACGCAGGTCAGCACCGGCAGGGCAAGAAATTCGCCGAGGCCGCCGTACGTCGTTGCTCCAGGCGTGAACTTCCGGATCACACCCAGATAGTCGACCGACATGACGAGCACAATCGCGGTCGTCAGGAGGGCGAACCGTTTGAAGAACAACGCCGGAGCATCCAGGCTGTAGAACGACTGGTAGGTGATCGCCGTATCGGTATTCGAGAACGTCTCCGAGACCGGATGCGCGGCAAAGCTCGCTGCGAAGACGACCAGCAAGCCGGTAATGCCCATCCACGCCAGAAAGCGTTTGTCCCCGCGGCTGAACATTTCGCAGAACAACAGCAAGAGGCCCAAACCGAGGACCGCGGCTTCCAAAATGTACGGAGGCAAATGCATAAGGGTGGGGAACAGCGCGTCAGCCGTTACGGCCGGGACCTAGCCGCGAGCAGTGAAGCCGGCCGCGCCATCGGTGGGGGCCGCAGGAAAGGCGGGTTGCGCGGCGGCGGCGGGAGCATGCTCACTCGGCTCCGCCGGCAGGGAGTAGCGGATAGCCGGCTTGATGGAATCCAACAAGATATCGGGGCGGAAACCGACGACCACCAGAGAGACGATCAACAGCGCGAGAGCCCAACGCCGTCCGCCAACAAGATCGGCAAAAGCACCCACGGGCGCGGCGGGAGCATCGTCCCGCCTGACACGTGACTCGCCGAGGAACACGCGGCGATACGCCCGCAGCATGTACACGGCGGACATCACGACACCCCACAAGGCGATGATCGTGACGACCTGATGCCGGTCAAAAATCTTGGCCCCGGCTCGCGTCGCCCCTTTCGCCAGATGCGCCTCCGACGCGAACGCACCGAAGAACACCATGACTTCCGAAGCAAAGTTCGCGAATCCCGGCAGCCCGATCGAGGCGAACAATCCCAACCCAAACACGAGCGCGAGATAGGGCATGCTGCGCGCGAGGCCGCCGAGTTCATCCATCCGCAGGGTGCCCGTGCGGGCGCGCACTTCGCCCGCCACCGCGAACAACACGGCGATGGACAAACCGTGCGCGAACATCAGCGTCGCCGCGCCCGACAGGCCGATGATGTTCAGGCTAGAGATGCCGAGAAAGATGTAGCCCATGTGCATCACGCTCGAATAACCCAACATCAGGTCGAGACGTTTTTGCGCGATGGTCACGAAGCCGACGTAAAGGATGTTCCCGGCCAGCAGGACGAGCAGGAGGTTCATCCAGTGGTGCATCCCTTCCGGCAGCAACGGCACCGCAATGCGGATCAGGCCGTAGAGGCCGAACTTCTTCAAAACCCCGGCGTGCAACATTGCCGCCGGCGTCGGCGCGGCGGCGTAGGCAGAGGGAGCCCAGGTGTGAAAGGGGAACAGCGAAATCAGCGTTCCGAATCCGATCAACACCAGCGGAAAAATCCAGTTCTGCGCGCCCGTGCTCAGCGGATGGTCGAGCGTGGCCAGCTTGGTGAGGTCGAACGTGCGCTCGGCGGCGGGTAGGTTGACGTACAATCCCAGCAAGCCAACCAGCAACACGAAACTCCCCACGGCGAGATAGATCGTGATTTTCCAGGCCGCCGCGACCCGATCCTCGCCGTGCCCCCAAATGCCGATCAGCAGGAAAGTCGGGATCAAGGCCAGTTCGTGGAATGCGTAGAAGAAGAAGAGATCGAACGAAACGAACGCCCCGATGCATCCCGCCGCGATGAACAGCAGGCAGGCGTAAAAACCGTTCGCGCCCGGGTCACGCTCCATCTTTGGCGCGACCCAGAGGGCACTGAGGGTGACGATGCTGGTCAGCAGCACCATCATCAGGCTCAAACCGTCCAGCCCCACGAGGAACTTGAGGTCGAGCGCCGGAACGACCTCGAACATCGTGTAATGAAACGGGCCGGTATAACTCACCGCGAGCAACAAAGTGACAACGAGGTTCACCCACGCCGCCAGCATCGACGTGCGGCGGGCGGGCGCGCCGAGCAGCACCGCGAGCGCGGCTCCCAAGGGCACGAGCAACACCAGCGGCATCAGGCTCTCGCTGACGGTCATGATCGCGGTTTCGTGGGGCATAAGCGGGAAGGGTCGCGGCCGGAACTCAGGATGCGATGGCGAGATACACCAGCACCACCACGCCGATGCCAAAGAAAATCACGTAAGCTTGCAGGTTGCCCACCTGGAGGAAGCGCAGCACGAAGCCCGAACCCCAGGTCGCACCGCTCAGCCCGCGCACCCCGAGGCCGTCGATGATCCACCGGTCAAACCACGCCGAAACCGATGCCAGGGCATCCTGCGTGTTCCGTACCAGCGCCGTGTAAAATTCGTCCACGTAGAACTTCCGCCGCAGGACCGAAACGTGCAGCGGATCGCTCGTCCGCCCACGGTAGACTACGAAGCCGCTGAGTAGTCCGAGCAGGAACGCGCCGATAGCCAGATATGGCACCATCGCCCCGAGCAAACCGGCTCCCGAATGCAACGGATCACCGGTTTCCACCCCGCGCAGCATCGGAACGGCGATGAAGCTGTAACCGGCCAAAACCGAAGGCACCGCGAGAATCGCCAAGGGCCAGGACATGACGGCCGGAACTTCGTGGGCGTGCGCGACCGCCGCCGATTTCGTCTGGTTGAGAAACACGACGATGAAGAGCCGCGTCATGTAAAACGCCGTCAGGAAGGCCGTGAACAATCCCAGCACGCAGATCACCGTGCTCTGTTGCGCCATGGCCGAGATGATCTCGTCCTTGCTGAAGAATCCGCTAAAAAGCGGGCAGCCCATGAGCGCCAAGGTGCCGACCAGAAACGTCCAGAAGGTCACCGGCATCTTCGTGCGCAGGCCACCCATCTTCCAGATGTTCTGCTCGTGGTGCATTGCGTGGATGACGGCACCCGCGCCCAGGAACAGCAGCGCCTTGAAAAAGGCGTGCGTGAAAAGGTGGAACATCGCCGCGCTGCCCGCCGAGCACCCGACCGCGCAGATCATGTAGCCAAGCTGCGACAAAGTCGAGTAGGCGAGGATGCGTTTGATGTCGCTCTGCTGAGTGGCGATCAAAGCCGCGAACACTGCCGTGACAATCCCGATCCAGGCGATGACCTCGCAAGCCGTCGGCACCAGGGCCAGGAGGAAAGTGATCCGCACCAGCAGGTAAACGCCTGCCGCGACCATCGTCGCCGCATGGATCAGGGCCGACACCGGGGTGGGGCCTTCCATGGCGTCCGGCAGCCAGACGTGCAGCGGCACCTGGGCCGACTTGCCCATCGGTCCGCAGAACACCAGGAGTGCGGCCACCGTCAGATACGGCAGCGAAGACGTGAGGCCGTTCGTCGAAAGGTCCCGCGCCATGCCCAGCGTCGCCTCGATTTCGTGGAAGTTCACGCTGCCCGTGAAGCGCCACAGCATCAGGATGCCGAGCATGAACCCGAAGTCGCCGATGCGGTTCACGAGGAATGCCTTGTTGGCCGCGTTCGCCGCCTGCGGACGCTCGTACCAATGGCCGATGAGCAGGAAGCTGCTCACGCCGACCAGTTCCCAGAAAATGAACATCATGATGAAGTTATCCGCCATCACGATGCCGAGCATCGAAAACATGAACAGCGACAATCCCCCGTAGTATCTCGCCATGTCGCGATCCTCGTGCATGTACCCGAGCGAGTACACGTGTACGAGCAGACCCACGAACGTCACGATGAACAGCATCGGGCGGCTCAACCCGTCAATGGTCAAGCCGAAGTCAATTTGCAGGTACGGCGCAAAATTGATCCACGCGAAATGCAGGTGGTCAACCCAAGGATGAATTGGTAGATTCGGGTCGGGCTGCTGCGTGGCCACCAGCAGCCCGCAGCTGCAAACAAACGTGACGGCCACCGCCGCTACCGACAGGTAGGCGCTCACGTACCGGCTCCCGCGCGTCACCAGCAGGATCAGGAGCGCCGCCACCAGCGGACTGAAGAGGATGAGCCAGGGAAAGAAGTGCATGGGAACCGGGAACTAAAACGGGCGGGAACGCCGGTCAGAATTGCAGCTTGTTGATGTCGTCGACCTGCACGGTCTGCTTCGCGCGGTAGAGCGCCACGATGATCGCCAGGCCGACCGCCACTTCCGCCGCCGCGACCGTGATGATGAAGAACACCAACACCTGCGCGTTGTAGTTCGGGGTCCCCTGCGGCGTCGGGCGGAAGCGCGAGAACGCCACCAGCGAGAGATTCGCGGCGTTGAGCATCAACTCCAGGCACATGAAGATGATGATGATGTTGCGGCGCAGCATGACCCCGGCGAAGCCGACGCAGAACAGCAAGCCGCTGACCAGAAGATAATCGTTGAGCGTGACCACGGCTTGTTTACTCCAGTTCGCGTTTGCTCAAGACCACCACGCCGACCGTCGCGACCAGCACGAGGACGCCGACGATTTGCAGCGGCAGGTTGTAACTGGTGAACAGCAAATGTCCGACGCTCTGCACGTCGTTGACCGGCCCGGAAAGCGCGGGGGCACCGACTTTGCCCGCGTCAAAGTGATCGAGGACGTGCAAGAGTGCTCCGACGAACAGCAAAGCGATCAACGTGCCGCCGCCGATGACTACCGGGTTCGCCTTGCGCTGCTGACCCGCACGCAGGTCGAGCAGCATGATGATGAACAAAAACAGCACCATCACCGCGCCCGCGTACACGAGGATCTGGATGATCCCGATGAAGAACGCGTCGAGGGAAACGAAGAGGACCGCCAGCGCGATGAAACTAACCACGAGGCTCAGCGCGCTGGAGACCGGGTTCGGCTGCACGATGACCGAGACGCCGAAAATCAGCATCACCAACGCAAAAATCCAGAAAAGCAGCGGGCTCATGGCGCGGGAGGTTTACAACACGATGGCGCGGGTGAAAAGCCCGGACGTTACTTTTTATCGTTCCACTTGTGGACCAAACCCGTCTTGAGGCCGCCAATCTCGTAGAGCTTTTCCTTGTCGTGGACCATCTCCTCGCGGGTGATGCCCGTGATGGCGTACTGTTTTTGCAGAAAAATGGCCGACTCAGGACAGACCTCCTCGCACAGGCCGCAGTAAATGCAGCGGATCATGTCGATGTCGAAAACTTCCGGATACTTCTCGACCTTGCGGAATTTGTCGCCTTCCGCGATCTCGCCGGGCTTGATCTTGATGGCGCGCGGCGGGCAGATGAATTCGCAAAGCTGGCAAGCGACGCAACGTTCGCGGCCGTGCTCATCTTTCACCAAGGCGGGCGCACCGCGGTAATAATCGGGAAGGTGGCTGTCCCACTTCTCCTCCGGATACTGCATGGAAGTGCCCTTCGTCTTGCCGGTCAGCATCCGGAGGAAGTGGCGCGTCGTGATGATCAAGCCGCCGATGATTGACGGGAGATATAACTTCTCCTTCAGCGTCATTTTGCGGCGGGAAACGGTGATAGCCATAAGATTAAGAAGCAGATTGAGCGCAGGTGCCAATCATTTTGGGAAGCAGGCGATAACAACCGCGGTGACGATGATGTTCACGAGGGCAGCCTCGAAGAATACAACCCAGCCGAGGCGCATCAGTTGGTCATACCGGAAACGCGGGAGCGTCCAACGAATCCAGATGAAGAATAACAGCAGGAGCGAGACCTTGGTGAAGAAGCAAACGATGTTCGCCAGCCCCCAGAGATTACCGATCAGGCCGGGGCCACTGTGATCAGCGAGAAAAGGGATGTTCCAACCTCCCAAAAACAAGGTGACGATCAAGGAACAGCCCGTGATCATCGCCGCATATTCGCCGAGGAAGAACAACGCGAACTTCATCGACGAATATTCCGTGTGGTAGCCGGCGACGAGTTCGGTTTCCGCCTCCGGCAGATCGAACGGCAGTCGGTTCGTTTCCGCGAAAATCGATACCGTGAAGATGAGGAACGAGATCACCATGGGAATCCAAAGTCCCAACTGCCTCCAGTTCACGAAATCGCCAAATCCGTGCGCCTCGCCGAACAGCCCGGGCATGAAGCTGTGCAGGTTTGTGAAAGGTAAGATGGTCCAACCGTTGGACACCTGGTACTCGACGATCTTGGGCAAGTTCAACTCTCCCATGATGAGGAACAACGGGATGATCGACAGACCGAGCGAAAGCTCGTAGGAAATCATCTGCGAGGTGGCGCGTACTCCACCCAAAAACGGGTACTTGGAATTTGACGACCAGCCGGCGAGCACGATGCCGTACACACCGAGCGAGGCGACGGCGAACACGAACAGGACACCGATGTTCACATTGGCGATGACCATGGGTTGACCCAAGAACGTGCTGCCAAACGGCACCACCGCGATGGTCAGCAAGGCAGGCACCATCGCCAGGCATGGTGCCAGCCAATAGTAAAATTTGTTGACGTGCGCAGGGGTGAAATCCTCCTTCAAGAGGAACTTCATCGCGTCGGCGATCGGCTGGCCCAGTCCTCCGAGGCCAAACAGTTGAAAATCTTTTTTGGCCCCGAAGAGGGTCAATGGAAAACCGGTGCGGTTCGGCCCGATGCGATCCTGGATCAGCGCGCTGACACGCCGTTCGGCGTACACCGTGTACGAAACCAGCGGCAGGATCACCGCGAAGATGATCCCCAGGATTTTGGCGAGTGAGATGAATGTGAACGACCAGTCCATGAAACGAAGAGATGACGCAGATGCGTGGCAGGCAAGCCGTGACTAACTCGGTGTCGGCAGAGAACCAGTGACCTTCTCGTCCGACGCGGTGGGAACGTCCCTCTTCTCTTCCTCGTGGATCACCTGCACGCCGAGGTCGCCGATCTTGCTCAAGCTAAGTCCGGTGAGGGCGGGCGTGTCGTTTGCCATGGCCTTGAAGATATCCTCGACCATGTAGAGGCCGTTGCTGCCAGTCAGCGCCAGGATCAGGTCCCGTAAGACTTCCCAGTCGTCGCGCGTCTCGCCGGGACCGTTGATCGCCCGGTTGAGGCGCTGCAAGCGGCCTTTGGCGTTGATCATCGAGCCGCGTTTCTCCGCGAACCCGAGGCCGGGCAATACCACCGTTGCCGCAGCGATCGTGGCGTTCGGAAGCAGGCTGGATGCGACGAGGCACGGCAGGTCTGCCAGGGCCTTGGTAGTCGCACCGTGTTCGGCCAGATCTTCGTGCAGGCACACCACCGCGTGGATCCGGTGCGAGTTGATGCCGTCCACGATTTCTTTCAGCTTCGCGCCGGGTTCCTCGGCGGCCACACCCAAAAGTTTCGCCCCGGCGGTGTTCGGGTTCCGGTCGGCGCTGAGAAGGATGTCGTCGGCCTCGCCGGTGCGTGGGGCGATGTCGAGAAGCTTGCACTTCAAGCCCTCCGCCAGACGGCGCGTGAGGTAAAGTTCCTCGTTTGTCATCCTGCCGCTGGCGACGATGGCGATTTCTTCACCCTTGAACTCGCGCAATTGTGCCGCCGCCCGGCCGATGGCCGTCTGCCACTCGGCCGCACGGAACGAACCGTCCCCTTGCCGCACCTGCGGGGCGGTGATCCGGCGTTCGTCGTGCAAATAGTGGAAGTTCAACCGGCCGTAATCGCACATCCACACGGAATTCACGTCATTGTTCTCACGCGGCGTCTGGCGGTAGACCACGTCCTGCCGGCTGCCGACGACCGTGTTGCACCCCGTCGCACAGCTTGTGCAGATGCTCTTGGTTTCTTTGAGGAACCACACCCGCATCTTGAAACGGAAATCCTTTGAGGTCAACGCACCCACCGGGCAGATGTCTACGGTGTTGAGGGTGTAGTTGTTGTCGAACCGACGTTCGGGATGCGCGGTCAACGTGGAATAGCTGCCGCGGTCCACGAAGCCGAGAGCATCGTCCTTGGCGATTTCCTTGGTGAAGCGGACGCAGCGCGAACAAAGGATGCAGCGTTCGTCGTCCAACACGATGCGCGGCCCGAGGTCAACGTGTTTGGGTTTGTGGACCTTTTCGTCGAGAAAACGCGACGATGACTGGCCGTATTCCACGCTGAACTCCTGCAAGCGGCATTCGCCCGCTTGATCGCAAATCGTGCAATCGAGCGGATGGTTGATGAGCAGAAACTCCATCACGCCCTTGCGGCACTCCTGCGCCATCGGCGAGTCGGTGCGGATGCCCATGCCCTCGGCAATGTCCTGCGCGCACGAAATCTGCGGCCGGGGAATCCAGTTGATGACGGGTTTGCCGTCCGGCCCGAGTGCGGGCTTGCGGTCGGCACCCATCTTGGGCATGCCCATTTCGATCAGACACATCCGGCAGTTTCCGGGTGACGAGAGCTTCGGATGGTAACAATAGCGGGGCACATACGCGCCCGCCTGCGTGCACGCCTCGATGACACGCGTGCCTTTGGGAAACTGGTGCCAGACACCATCCACCTGCACGTTCAACATTTGAACGGGCGGAGGAGCAGTCATCGTCGGAGAATCGCTCATAGCTGGTGCAATATGGAAAAGGGTGTGGGTCAGACCTCGCCCGACTTGCTGTCGTTGGAGAGTTCCCACGGCGCATCCGGTTTCGGCACGCCACCGGGTGACGCCGTCGCCACCTCGTGGTCGTGTACGAGCACGGGCCGACCGTCGCGCAACGCCACGCCGTCGGAGACCTCGCGCGGAGTCACGTTCTTTTGCGCCTTGGCGTCGAACTCCTCCCGGAACTTGCCGATGAAACTCTGCGTCGGCCACGCGCACGCCTCGCCGAAAGCGCAGATCGTCTTGCCCGCGATGTTGTCCGCCACGCTCTTGAGCACCGCCGGGTCCTGCTTGGCACCCTCGCCGCTCACCATGCGCCGCGTAATTTTCTGCATCCACAGTGAACCCTCACGGCAAGGGGTGCATTGACCGCAGCTTTCGTGGGCGTAGAATTCGTTGATGTTCGCCAGGGTCTCGACCATGTTGCGCGAATCGTCCATGACGATCACGCCGCCGGAGCCGGCCATCGAGCCGACCGCTGCCAACGTGTCGAAATCCATCGGGATCTGGTCGAAAGTAATCTCTTTGTCGACCATCGCGCCGTCCGGCCCTTTTTCCTTGATCTTATACTTCTCGTCGGCGCGCAAGACTTTGGCGCTGCTGCCACCGGGGATGATGGCCTTGAACTTGCGGCCTTCCTTCGGGCCGCCGCAAACGTCGTACAGAAGCTCGCCCATCGTGAGGGAGCCGACCTCCACCTCGAAGTAGCCGGGTTTTTGCACGTCGCCGCTGACGCACAGGATGCGCGTACCGGTGTTGTTGGGACGGCCGATCTTGGCATACTCCGCGCCGCCCATGCCGACGATGTGCTTCACGTGGCAGAGCGTTTCGACGTTATTGACGATGGTCGGGCACTGGTACAGTCCTAATACCGCCGGGAAATAAGGGGGCTTGATCCGCGGATACGGACGCTTGCCTTCGAGCGACTCGATCATGCCCGTTTCCTCGCCGCAGATGTAAGCTCCCGCGCCGCGGTGCACGTAGATTTCGCAGTCGAAACCAGTGCCTTGGATGTTCTTCCCGAGGAAGCCGCGCTCGCGAGCTTCGGCCAGCGCACGTTCGAGAATCTTCGCGCCCTCGGGGTACTCACCGCGAATGTAGATGTAGGCCAGTTTCGCGTTGACCGCGTAGCAGGAAATCACCATCCCCTCGACGAGTTGGTGCGGGTCCTGGTGGATGATGTAACGGTCCTTGAAAGTGCCCGGCTCGGACTCGTCGGCGTTGCAGATCAGATAAATCGGCTTGGGGCTGTCCTGCTTGATAAAGCCCCATTTCACGCCGCACGGGAACCCGGCCCCGCCGCGCCCGCGCAGGCCGCTGGCCTTGACCTCGTTGACGACATCGGGCTGCGACATGGTCAGCGCCTTTTTCAGGTCCGCGTACCCGCCGTCTTCGAGATAGGTGTCGATGTCCGTCTTCCAACCGGGACGGTCCACGTTTTTGAAGATCATCCGGCGTTCACGCGGATGAGGCTGCTTGAGCAAAGAGACCATAAGATTATTGGTACTTGGACAGGATTTCGGTCGCGGCTTCCTTGTTCACACCTTCGTAGAAGTCGTCGTTGACCATGCAGACCGGCGCGGTGCCGCAGCTTGCCAGGCACTCGACGAACTCAATGCTGAATCTGCCATCCTCACCCACGGTGAACGGCGTGCCGTGGCCCGCGTGCTGGGGGCGCTCGATCTTGGCCAGTTCGCACAGGTCGTCCAGCAGCCGGTACGACCCGGCCATGGCGCAAGAGAGCGTCCGGCAAACCCGGATGTGGTGCCGGCCAGGAGGCGCGGCCCGGAACATCGGATAAAAGGTCACCACTTCCAGCACGTTGATGGGCTGGAGGTCGAGCTTGGCCGCCACCCAATCGGTGGTCTCCGGGCTGATGTAGCCAAACCGCTCCTGCAAAAGGTGTAAGAGAGGCAGCACGGCACTGCGCTTGGAAACGGGGTAATGCGTGATTACCTCGTCTATTTTCTGTTCCAACTCGGCGGGAATTTCCATGCGCGGCAGAGGGCTGCGAAGCGTTGGGTATCAGTTGGACTTCGTGCTGGTCGACGAGGTCGTTGTCGTGGTGCCATCGGCGTTGCTGTTCGCGGTGCTCGTGGTCGTGCCCACGGTGCTGGAAAACTCCTCGACCTCGTCATTCTTGTACGTGATCGACAAAGAATCCTTGCCTTCGATGTAGGTCACGCGCTGCTTCTTAAAGACCACGTCGTTTTCCACGTCGCCGGACTGCGTCGGCTGACCGAACAGGGCCACGACCTGCGAACGCTGCATGCCCTTGCTCATCTTGGCGATGTTGGCGGGGGTCAGTTTGGTGTTGCCGGAGTCCGTGATCTTCGCGTTGCCCTGCTTGTCACAAGCGGTCGTGCCGACGGTGACGGCGAGGCCGAGGACGGCGCAACCAAGGAGGGAAAGGAAACGGGTTTTCATAGGGACGGAACGACTGCTTTCGAGGTTTTGCTGACGGGGATTAACGATCACACTCGCCCATCACGAAATCCAGACTGCCGAGGATGGCGACGACATCGCTCATCATGTGGCCGGGCAGGATCGTCGGGAGGATGCTCAGATTGACGAAGGACGGAGCGCGAATTTTGAGCCGGTGCGGCACGCCACCGCCACGGCTGTTGATGTAGAAGCCGAGTTCGCCCTTGGGGTTTTCGGCACCGAAGTAGACCTCGCCCGGAGGCGCGTCGATCCCTTGGGTGACGACCATGAAATGATGGATCAACTCCTCCATCTTCATCAGTACGGCTTGCTTGGGCGGCAGGATATTTTTGCCGTCCACCACGTTGATGGGGCCATCCGGCATCGTGTCGAGCACCTGTTCGAGGATGCGCACACTCTGCCGCATTTCCTCCAAGCGCACAAGATAACGGTCGTAGCAGTCACCCACCGTGCCGACGGCCACCTCGAAGTCGTACTTCTCGTAGTCGAGGTAGGGGTGCTTCTTGCGCAGATCGTGGTCGACGCCGGAGCCACGCAGGTTCGGCCCGGAAAGTCCGAACGCAACCGCCTGCTCTTTGGAAATCAGCCCGACATCACGGGTGCGATCCACGAAGATCCGGTTGCGGGTGAGCAGGTTATCGATCTCGTTGAGATTCGGGATGAACTCCTTCAGAAACTGCCGCAACTGCGCCTCAAACGTCTCCGGCAAATCACGCACCTGCCCGCCGACCCGTGTGTAGCTCGTTGTGAAGCGCGCGCCGGTCAGTTGCTCGATCAGGTTGTAGATCTTCTCGCGCTCGGTGAAAGTGTAGAGGAACACCGTCATCGCACCGGTGTCCATCGCGAACGCTCCGAGACCGAGCAAGTGCGCCGAGATACGGGCGATCTCGCAGCAGAGGACCCGCAGCGCCTTGCCGCGCGGAGGCAGTTCCCAGCCCATCAGCTTTTCGACCGCCAAGGCGTAAGCCACGTTGTTGGCCAGTGGCGCGAGGTAGTCCAACCGATCCGTATAAGGGATAAATTGGTTGTACTGCATGTTCTCGGCGATCTTTTCATCGCCGCGGTGCAGGTAACCCATGTCCGGCGTCGCCTTCGTGATCACCTCGCCGTCGAGCTCGAGCACGAGGCGGAGCACGCCGTGGGTCGCCGGGTGGGAAGGACCCATGTTCAGGGTCATCTTCTCGCCAATTTTGTCGTCGGTCGTCTCTCTCAGGCTGCCGAGGGACGCCTGCGTGCGCGCCAGCGTGTCGGGCGCCTCGATTTCTTGAATGCGCGAAGCCATGTGGAAGTGGAGGAAACCGGGCGGTACCGGAAGCGAACGGTCCGCGTCGGGCTAGCCTGCAAAAGTAATTTCTCCCCCGGCCGGGGCGCAAGCGGTAATTGTGAAATATTTCACAAGCGTCGCTTGCCGGGTTGGCCCGATTGCAGGAAGTTCCCGTGTCAGAGGCACCTCCCCGACAAAACTGATCTACTATGAGCAGCGTCACCATGGAACCGCCCCCCGCCGCCGCGCCCGTCCTCAAACCGGCGTCGACCACGTCCGTCGCCCGCCCGCCGTCCGGCCGCCCGAAGATCGTCGTCGTCGGGGGCGGATTTGCCGGCCTCGAAGCGGTCAAGAAATTCAAGGGCGAGAGCGTCGATGTGACGCTCATCGACCGCAGCAACCACCACCTTTTCCAGCCGCTCCTTTACCAGGTGGCGACAGCGGGGCTGACCCCGGCGAACATCGCCCGGCCGTTGCGCGAGATTTTCCGGCACCAGGAAAACGTCGAAGTGATCCTCTCGGAAGTGCGGCGCGTCGACGTGGCGGCGCGCAAGGTGATCACCGAGGACCTGGTGGTTCCGTACGACTTCCTGATCCTGGCCACCGGCTCGCGCCACAGCTACTTCGGCCACGACGAGTGGGAGAAGTTCGCTCCCGGTCTGAAGAACCTCGCCGACGCCGTGGAAATCCGGAAGCGGATGCTGACGGCCTTTGAAATCGCCGAAAAAGCCGTCGACCAATCCGAGCGTGACGCCGCCATGACGTTTGTGATCGTCGGCGGTGGCCCGACCGGGTGCGAGATGGCGGGTGCCATCAGCGAGATCGCCCGGCACACGATGACTCGCGACTTCCGTTCCATCAACTCGGCGCGGGCCAAGATTATGATCATCGAGGGCGGGCCGCGCATCCTGGGTGCCTTCCCGCCGGAGCTTTCCGCCAGCGGCAAAAAACAGTTGGAACAAATCGGGGTCGAGGTCCACGAAGGAGTGACCGTGACAAACATTACCGCGGAAGGGGTGGAGTTAAAGGACGGGCAGTTCCTGCCCACGCGCACGGTGATCTGGGCGGCGGGCAACGCTGCGTCGCCGCTCGGCAAGACGCTCGGCGTGCCGCTGGACAAAGCCGGCCGCGTCGTCGTCAACGAGGACCTGACCATCCCCGATCATCCCGAAGTGCAGGTGATCGGCGACATGGCCAATTTCTCGCACCAGACCGGTAAGCCGCTGCCGGGCGTGAGTCCCCCCGCCATGCAGGAAGGGCGTCACGCGGCCAACAACATCCTGGAGACGCTCGCGGGCGGCAAGCCCATGAATTTTTCCTATTGGGACAAGGGCAACCTGGCGACCATCGGCCGCAACAAGGCCGTCGCGGACCTGAACTTCGTGCGGTTCGGAGGGTTCATCGCCTGGGTAATGTGGGCCGCGATCCACATCGTGTACCTGGTCGGTTACCGCAGCCGTCTGGCGGTCATCAGCGAGTGGGCCTGGAACTACGTGACGTTCTACCGCGGGTCGCGGCTGATCACGGGCGTGCAGGATGGACAGGACGCGTTGCACCATCCTGCGCCCGGGTCGGAACCCGTCGCCCAGCCGGGTGCCATCGCGGCGGTGCAGGGAGCTTCCAAGCCGTGAATAGCCGGGCGGGCAGCGGCGAATGTTCCTGAAAAGAAGCGATGCGCTGCTTCTATTCACCGGGCTATTTCCTGCCGCTGCCGGAGGGGCATCCGTTCCCGATGGTCAAGTTCCCGCTGGCGTTCGAGATGCTCCTGGAGAGCGGCGCGGTGGCAGCGGACGACGTGGAAGAAGTCGCGCCCGCTGCGCATGAACACCTGGAGCGGGTCCACACGCCGGAATACCTCGACCGCGTTTCCCGTGGCGAACTCACCTCGAAGGAGGCGACGATGCTCGGTCTGCCGCCGTCGCCCGAGCTTTTCGCCCGGTGTGCCCGCGAGGTGGAGGGCACGCGCCGCGCCGTGCGGGCCGCGCTGGCGGATGGCGTCGCGGCCAACCTCGCCGGTGGCACCCACCACGCGTTCGCCGACCACGGGGAGGGATTCTGTGTACTCAACGATGTTGCGGTGGCGGTGCGCGATCTGCAAACCGACCGGCCGGAACTGCGGATCATGGTCGTGGACACCGACGCCCACCAGGGCAACGGGACCAACGCCCTGCTCGGCGCGGACCCGCACGTTTTCACGTATTCGATCCACGTCGCGGCGAACTACCCGAGCCGCAAGGTGCCCGGTTCGCTCGACGTGGGGCTGGAACGGTTCGTGCCCGGCGCGGTGTTTCTCGACGCGCTTCGGCAGTCGCTGCCCCCGGCGGTGGAGTCGTTCCGGCCGGACTTGGCGATCTGGATTTCGGGTGCGGACCCGCACCAGAACGACCGTTTCGGGCAGATGCAGCTTACGTTGAAGGAAATGTCGGAGCGCGACGCGTTCGTGCTGGGGTTGTTCGTGCCGCGGGGGATTCCGGTTGCGGTGCTCTACGGCGGCGGGTACAACCGCGAACTGGCGAACACCGCGCGGCTGCACCGCAACTCGGTCGAGGCTGCGGCGCGCCTGCACGCCGCGCACGGGCTGACCGTCGACGTTCACCGTTGATCATCCATGGAGGAGAAGCACCCGTTGCCCGGTTCACAGGGCGAGCACGCGCTGCAACGCGAGCACGGCACCCAGCGCCGTGCGGAAGCGTTCTACAAGCACCAGGTGCTCGACCATCTGAACGACCGGATGCGCGAGTTCATCGCCGCGCAGGAACTCGTCTTCGTTTCAACCGCCGACGCCGCCGGGAACTGCG
>CAXTOX010000004.1:35368-59200 GCA_964245885.1 uncultured Chthoniobacterales bacterium | reverse complement strand
CCGAGCAGGGCCGCCGGGGTTTGTCACGGTGGTGGACGAGCAGACGCTGGCTTACCCCGAGTACCGGGGTAACGGCGTGATGGCCAGCGTCGGCAACATTTCCGAGAACGGGCACGTCGGACTGCTGTTCGTGGATTTCTTCCGCTCGACGGTCGGCTGCCACGTCAACGGCGAGGCGGGCGTCGCGGAAAACGAGGCGCTGCTCGCGGACGACGGCATCTCTCCGCGGTTGCGCGAAGCCGTCGGGCGCGCCCTGGCCGACACGGCCGGCCGCCGCCCCGAACGCTGGGTCGTCGTGCACGTCGAGGAAGCCTACATCCACTGCTCAAAGCACATCCCTCTGCTCGCCAAGCGCGACAAGAACATCCCGTGGGGCACCGACGATCCGGTGGCGAAGGGCGGCGACTACTTCGGCGTGCGCGACCTGCCGCGTCCCTGGCGCGAGGAATGAAGCCGTCGACGCACGTCCTGCCGCGCTACCGTATCGCGGTGGTCGGGACCGGCGCGGTCGGGGGGTTCTACGGGGCAAAGCTGGCGTACTTCGGGCGCGAGGTGCATTTCCTGATCCGCTCGGAAGAGGAGCGACGGGTGGTGAAGCGTTTCGGACTGCGGGTGAAAAGCCGCGAGGGCAACTTCCGCGTGGCGAAAACGCTCGCGCACTCCTCGACGGAAACGATCGGCTCCTGCGACCTCGTCTTGATCGCCGTCAAGGCCACGGCGAACGATGCACTGCCCGCGCTGCTGGCTCCGTTGTTGCGCCCGGACACCGTGCTGCTCACGCTCCAGAACGGTCTGGGCAACGAGGAATTCCTCGCCGAACGCTACGGTGCGGAGCGCGTGCTCGGCGGCCTGTGCTTCGTGTGCCTCAACAAGACGGAACCCGGCGTCATCGAACACCTCGGCCACGGGACGATCTCGCTCGGCGAGCACGCCGGCTTCCCGCTGCCGCGCACCCACGACATCGCCTGGGAGTTCAAACGCTGCGGCATCAACGCGCGGGTGGTCACCGACCTCGCCGAAGCCCGCTGGCGCAAGCTCGTCTGGAACATTCCCTTCAACGGCATGACCGTGCTGGCGACCGCCCAACGGGGAAGGGACCAGCCGCCGGTCTCAACCGCCGACATCCTCGCGGACGACGACTTGGCGTACCTCACGCGGCGCCTGGCCGACGAGGTGGTCGCCGCCGCGCGGAAGCTCGGGCACGCGATCCCGTCGGACTTCGCGGATTTGCAGTTCAAGCGCACGGCGGAGATGGGCCGTTACCTGCCGAGCACGGTGCTGGACTTCAAAGCGGGTCGCCCGCTGGAGCTGGAGGCGATCTGGGGCGAGGCGTACCGGCGCGCATTCAACGCCGACGCAGAAGTCGGCCGCCTGGAAACACTCTACCACCTGCTGCGCAGCCTGTGGACAAATCTTTCCGGTAGCACGCTCTAACAAAACTCCCGCGGCTGTTGGAGCGCCGAGGCGAGCCGTTGCAAGTAATCGACCCGCGGGATGTCGATGGCCCCGAACGTCTTCAGGTGCGGCGTCGTCCATTGGATATCCAGCAGCGAGTAGCCCCGCAGGCGCATCCATTCGACCAACCGCACCAACGCGACCTTCGAGGCGTCGGTGCTCGTGTGAAACATCGACTCCCCGAAAAACGCCCCGCCGAGCGCCACCCCGTACAGTCCACCGACGAGTTCGCCGTCCTGCCAGCATTCCACGCTGTGCCCGTAGCCGAGTAGGTGCAAATCGCGGTAGGAGCGGATGATCTCCTCGCTGATCCATGTCTCCGTGCGCCGGGCACACGCCCGGATCACGGCCTCGAACGCCGTGTTCATCCGGATTTCAAACGGCGCTTTCTTCAGAGCACGCTTCAGCCCATGCGGAACGTGAAAGCCGGTCGGCTCCAGCGGAATGATCCCCCGGGGATCGGGCGAGAACCAGCCGATCTCGCCGTCGTCGAGCGCCATCGGGAACAACCCGCGCCGGTAACCCTCCAGCAACAACGGCGCGGACAAATTGATGGAGCGATGACGGGACAAGGGGGCGCCGGGAAGCTGGCCAGGGAAAATACCGCAACAGGGGGCAGGCGTCCAACTCGCCGCGTCGGATACGCCTCAACCAGCCAGGTTCAGGACCTCACGTCCGGCGAAACCTCCGGCTCGTCTTCCAACGGAACGGCAGGGATGATCTCGCCGCGCTGACGCCGGATGAATTCCTCCGCCATCTGCTTGTACGCTTTCGCCGCGACACCGCTCGGATCGTATTCCAGGATCGTCTGGCCGAAGCTCGGCGCTTCCCCGAGGCGCACGGAGCGGGGGATCATCGTCTGGTAGGTCGTCGTGTCGAAATGCTTGCGCACCTCGCCGACCACCTGTTTGCCGAGGCTGGTCCGCGAATCGTACATGGTCATGACGATCCCGCCGATGTTCAGGTTGGAATTGGCCACGCCGCGGATCTGCTCGACCAGACCGACGATCTTGGATAGTCCTTCGAGCGCGAAGTATTCGCACTGGATCGGGACGAGCAGTTCGTCGGCGGCGGCCAGAGCGTTGGTCATGATGATGCCCAGCGAGGGTGGACAATCCATCACCACGAAGTCGAACGGCGCGTCCTCCACGAGGGGGCGGATGATCTCCTGTAGACGCACGAGATGGTTGTCCAGCCGCGCCACCTCGACCTCCGCGCCGGCAAGGTCGAGGTCGGCCGGGATCAGGAACAGATTATCCAGCCGGGTGGGGAGGATTTGTTCGATCAATGGCACCTCGCCGATGAATGCCCGGTAGAGGCTCATCCCCTCGACGCCTTCCAGGCCGATGGCGCTGGTGGCGTTGGCCTGCGGGTCGAGGTCGATCAGGAGCACGCGCCAGCCCATGGCGGCGAGGCACGCCGACAGATTGACCGCCGTGGTGGTTTTACCCACCCCGCCTTTTTGGTTGGCGATGGCGATGAGCTTCATGTGCATGCGTGGGCGTTGCCGGGACCGTAGACGTAGAGCAAAGTTTGTCCACGAACGCCAGCGCAGACACGCTTTTTCTTCTCTCCTGCCTCCATGCAGCCTTCCCGCTACCCGTTGCCGGCCACCGCGCCGGTGCCCTTGACCGAGAAACTCCTCATCGCCGCCGGCGGCTGGGAGGTCATCCGCCACGCCCGCGGCTTGCGCGAGGCGGGGCGGGTGAGCGGCGCGACGTACTCGCCGCCGGTCCTACAAGGCATGGTCAGAGAAGGGGACCGCGAGTACAAAGCCGGCCTCAAGATCAAGACGCCCACGAACATCGAAAACCTCTGCACCTGCCGCCCGTCGCGCGAATATGGCACGATCTGCGCCCATTCCGTGGCCGTCGGTGTGGCGATCCTGGCCGGGATGAACCCGCCCGCGCCAACGCCGTCCGCGCCGGTTGCCGCCAGCAAGCCAGGCGCACCCGCGAAACCCGTCCCCGTCGCGCTGCCCTTCCAGGCTGACCCCTCTGCCGCCGCGCGCCTGCACGTCGTCCTCGCGCCCGACCTCGCGGCCGCCTGGGCGAAAGGCCAGCTCCTCGTCGGCCTCGAACTCTCCACCGGCGGCAGCCGCACGATGTTCAACGCCCCCGGCACCCCGCGTACGCTCCTGCCGGAGGACCTCCGCGTCGTCGAGCGGGTCGCCGCCGCCACCAACACCGTGCCCGGCGGCATGTCCTTCGTGGACCGCGCGGCCTTCCTCGACCTCCTCGGTGCGCTCGTGGGCCACCCGCGTTTGACGCTCGGTCGCTCCGGCACGTTGAAGGTGTCCGCCGGACCCTGCAAGCCGGCGTTGCGCGCCAAATTCCTGCCGGACGGGTCGCTCGACCTTGCCGTCCAGTGGCCGGACGAGGCCCGAGCGTTCGTGGCGGGCCAATGCGCCTGGCTGTTGCGGACCGGTTCCGGCGGCACGTCGCTCCAGCCGGTCTCGCCGGGCCTGCCGACGCCGTATTTTCCACTGCTGGAGGAATCGTCCCGCCGCCTCCCGCCGGAACAGGCCGAGGCCTTCATGGACGGCGAATGGCCGCGGCTGGGGCCGTTCTTTGACCTGCGTTCCGACGACCACGCCATCGCGCGCAAGACCGTTGAAGACCCTGAACCCGCCCCGCCGACGTTCATCCTGTCGCTGGAAGGCTCGCTCAACCAACTCGGCGCGCAGTTGCAGACCGACTACGGGAAAGGTTGGTTGGAGCACGCCTCCTCAGAACCCGAGCGCCGCATGGTCGGCATCGGGCTGCATGGGCCATCGCGGGTGATCCGCACCCGCCACGTCGGCGCGGAGCGGGCCGCCCTCGCGCGGCTGAAGCAGGCGGGGTTCGAAGGGCCAAACTCCACGCATCAATACTATCTCAAGGGCGAGGACCGCGTGCTGCGTTTCGTCGCGCGGGAATTGCCCGCCCTGCAAGCCGACCCCGGTTGGAAGGTTACGCTCGGAGCGCGGTTTACGAACGTCAGCCAGCGGATCGAGTTCATCACCCCCGAGATCGCCTCGCCGCGTTCCGGCGCAGACTGGTTCGAGCTGGAGATGAATTTCACCAGCCGCACCGGTGAGCGTTATCCCGCCGCGGAAATCCAGCGCCTCTTGCAAATGGGCACCGGCCACGCGCGGCTGCGCAACGGCAAACGCGCGATCCTTCCCGAAGAACTCTTGAACGACTTCCAGGAAGTCCTGCGCGATTGCGACCCGTCCCAGCCGCAACCCGGCGTATACCGACTGGACCGCAGCAAGAGCGCGTATCTGGAGGCGACCTTCGAACGTTGGAACGTCGCCGCCGCGCCAACGTGGAACGACTATCTCCAGCGCCAGGGCAAAATCCAGCGCGCTGCCGAACCCACCCTAACGCCCGCGCTCACCGCCGCGCTCCGTGCCTACCAACGCGACGGCGTTCGCTGGCTCGCGCTCCTCGCCGCCAACGCCCTCGGCGGCATCCTGGCCGACGAGATGGGCCTCGGCAAAACCCTGCAAGCCCTGGCCTACCTCTCCGCCTCCAAAACCGCCGCTGCTTCTTCTGCCTCTGCCTCTGGACTTCTACCTTCTACCTTTTACCTTCTGCCTTCCCTGGTCGTCTGCCCGACCTCGCTGGTGGACAACTGGCAGCGTGAAGCCGCCCGGTTCACCCCCGAACTCCGCACCCTCGCCATCGACGGCCCCGACCGCGCCGCCCTCTTCGCCCAAGTCTCTTCCCACGACCTCGTCGTCACGAGCTACGCCCTCTTGCGCCGCGACCTGGACAAGTACCGCCAAACCGAGTTCGCCGCCGTCATCCTCGACGAGGCCCACCACATCAAGAACCCGGACAGCCAGGTTGCCAAGGCCGCCTGCGAACTCCGCAGCCGCCACCGCTTCGTGCTGACAGGCACGCCCATGGAAAACTCCGTGCGCGACCTGTGGTCGATCATGCGTTTCGCTCTGCCCGGCTACCTCGGCAACCGCCAGGACTTCCGCGAACGCTACGAACTCCCGCTCAGCCGCCCCGGCGACCCCGCCGCCGACGGCGTGCGCGAACGCCTCACCCGCCGCCTGCGCCCCGTCCTCCTGCGCCGCCGCAAGAAGGACGTGGCCACCGAACTCCCCGACCGCATCGAGCAAACCGCCTTCTGCGACCTCACCCCCGCGCAAACGGAGGTCTACCGCGGCCTCCTCGAACAATCCCGCCTCAAGCTCGACCACGCCCGCCGCGACAAGAACCAGGGCGCGGGCCGCATGCTCGTCCTCACCGCGCTCCTCCGTCTGCGCCAGGCCTGTTGCGATCTCCGCCTGCTCGGCCTCCAACCCGACGCCGCCGCGTCGTCCACCGACCTCGCCGACGAGGGCGACGAAGAACCCACCACCTCTTCCAACCGCCCGGTCCGCCCCGCCGCCGTCTCCGCCAAGCTGACCCTCCTCGACGAACTCCTCACCGAAATCCGCGAGGGCGGCCACCGGGTGCTGATCTTCAGCCAGTTCGTGTCGATGTTGAAAATCCTCTCCGCGCACCTCGAAGGGCAGGGGACGACGTTCTGCTACCTCGACGGTTCGACCAAGCCGCGCGAACGCACCGCGCAGGTGGAGCGTTTCCAATCCGACGCGAGCATCACTGCCTTCCTCATCAGCGTGAAAGCCGGCGGCGTCGGCCTGAACCTCACCGGGGCGGACACGGTCATCCACTTCGACCCGTGGTGGAACCCGGCCGTCGAAGCCCAGGCCACCGACCGTGCGCACCGCATCGGCCAGACGCGCGTGGTCACCGCCTACCGCCTCATCGCCCGCGGCACGGTGGAGGAAAAAATCTTCGCCCTGCAAAACCGCAAGAAGGAACTGACCGCGAGCCTCGTCGAGCGCGAAAAGGACGAACCCCTCCTCGAAACCCTCTCTTTCGAGGAAATCGAGAGCCTGCTGGAATAGCCCGCCTGCGGCCCGCGGTGTTTTCAGGTGCAACGGCGGCCGGGTTCCGGTAACTTCTCGCCATGCCGGAAGCTTCCCACATCACCCACGATCCCAACGTCATGGGTGGCAAGCCTTGCATCCGGGGCCTGCGGGTCACCGTCGGCACGGTCGTCGGTCTCGTGGCGAAGGGAGTTCCGCACGAGGAAATCCTCCGGCTCTATCCCTATCTGGTTGCGGAAGACATCGGCGAGGCGCTGTCCTACGCCGCGTGGCGCGTGGAGGAACTCGAAGTTCCGCTCGCCACCGCATGAAGCTCCTGCTGGACATGAACCTGTCCCCCGACTGGCTCCCGCTCCTGCGGGAACACGGGTACGAGGCGGTTCACTGGTCCGCAGTCGGTGACGGCCGCGCGCCGGACACGGACATCATGGGTTGGGCGCGCGAACGTGGATACGTCGTGTTCACGCATGACCTCGACTTCGGCATCCTGCTCTCTCACACGAAGGCGCGGGGTCCGAGCGTGATCCAGGTTCGCGCACAGGATGTCCGCCCGTCGCATCTCGGCTCCCTGGTACTGAACGCTCTCCGTGCACACGGCGGCACTTTGGAGGACGGGGCATTAATCACCGTGTCGGAAGCCAAATCACGCGTCCGCATCCTGCCGATCTGACCGCGAGCCTCGTCGAGCGCGAAAAGGACGAACCCCTCCTCGAAACCCTCTCCTTCGAGGAGATAGAGAGCCTGCTGGAATAAGTACCGCGCCGCAAAAATGCCTGTCTCCTCATTCTGTGTGTGCTAACGCCCCGCCGTGTCTACGCGAAAGTGTCCGTCGGTATGGGCGAGCATAGAGAGATAGACTTTTTTCTGCCAAAGGTTGAAAACTGATCCCTGTAACCTCTTCTATCTGTTCAGTGACATTAATTCGGGCGACATAAATTCACGCCCCATTAGTCAGTTGCTCGGGTGAAGTTCTACTCCAACAATAACTTTTCCGCTAGCTGATCCCGAACTCTCTTCGATCCAAGATCAGTTAATCGGTATTTGGCTTCGCTTGTCAGAATTATCTGGCGGTGGCTGGGTGAGATCAACTTTTGCAAAGTTGTAGTTATTGAAGGTGGCGTGCGTTGTGCATATTGACCGAGTTCCTTCCTACTCAAACCGATTTCGCCCGCATAATGCAGTAATACTAAAATCTCTTCTTCTGTGTTCAGATCAATTCTCTGTACAAGCAAGGCATTTTCATATTTTCCTATGCAAGGCACGTCAAACTCCAGAAGCTCACGTATGATCTTTTCAGCTTCTTGCTGGGTAACTTGAGCATACAGCCGAATCATCTCGATGGTTGTCCAGCGTCCACACTCAACCATTAACTTAGAGTCCATATGGTTAGCGGTGTACGTCGGAGAGATGTGTACTGCCCCCCTTTGATTTCGAAACTTATATATCGTTCTAAGTACCCTAGCGATGTGCAAAGCATGATATCTTGGCGTTATCGCATGGGAGATAGAAGCATTGCTGTCTTCGATATACTTTATGCAATCGTCAAATCCTCTCGCTGGGCTGTAACTCCTAGAATCGAGATGATAAAGAATTCTCGCTACAATCTCCGCATATTGACCACCGTCTAACTCTGCAGGTTCCCAATCTCGGAGTACAAATCTTTTTTCCAAGGAGATAAATTCTTCAATCATTAGCTCCGTGAGAGTTCGATCAAGTGGCGGAGATAATCTCGACACGAGTGCTGCTCGCTCTACCAATCCCATATCTTGCCTCTAACCAGCAGGTTTTGGTGTTTCGGCGATGAGCGCTTGACTCACCTTTATGCCTTCATCGGTGAGAAAAAATCCGTTTGCCGTCTCTCCGACCGGAGCGGACTTTTCGTCTTCTTTAGCCTTCCGCAAATCGCGGGATACATTGAAAGATTGAATCAATCCGGCACTCTGAAAATTTGCATTGAAAGCAGTCGAGATTTGGTTGCCTGTCAGAGCTGTGATGCCTTGCGACTCTTTAGCCAAATAGAGTAGCCAAAGTGCTTTCTTTTTTGTAGTCCAAGCTTGAAGCGGGGACCCAAACTTTGTTGGATCGTGTCCCAATTTCACTGGCGGAGCGACATCTGAATTCGAACTTGCTTGAGATTTTGCCCGCTTTCTAGGTTTGGGTTTCTGTTCGTCGGAGATCCCCAAGACTGGAAATGTCGGAGTTCGTTCAACCACCTCCGACTCTATATCGACTGGAGGAGGGGTGATGTTGAGCATCGAGCCTAATTGTTTCTGCATCCCCGCAGCGATACGAGGGGCTTCGTCACGATCAGCATCAACCTCAAATTCTACATTTTTGAGGGTGAACTCACCGATTTTGAACTTGATCTTCGTTCTGGCCATAATTTTTACCCCTATCTGACTCAAGATTATTGAATTCTCCATCCAGTGTCAACGAGTGTTCGACGTGAGGACAAAAGGGGGGCAGACATTGTTTCATCCCTGCTTGCGCAACGTTTGCGAAGGGTGGGAAGCGGCTGACCTCGCCAGGAGAAGCGGAGGAAAGAGGATAGGCATCGTCTCGGTTTGTAGAACTGTGAGTCGGGTGACAGCTTTTTCACTGGCGCGGGGGTGGAAATGCCCTTAAATCAGCCAATGAGCGAAAGCACCACCCCCTCCACCCAGCCCGGCGACGCTAAATACGCCGAACGGCAGGACCCCATCATCCGTTGCGACGTGCCGGCGGGTTCCTTTTATTGCGTGTTGTTCCCCGACGCCGCGCCCAAGCACGTCGAACGCATCCTCCAACTCGCGGGGGAAGGTTTTTATAACGGCATCCGCTTCCACCGCATCGTGCCTGACTTCGTCGCGCAGATCGGCGACCCGAAGACCAAGAACGGCATGAGCGGCCCTGGCATCGGCTCGGGCGGTTCGAACTACGGCAACCTGCCGCTCGAAGTGAACCGCGCTTATAAGAACGAGCGCGGCACCCTCGCCATGGCCCGCACGAACGACCCGCACTCGGCCAACAGCCAGTTTTACGTCGTGCTCAAGAACGCGCCGCACCTCGACATGCAATACACGGTGTTCGGCAAGGTGCTCGACGAGGGCATGGACGTGGTGGACAAACTCAAGGTCGGCGACGCCATGAGCATGTTCATCGTCAAGAAGTAGCGGGCAACGTTTCGCGCCATGACGGATAGCACCGCCGCCGCTTTCGAGGGGTCGAAAATCCTGATCCTGGATTTCGGCTCGCAATACACGCAGGTCATCGCCCGCCGGGTGCGCGAGTGCTCGGTGTTCTCGCAGATCGTGCGTTACGACACTCCGGCGGCGGAGTTGGCGGCGATGGGCGCGAAGGGGATCATCCTGTCGGGCGGTCCGGCGAGCGTGTACGCGGAGAACGCCCCGCAGCCGGACGCGGGGTTGTTCGACCTGGGGCTGCCCGTGCTGGGGATCTGCTACGGATTGCAACTGATGTTCTTCCACCTCGGCGGCAAGGTGGAGGCCAGCAAAAAGCGTGAGTACGGCGCGGGAACGTTGCGCGTCGAGGCGGCGGATTGCCCGCTGTTCGCGGGGCTGCCCGAGAAGCTCGACGTTTGGAACAGCCACGGGGACAAGGTCAATTCGGTGCCGCCCGGGTTCCGCGCGGTGGCGAGCACGGAGAACTCGGACTTCGCGGCGGTCGAGAACGTGGAGCGGCGGCTGTTCGGGTTGCAGTTCCACCCGGAGGTCGCGCACACGCCGCGCGGCAAGGACATCATCGAGAATTTCGTCCACGGCGTCTGCGGCTGCGAGCGGGATTGGACGATGGGGTCGTTCATCGAGCAGACGTGCGCGGAGATCCGCGAGAAGGTGGGGAACGAACGCGTGATCCTCGGGCTGAGCGGCGGGGTGGATTCGTCGGTGGCGGCGATGCTCCTGCACCAGGCCATCGGCGACCAATTGACGTGCGTGTTCGTCAACAATGGACTGCTCCGCGAGAACGAAGCCGAGGCCGTGCAACGGTTGTTTGGAGACAACTTCCACATTCACTTGAAGACGGTGGACGCATCGGAACGGTTCCTGACCAAGCTCGCGGGCGTGACCGATCCCGAGCAGAAGCGCAAGATCATCGGGGTCGAGTTCGTGCGGGTGTTCGAGGAAGCGGCGGTGGAGTTGCGTTCCGGAGCGGATGGCGATCCCGGACACCGGTTTCTCGCGCAGGGGACGCTCTACCCCGACGTGATCGAGAGCGTGTCGATCTCGGGCAACCCGGCGGCGCTCATCAAGAGCCACCACAACGTCGGCGGGCTGCCGGAGGATATGAAGTTCGAGCTGATCGAACCGCTCCGTCAGCTCTTCAAGGACGAGGTTCGGCAGGTCGGCGCGCAGTTGGGTTTGCCGATTGAAGTGACGCACCGGCAGCCATTCCCGGGGCCGGGCTTGGCGGTGCGCATCCTCGGCGAGGTCACGCCCGAGCGGCTGCGCATCTTGCGCGATGCCGACACCGTCGTGGTCAACGAAATGAAGTCCGCCGAATGGTACTACCGCGTGTGGCAGTCGTTCGCGGTGCTGCTGCCGGTGCAGTCGGTCGGCGTGATGGGCGACGAACGCACTTACGAAAATACCGTGGCCCTGCGCATCGTCGAGAGCCAGGACGGCATGACGGCCGACTGGGTGCGGCTGCCTTACGAGTTGCTCGCGCGCATCTCCAGCCGCATCTGCAACGAGGTCAAGGGGGTCAACCGCGTGTGCTACGACGTTTCGAGCAAACCGCCGAGCACCATCGAGTGGGAATAGACCTCAAACGCAGATCGCCGCTTGGGAGGGCGGAAAAGGGTCCGCAGATCACGCAGATTTTCGCAGATTGGAAGAAGGGGGGAACTACCAAAATGGCTTCTGCCTCCTCCATTCTGCGAAAATCTGCTTAATCTGCGGACAATTTCTGACCCCCGTCAATCCTCCAGCCTTCCCCCGATGCGTCGCGCCATCTATCCCGGCAGTTTCGACCCTGTCACTAACGGTCACCTCGACGTGATCGAGCGGGCCGTGAAGCTTTTCGACGAGGTCATCGTCGCCGTGGCGGTCAACAGCCAGAAGCAGGCGCTTTTCACGTTCGAAGAGCGGCTGGCCTTGCTGGAGCAGACCACCCGGGCGCACGCAGACCGCCTGCGGTTGGTGCGCTTGGACGGGTTGCTCGTGGACTATGCGCGACGCGAGGGCGCGACGGCCATCGTCCGCGGACTGCGCGCCGTGTCGGACTTCGAGTTCGAATTCCAGATGGCGCTGATGAACCGCAAGCTGGAAGGCTCCGTGGAGACGATCTTCCTCATGCCCAAGGAAGATTACACCTACCTGAGTTCGCGCATCATCAAGGAAATCGCCCGGCTCGGTGGCGAGGTGGGCAGTTTTGTGCCACAGTGTGTGTCCGTCGCGCTCCGAGGCAGATACCCCGGCGTGGCCGCGGAGTCCATCCCGTGAAAATCCACCAGCGACAGATTCCCGATGACGGCCTGCACATCGAAGGTGAGGAGTCGGCGGAAGTTCTCGACCTGCCGAAAACGGACGGCCTCCGCGCGCTCGGCCCGCTGCGCTATTCGCTGGACCTCGGCATGAACGCCGACGGCCTCTGGGCGACGGGCGAACTGGCCGTCGACCTGGAACTGACCTGCGTGCGCTGCCTGGAGGCGTTTCCCTGTCCGCTGGAGGTCACCGATGTCGCCGTGGAAATGGAACGTCCCGCGACCGAAACCGTAGACTTGACGCCGCTGTTGCGAGACGATATCCTCCTCGCCTTGCCCGCCTACCCGCACTGCGATTGGTCGGGCGAGCGAGTTTGTCCGGCGCAGATACAGTCGGCGGAAACGGCTGTCCCGCTTGGAGAAAGCGATGGCCAAGGCGGTTTGCAACCACCTTCCGCATGGTCCACGCTCGATCAACTCAAAAACCCGCCTGACCGGTCGTAGATCCACTTTTTTAGAATCGCAGCAAACGGAACCACTGTTTTATGGGAGTCCCCAAACGCAAAACCTCGAAGATGCGCCTGCGCACCCGGCGCGCCGCCAACCGCTGGCACGCCCCCAAGCTGGGCCGTTGCCCTCAGTGCAGCAGCGCTGTGCTCGGGCACATCGCTTGTCCGGCCTGTGGCTATTACAAGGGCCGTCAGGTTTTGACCATCGAGGCCTGAAGCGGTTGGTCGCGGGACCTGCACGCGGGTGAGCACGGCTGGACGTTCCCGACGAAGCGACTGGACGGGCAGGTGCGGCTTGCGTGCGCTTGGTTCCGGCCAAATTCCTCTTTAAGATGAGGGTCGCTCTGGATGCGATGGGCGGGGATCACGCTCCGGGCAACATCGTCGAAGGTGCTGCCCTGGCGCTCAACGCGTACCCGCACCTCAGCAAGCTGTACCTGGTTGGAGACCAAGCGGCGGTCGAAAACGAACTCAAGCGTCTCGGCTGCGCGGATGTCCGTGTCGAGATCATTCATTCGAGCCAAGTAGTGAACATGGGCGACGAGGCGATTGCCTCAGTGCGCAAGAAAAAGGATTCGTCGGTCAGTCGCGCGGTTGACCTCGTCAAACAAGGGAAAGCCGACGCTATCGTCAGCGCCGGGCACACCGGTGCCGCGGTGGCAGCGAGCACGATCAAGCTGCGGCTGTTGCCGGGGATCGACCGGGCGGGCATTGCCTCGACGATCCCGACGGAGAGCAACCTTTTCGTGTTGATCGACGCCGGAGCCAACCCGGACGCCAAGCCGATCCACCTGCTGCAATACGGCATCATGGGCTCAGTGTATTCGCGCCACGTTCTCGGCTACAAGAATCCAACCATCGGCCTGCTGAGCATCGGCAGCGAGGACAACAAGGGCAGCGAGTCCACCAAGGAAGTCTTCAAGATGCTCAAGGCCAGCGGCCTGAACTTCCGCGGCAACGTCGAGGGACACGACCTGTTCGAGCACCCGGTGGAAGTGGTCCTCTGCGAAGGATTCCTGGGCAACGTGGTGCTCAAGAGCGTGGAGGCGCTGGCGCACGCGATCTTCTCGTGGCTCAAGAACGAACTGAGGAAAAACCCTCTGAGAATGGCGGGTGCGGCGCTGGCGCGGGGCGCGTTCAAGAGCATCCGCAAAAAGACCAACGTGGACGAGTACGGCGGAAGCGTCTTGCTTGGCGTGGACGGCATCTGCATCATCGCGCACGGTTCCAGTTCGGCGTTGGCGATCAAGAACGCGATCCGGGTCGCCTTGGAAAGTATCGACCAGCAGGTCAACCCGCACATCGTCGAGGAAATCAAGAATTACTATGCCAAGCATCCCGACCCCCAAGCCGGCGGCAGCCAGGCTGCCTGACGTGGCCGCCACGGGCGTGTCGGTGCTGGGCACGGGCAGCTACCTGCCCGCCCGCGTGATGACGAACGCGGAGATCGCGACGTTCGTCGAGACCAGCGACGACTGGATCACCTCGCGCACTGGCATCAAGGAGCGGCGCATCGCGGCAGAGGGCGAGCACACGAGCGACCTGGGAGCCGCCGCCGCCCGCGCGGCGCTGGAGCAGGCGGGCGTCGCGGCGGCGGACGTGGAACTGATCCTCGTCGCCACGGCTTCGCCGGACATGTTTTTCCCTTCGACCGCCTGCGTCATCCAGAGTTTGATCGGCGCGCGCAAGGCGGCGGCGATGGACATTTCCGCGGCGTGCTCCGGGTTTTTGTACGCTCTGGAGATGGCCCGGCACATGATTGTCGGGGGCGTGATCCGCTACGCGCTCATCATCGGGGCCGAAAAGCTCAGCGCGATGGTGGACTGGTCGGATCGTAACACCTGCGTCCTGTTTGGCGACGGCGCGGGGGCCGTGGTGCTCGGCGCGCGGCCCGAAGGGCGGGGGGAGGGCATCCTGACCACGTACATGGCCAGCGACGGCGACTACGGGAACATTCTTGGCGTCCCGGGAGGTGGGACGCGCTGCCCGATCACCAGGGACAACTTCGACCAGCGCCTCAACACCATCAAAATGCTGGGCAAGGAGACCTTCAAGCAGGCGGTCAGCGCCATGACCAGCGCGTGCATGGAAGCCCTGGACCGCACCGGGCTCTCGATCAACGACATCGCCTGCATCATCCCGCACCAGGCGAACTTCCGCATCATCGACGCCATCGCGGATCGGCTGAAGGTGCCGGAGAAAAAGTTCTTCCTCAATCTCGCCGTCTACGGCAACACCGGTGCGGCGGCCGTGGCCATCGCGCTCGACGAAGCCCACCGCGCCGGCCGGTTCGGACCGGGTGACAAGGTGCTCCTCGTCGTTTTCGGCAGCGGCCTGACGTGGGCTAGCGCAATTATCGACTGGTAAGAATTGCGGCAGCGGTACAAACTTCCGCTACAGGATTCTTATGGCTGAAGACAAAGTCACCGAACTGGAAGAAGAGATCACGCCGCTCTTCCCGGAGTTGCACAATCGGTTTGGCCGCTGGGATGCGCACCACCGGCTTTTCATCTCGCTCGGGATCGCCGCGGTTGTGTGTCTGGCGGTGCCGTGGTCGTGGCACTGGCCGACACGGGCGGTCGTGACCTGGATCGCCTACAGCGCTAGCGCGTTGGCAATGATGTGGTACGTCATCGTGAGTGCCGACCCCAGCGAGGCGGCGCAGGAAGCGAGCATCCAGGATTCCAGCCGCACGACCATCTTTATCTTTGTGGTGGGAGCGGCCATCGCGAGCGTGTTTGCGGTGGGGGCCGAGCTGGGCACCGCCAAGGGTTTGGACAAGACGTATCTGGCCGGGCACGTTCTGTTTTCCCTCCTGGCGATTTTTACCTCTTGGTCGCTGGTGCACACCGTCTTCACCTTGCGTTACGCCCATGCCTACTACGACACGCCGGAGGGCGACGATGCGCACGGCGGCCTGAGTTTTCCCAACCAACAGAAGCCCGATTACCTCGACTTCGCCTACTTTTCCTTCGTCATCGGGATGTGCTTCCAAACGTCCGACGTGTCGATCACTTCCCGGCGGCTGCGGCGGCTGGCGCTGGTGCATTCGGTCATTTCCTTCGGTTTCAACCTGGCCATCCTGGGTCTGAGCATCAACATCGTCTCGGGGCTGTTTTCCTGATGCTGATCGACACCCACGCGCACCTCGACTACGAAGATTTCGCGGCGGACTTCGACGCCGTGCTGCAGCGCGCTCGCGCGGCGGGCGTCGGGCGGATCATCACCATCGGCACCTCGGTGCAAAGCAGCCGGCACGCGGTCGCGCTCGCGGCCGAGCACCCGATGGTGTACGCGGTCGTTGGTATTCATCCAACCACCGCGGACGAGGCAGCGGAAGGCGACTACGAAGCGCTTCGCGAGCTTGCCGCCCATCCCCGGGTCGCCGCCGTCGGGGAGACCGGGCTGGATTATCACCGTTTGCCCGAGAACCCGGCCAATGCCTCGGCCGTCAAAACGCGTCAGGCGGCGAGCTTCCGTCAGCAACTCGACCTCGCCGCCGACCTTGGCTTGAACGTGGTCATTCACCAGCGCGACGCTTGGGAAGACACCCTAGCAATCCTCGCGGACTACACGGGCCGCTTGCGCGGGGTGTTCCACTGCTTCGGCGGCACGCCGGCGCAGGCGGGCGAGGTGATGGCGTTGGGACACCTGGTTTCGTTCACCGGGATTGTGACGTTCAAGAACGGCGCGGCTGTGCGGGAAACAGCGGCTTCGGTGCCGGCGGACCGGTTCATGGTCGAGACAGATTGTCCGTACCTCGCCCCGGTGCCGTTTCGAGGGAAACGCTGCGAGCCGGCGCACACCCGCGAGACCGCGCTCGTCGTCGCGCAGGCCCGCGGCGAGTCGGTGGAGACTGTCACGGCGCAGACCACGGCCACCGCCGAGGGGTTTTTCCGCCTCGGCCCGCAACCGGGTTGACCCGGTTCAGTGTTGCGGCAGCGCGCCTGGTCCGCGCTCCACCGGCCTGGGGTCGTTCCGCTGCCGCCAAGCCAGCCAGGCCCACAACAACGCGCACACCACCAGCATCGCCGGCAACAGGAGGAGCGCCTTCTGCAAAGCGGGTGCCGGGCCGTTCACCGGAGTCGCGTGGTCCGCGAGCCAGCCCACGATCCCCGGGCTCCAGAAGTCGCCGAGGAGGTGGATGGTGAAGATCGACACGGCCATCGCGCTGCCACGGAGTTCGACCGGGACACTCTCGACCGTCAGCGTTCCGATTGGGCCGGTCGGCAGGAACAGCAGAAACATCGCCGCGGTCAGGCAGGCGAACGCTCCGACCGTCGATCCGACCAGAAAAGCGGCGAACGCCACGGGGACCGCCGCCGCGGCCGACAGCGTCAGCAAGAGCGAGTAAGCCCCGGGATAACGCCGGTGCCAAGCCGTGGCGATTAGCCCGCCCACGAGGGTGCTCAACAACCCGGTCCCGGCGAGCACATAGCCGAAGTAGGTGTCGGCGACGTGAACTTCCATGTTGTGGGTGCCATGCAGAAACTTCGCCGTCCACGTCGGAAACGCGCCGAGCGAAAACGTGTACGCCGTATAACCCAGCGTGAGGAAGAGGTAGTTCGGGATGGTGAGCAGGCGCAGAACGTCGCGCAATTGCGGCTTGGCGGCCGAAGGTTGGTTCCCACCGGGTTCCGAAGCGTCCGCCTCGCCGCGCGCCGGTTCACGCAAGGTCAGCAGCAGCAGCGCGAGCACGAATCCGGGTACGCCCGCCCAGAGAAATCCCACTCGCCAGTTCGCATGGGCGATGGCTTGCCCCCCGGCGACAAAGCCGAGCGCCGAACCCACGGGGATCGCGGTGTAGAAAATGGTCAGCGCATTGTTTCGGCGGTGCGTCGGGAACAGGTCGGAGAGCCACGACGGCGCGAGCGTGGCGTAGCTGGCCTCGCCCAGACCAACCAGCAGACGGCACATCACCAAGGTCGTGTAAGAGTGACAAAAGCCGCTCAGGATCGTCCCGGTGCTCCAGACCGTGATGCCGAGGGCGATGAGCCACTTCCGCGGCGAGCGGTCACCCAGGTAACCGAAGAAGGGAGCGGTCAGGAAGTACCCGATCATGAACGCCGACGGCAGCCAGCCTGCAAGCGTGTTGCTGAGCACCAAGTCGTCCTGGATTTTCGGCAGCACGGCGTTGAGCACGTACCGGTCGAGATAGTTGAACATGTTCAACCCGGTCAGGAAGAGGAGACCCAGGTACGGGCGGGAGCGGTTGTTCATGGCAGCAGTGCTGAGCCGCACTGTCCACGAAGGACCACCGGTTTGCCCAGCTTAAAAGCTAGGCGTCTGCTGGCCTGGCCGCGTCGAGCCGACCGATGCGCCGCAGGTCGGGCCAGAGCAGCGCCGTGGCGACTACCACCAGGATCGTGCCGATCCCTCCCGATGCCACCGCGAAGACCGGCCCGAGAAAATGTGCGACCGTCCCGGACTCCACCTCGCCAAACTCGTTCGAGGCCCCGATGAACAGGTTGTTGATCGCCGAGACGCGTCCGCGCATTTCGTCCGGGGTCAGGACCTGCACCAGCGTTTGCCGCACCACCACGCTGACGTTGTCCGTCGCGCCGCACACGAACAGCATCGCCAGCGACAGCCAGATCGAGTGCGACAATCCGAAAACGAGTGTCGCCGCACCGAAACCCGCCACCGCCAGCAGCAGCGTGCGGCCCGCGAAACGCATCGGCGGCAGGTGCGCGAGGAGGACGGCCATGCACGTCGAGCCGACCGGCAGCGCGGCCTTGAGCACGCCCAGACCGTCCGGACCGACGTGCAGGATGTCGCTCGCGTACACCGGCAGCAGCGCCGTCGCGCCGCCCAGCAGCACGGCGAAGAGATCCAGGGTGATCGTTCCGAGGATGGCGGGCGTCTTGAAAACAAAGCGCAGGCCGACGCCGAGGTTGGCGAGCGTCATCCGTTGTGGCTTGGCAGCCTCAGGACGGGCGCGCACGAGCGCCGTCAGCAGGCAGCAAACGATCCCCGCCACGACGTTGAACGCGTACACGGAAGCCGCGCCGTGCGTCGCGGCGATCACGAACCCCCCGGCCGCCGGACCCAGCGCGGCGGAAAGCTGGAAGCTGCCGCTGCTCCAGGTCACCGCGTTCGCCAGGAGAGGGCGCGGCACGAGCTGCGGCAGGAACGCCCCGCTGGCCGGCCACAGAAACGCGCGCGCGACGCCACTGAGGAACAGGAAGCCGTACATCCACGCCACCGGGGCCTGGGTCCACGAGACGAAAGTCAGTCCCGCACAACTCAGCGCGGTCAGAGCCTGCATCCACAGGATGATGTTGCGCCGGGAACGCTGGTCGGCCACGTGCCCGGCGGGCAGGGTCAACAGCAGCAACGGGCCGATCTGGGTCAGCCCCACGAACCCCAGCGCCAGCGCCGAGTGCGTCCGCTCGAAGAGTTCCCAGCCGACCGCCGTCCCGAGCATCTGCTGCGCGAACGAAGCCACGAAGCGCGCTGTGAGGTACAACCGCAGGTCCCGGATGCGCAGCACGGCGTAACGTCCGCCGGCGGGCGCGGCGTCGTTGTGGCCGGGGGTGGGATCGCTCATGGAGGGCGGCGCAACCGTCCTCCAACCGCCGGGATCGTCAACCGGCGTTTGTCGTGTACGGGATACCGTTTGCGCCGGTAGTCGGCCGGGTGAAGCTTCCGCGCGATGTGCAAGCGCCTGCTTTCCTCCCTGCTGCTCTTTCTCGGCGTCGTCGGTCCACTGGCCGCGGTGGACCCGCCCGATCTCGCGCCGGTGAAACGGTGGCTGGCCCGCCAGGAAGAACTCCACACGCTCCAAGCCGATTTCACGCAGACGCGCTCCTACAAGAACCTGCGCGATCCACTGGCCGCGCCGGGTCGCCTCTGGTACAGCGCGCCGGGGGCCTTCCGGTGGGAACTCGGCGATCCGCCGAAAACCGTCGTGCTCCGCAAGGGCGAAAACTATTACGTCATCACGCCGGGCAAGAAGCGGGCCGAGCGGACGCCCACCGCCGCGTTGAGCCAGCCGGGCAACGCGCGGCGGATGCCGATGATGGATTTCCCGTTCGCCAAGAATTTCGAGGATTTCACCCGCCGCTTCGAGGTCGTGGCGGTGTCCGCCGAGGGCACGCGCTGCCACCTGGAAGTCCTGCCGCGCGACCCGCAGGCGAAGAACGCGCTGGCTTCGGTCCGCATCGACTTCGACACGGAAACGGGCCATCTGATCGCGTTCGAGTTCGTCACGCGCGATGGCTCGTCGATGCGCAACGAGTTCTCTGACGTGCGGATCAACCAGAAGATCGACGCGCGCCAGTTCGACTACGATTTCACCGGCTACGAGATCGTCGATGCAAAGTAGCCGGCGTACTCTCCTCACCCGGCTGGCGGTCGGCGCCGCCGTGCTGGTCTTCGTGGCGGCGGGTTTGTCGCGCATCAGCTTCAACGTCGACATCCTCAAACTCCTCCCTACCGGCCTGCGGCAGGTGCAGGGGCTGTCGTTGCTCCTGAAGGAGTTCGTCGCGGACAACGAGCTGATCATCACCGTGGAGGCTCCCACCGCCGAGGCGGCGGAAGCGAATGCCGATACCATTGCCGCGGGTCTCTCGGCCGTGCCGGGGCTCGTCAAGCGCGCGTACGCCCGGCCGCCCTGGGAAAAGGACCCCGCGCAACTCTCCGAACTCCTCGCGTTCCTCGCGCTCAACCAACCGCCGGACAAGGTGCGCGCGCTGGTGGATCGGCTTTCGCCCGAGCACGCCCCGCAAACGTTGCGCGACACCCTCGACAAGCTCTCCGAATCCGCTTCGCCGCAGGAGATCGGGCTGCTGAGCTACGATCCCTATGACATCAGCGGGTCGGCGGTGGGATCGTTGATGGGCGGTGGCGATGAACAAACCAAGTTTGCCTCGGCCGACGGGACGTTCCACGTCGTCTTCGTGGAGGCTCCGGCCAAGCTCGCGAATTACAACGAGGCCATCGCTTGGGTGGAGGCGGTCAAGAAAGCGACGGCCTCATGGCAGGACCGCGGCGGCTGCCGGCTGGGATACACCGGCTCGCCGGCCATCGAGGCTTCCATCGCCGGCAGCATGCAGAGCGACATGCAGTGGTCGGCGGTGGTCACCCTGGTCATCATCGCGTTGATCTTCTGGTTTTGTTACCGGCGGTTCCGGCCGCTGTTGGCGTTGCAGGCGATGCTGATCCTAGTTTTCGGGCTTTCCTTGGCGATTGCCGGGTTGTTCATGAGTCAGCTCACGGTGATCGGCGTCGGCAGCTCGGCCATCATGATCGGGCTGAGCGTGGACTACGGATATTTCATCTACCAGCGCGCGCAGCATTTCGGCGGAACGTTGCGCGAGTTGCAACGGCAGTGCCTGCGCTACATCGCCTGGACGGCGGGGACGACCGGCGCGGCGTTTTTCGCGCTGAACGTCAGCAGCCTCCCCGGCTTGTCCCAACTCGGCAACCTCGTGGGCGTCGGCGTCGTGGTGGGAGCCGTGGTGATGCTGACCGTCTACGCGCCGCTGGTGCTGCGCTGGGTGCAACGGGAGGGCGACGCGCCGCCGTCGTTCGTGGAGCGAACCGTGTGGTCGGAGCGGTTCCATCGCTTCGGCGCGTGGGTCACCGTCGCGTTGGTGGCGGCGTTGCTCGGCGGGCTGTTCTGGAAGGGGTTGCCCGTCAGTGATTTTTCCGAGCGGCCGTTGCGCCCGCGGCACAGCGAGGCGTACGACGCGCTGGACCACATGGCCGCGCGGCTCAGCGATCAGGTGGACCCGCTCAACCTCCTGGTGGAAGGCGACAGCGTGGAAGCGGTGCTCACGCGCTTGCGCACGGCGGAGATGCAACTCTCCATCGCCCAGGCACGCGGCGACGTGCGGAGTTTCCGCTCGGCGTTGCCGCTCTGGCCGGACGCCGAGCGTCAGCGGGTGAACCTCCCGCTGCTCGCCGGTCTCGCCGGTCAGGCTCCCCGCCTGCGGCAGGCCGTCATCGAAGCGGGGTTCAAGGACGATGCGTTTACCTTGACGGACAATCTCCTCCGGCAGTGGTCCGCGTGGTCCGGGCAAACGCCGCCGATCTGGCCGCAGAACGACGCGAGCCGCTGGTTGCTCCAGCGCGTGTCTCACCACGACAAGGAGAACGGTCGCTGGTACGCTACGGGGTTTGTCCAGCCGACGCCGGACCACGAAGGGGCGCTTTCCAGCGAAGTGGGTGGCGGTGGCGTGTACCTGACCGGTTGGAAACTGCTCAGCGTGGAACTGCGGAGCGCGATCCCGTGGGAGTTCGAGCGGGCGATCATCGGGGTGGCGACCATCGTGCTCGGGTTGCTGGTGTTCGCCTTCCGCGACGCGCGGTCGGTCAGGCTTTTCGTGGCGGTTACTTTGCTCGTGTTTGCCTGCCTGCTCGGCGCGATGTCGCTGCTCGGGCTGACGTGGAACTTCTTCAATCTCGCCGCCATCCTGCTGCTCCTCGGCACCGGCACCGACTACAGCATCCTGTTGCTGCTGGCGCTACGTCGGAACGGCGGCGATGTGCCGGGTGCGCGGCGCGAGTTGTTCGTGGTTATCGGGTTATGCGCGTGTTCGGCGTCGGCGGGCTTCGGCTCGATCAGTTGGGCAAACCACCTGGGGCTGGCCAGCCTCGGGCAAACCTGCGCGTTGGGACTGCTGCTCGACGCAGTGATCTCCGTCTTCCTGATCCCGCCCGCCTGGAAGTGGCTCCACCGCCCGAAGAGTGCGCCACCCGCTACCGTTTGATCTTGCCGCTGGCCGTCCGCGCGATCCGCTCGACGACCTGGACCGACACCGGCACCTTGTACGCCGCGAGCCGGCGGCCACAATGGGTGAGAAGTTCCCTGGTCGGAGGGGGCCGCACAGGATCGCGCGCCTCGATCTCCGCGACCGGGATGGCACCGAAGCGGGCGTTGTCCTTGCCGAAGACGCGCGCGGCGGACACCCCGGGATGTTCACAGAGCACGGCTTCGATTTCCTCGGGGAAGCATTTCAAGCCACCGCAGTTGATGACCGAGTGACTGCGCCCGAGCAGGTAAAGGTCGCCGTCATCGTCGACCTCCGCGAGGTCGCCCGTCCGGAACCAACCGTTCTCCAGCACGTCAGCGCGCCGACGCCAGGAACGCAGGTAGGCGTCGAACATGCCCGGACCACGCAGGTAGAGTTCGCCCCCGGCACGGATTTCGGCCTCGAAACCGGGCTGCGGCCGGCCGACCGACCCTGGTTTTTCGCGGGCGGAAAGGAGGTTGAGCAACGGCAAGCCGACCTCGATGATCCCGAGTCCCTGCGTCAGCACTACGCCGTAGCGGGCATCGAAGGCAAGCGCCGTTTTGAGCGGCAGCGAAGCCGCCACCGACACGGCCAGCCGCAACGTGGGCCAGTGCCGTCCCGAACCCTCCGCCGCGAGCAGGGCGTGGTGGAACGGCGCGCCGTACAGGACGGTCCCGCTCTGCCGGATGCCCGCCGTCAGCACGTCGTCGGCGAGATGGGAGTTGACGATCAGCGTCGTCGCGCCCGCGTGCAGGTACAGCATGATCGACACGGCGAAATGATGCGCCATCGGCAAAATCCAGACGATCCGGTCGGCCGGCGTGATCCGGAGGCCACGGTTCGCCGCGGTGACGCGCGCCAGCAGGCTTTCGTGCGAAATGACCACGCCCTTGCTCGTGCCGGTCGTGCCGGAACTGAACCGGATGAACGCGGGGTTGAGCGCGGCCAGGGCGGCCTCCTCGAAGCTGCCGTCGTCGGCGACCGGTACGTCGCGGACAACCCCGGCGGCGTCGACGACCGCGCCAACGCCGGTCTCGCGGACGATGCGCTTGCGCTCGGGGGCGGCGAGTTCGCTGGCGAGTGGGACGAGGCATTTGCCGGCTCGCACGATGGCGAGGGCGAGCACGACGTGGGCGATGCCGTTGGGACAATCCAGCGCGACCCGTGTGGCGGCCGTCGCGGCGATGCGGGCGGCGGTGGCCTCTACCCGCTCGCCGAGCGTACCGTAGGTGATCTCCTCGTCGCCGCAAACCAGGGCGACCGCCCGCCGGTCCGCGGAGCGGAAGATATTCTCGACGATGTTCATGCGGCAACGCGCGCCCGCGCGGCACGGATCGCGGCGGCATCGTCGTCAGCATGATGGACTTTCAGCGCCGCGGCAAGTCCCGCCGCTTCCCCGGTGGCCAGGCACGTGCCGACCACCCGCAGGGACGCCTGCGCCTCGTGGCTCGACGACAGGCAGCGGCCCGCGACGAACAACGCGTCGTCGTCCTGCGCCCGCAGGCTGCGCAGGGGAATGCCGCAGGGAGCTTCTCCCGTGGGAAAACGCAGCTTGGGCCCTTGAATATTCTCGCGCAATTCCATCGGCCAGGCGGCGTAGGCGACCGCATCCTCGAACTGCGCCCCGGTCTCGATGTCGGCCGTTTCCAGGCGGTAGCGTCCCACGACTCGCCGGCTCTCGCGCACTCCCGCGCGCGATGGCCACGCCGCGATGAAACAGCGTGCAAACTCCGGCGTCTCGCGCAACACGCCGACGATCCCTTCGGCCAGTTCGCGGCCTTCCGTTTCCAGGTTCGACAGCGACCCGGCGTC